>JBDGVT010000308.1:0-4582 GCA_039585495.1 Gemmatimonadota bacterium | reverse complement strand
GATATCGTAGTACGCGGAAAACAGAGGGTGGTCGAGGGGCAGGTCGACGATCGGGCTGTCGGGGAGCACGCGCCGGATGTTGTACTCGAACTGTTGCCACTCCCGTGTGCCCCAGAAGTCGTCGACGATGAGGAAGCCGCCAGCCTCCAGATAACTGCGCAGGCCTTCTACCTCAGCCTCGGTGAGATCCATGCGACCGACTTCCACTGCGTATATCACCGGGAAGCGCCGCAAGTCGGGGTCCGCCAGATGAACCGCATTCTCCCAGCCGTAGGCGTTCAGGCGTACCAGGCGATTGAGCACGACGAGGAACTGCTGATCAGCTTTCGGATAGTCGGTGGCCCACGATCCGCCGCCTCGCCGGCCGTAGCCGCGGCCGTAGCCGGAGTAGATCGCGCGGGTCCAATAGAAGGGCCAGCGCCCTGGCGTTTCGGTCGGGTCCAGGCGGGGTCCGAGCGCCCCGCCCGAGGGACGTCCGACCGCGGGTGGAGCCTCCTGCGCCACGAGCGCTAGGCCGAGCGCGGCCAGGATAGAGGCCAGCGCGATGCCGGCGTGGGAGAGTCGCCTCATGGGCTCCTGTCGTCCGGGTTGAAGCGGCGGGGATCCTTCGTACGGTCCCTGCGGTTAATGGTTCCTGACTACGACCTCGGGTCTTAGTACTCGACACGGGGGTCACGATCTGCGCTGAGAGACAGAGAGCGAATCGATCTTCCCGCGACTCACGTAGGGCTCTCCGCACGAAGCGGGGGCAGCGACATTAGAGCTTCTGACGTAGAATGGACATATGCCCAACACACCAATGAAAGTGACGTCACGTCAGGTGACGTTCCGAGACTTCGCGATCTTCCAGCTCAAGCTGGCCCTCGACGGGACGAAGGACTTCGTCGCGTTCTGGCTATCGATCGTCGCCATTACGCTCGACTTCGTGCAGGGGAGAGGGAAGAAGCCTCGGCTCTTCTACTCTGTTGTCCGAGGCAGTGAGCGCTTCGACAAGTGGCTCAACCTTCACTCTGTCGTGCAGGCCACGGACGAGGAAGACGAGGAGGATGGGTCATTCGATGAGCGGAGCGTGAGTGAGGACCCGCTCATGAACGAGATCGAGCAACTCGTGCGGCGCCACGACCCGACGAAGGGCAAGCTGGGTTCGGGAGACGGAGGCAGCTAAAGCTTACGCCGGTAGGGACTTTCCCCACCGGGGCTCCACGCGAATCCCGACCTCGGGCGGGCTTGCTCTCCCGACATCACCGCCACAGGCCGAGGGGTAGGTTTTCCTTGGGCCACCAGCCTGTCGGCTGGAACACATCACCGACCCTCACCAGGGGGAAGGATGGCGGTGAAGCTACCAACCGTCGGCGAGCATACGTCGACGGATCGTGAAGTGACGACGTCTACGGTCTCCGATCAGTCGGTCGAGATCGTTTCGGACTCCGGCGAGGGCGCCCAGAAGTGCGGGCAGATCTTCGGAGCGGTGTCCGCCAAGATGGGCAACGGCGTCTGGACGGTGGAGATCATCCCCGC
This sequence comes from Gemmatimonadota bacterium, assembly GCA_039585495.1. GTDB lineage: Bacteria > Gemmatimonadota > Gemmatimonadetes > Longimicrobiales > Gaopeijiaceae > UBA2589. The sequence continues at coordinate 3,064 of JBDGVT010000308.1, read as the reverse complement.
GGAGGTAGAGCCTCCGCCTCGGAGCCCGGCCGGTGCGTCTGGAATTCGCATTCGGCTCGGTGAAGGAGAGGTCACGAACTGGGGCGACGAGACAAAAGTCATCGTCGCGTTCAATGAGCAGGCTCTCCTGGGGCGACACCGACTGCACGCGTTGGCACCTGATGCCACGATTCTCATCGAGAACATGTGGGCCACGCACCCGGATCCGAAGATCCAGGCTGAGTGGGTCGCGGGGATGGAAGAGCTGGCCGAATCGGGCTATCGGATCATCGAAGTCCCGATGGAGGACGAGTGCCTGACCGTGGTCGACAATCCGCGGCGCGGGAAGAACATGTTCGTTCTGGGGATGCTCGCGTGGATCTATGACCGGGAACTCGAGCGCTGTCACGAGCAGATCGCGCACTCGTTCCGGACGAAGGCGCAGGAGGTGACCGACCGGAACATCGAGCTCGTGAACCTCGGGTATCGCTGGGCCAGAGAGAATCTCGACTTCCGCTATGAAATCCCGACGACCGACGCCGAACGGTCGATGATCGTGATGAACGGGAACGAGGCGATCGCGCTGGGCGCCGTCGCTGCGGGGATGGAACTCGCGGCGATGTACCCGATCACCCCGGCTACGAGTGTCTCCCACATGCTTGGAGACGTCTTCGAACGCTACGGTGGGGTGTTGCATCAGGCCGAAGACGAAATCGCGGCCGCGGGGGTGGCGATAGGATCTTCGTACGCAGGCAAATGCGCCTTCACGATCACGTCAGGACCCGGTCTGGCGCTCAAGACCGAATTCCTGGGCCTGGCGATCATGGCCGAAATCCCGTTGGTGGTGGTCAACGTCCAGCGAGGGGGCCCGAGTACCGGGCTGCCCACCAAGGTCGAGCAGTCCGACCTCCTGGCAGCGATCTACGGCCAACCTGGCGACGCTCCGCACGTGGTGCTCGCTCCTGCGACGATCGAGGAGTGCTTCCACATCATGACGACGGCCCGGAGAATCGCCGAGGCGCTACGGACCGTAGTTATCGTGTTGTCCGACGCCAACTTAGCAACCGGAGTCTCCGCTTATCCCAGGCCGCAACTTTCGGCCGAATGGCAGGCCGGACCACCTGACCAGAGGCCGATCCCCGAGGGGGTGCGTCCCTACGACTGGGATCCCGCAACAGGGATCTCGCGGCGCTTCATCCCGGGGCAGCCCGGCGGTGAGCACACCGTGACGGGTCTGGCCCACGACGAACGTTCCAAGGTGGCGTACGACTCGGAGGTCAATCAGCGCTCGAGTAACATGCGGAGCCGGAAGATCGCGGCGTTCCAGAACACGCTCATCCGACCCACGGTGAACGGCGATTCGAGAGGCGATCTGCTCGTCGTCGGGTGGGGGAGTACCAAGGGAGCGATCGAGGAAGCCGTGGATCGGGCGCGGGACGAGGGTCTCAGCGTCAGTTCACTGCACCTGACCTTCCTCTCACCCCTTCCGCCTGGCCTCGGCGAGATCTTCTCGGGCTTCAAGAAGGTCATGACGGTCGAGATCAACTACTCGGACGAGCGGGACGACCCGTTCGTCAACGATCAGAATCGCCGCCGGGGTCAGCTTTCCTGGCTGCTCCGCGGCAGCACGCTGGTCGACGTCGATTGCTGGACGCGCGTGCTCGGCGAGCCGCTGAGGCCCTCCAAGATCGTCGACGCGATTCGGCAACACATGCCGCACGGAGGTGGTGCATGATTCACGATTCCTGTGGCCTTCTGCACGCCGCGCACGAAGACGACCGAGTCTTCGAAATGGACGACTATCAGGGACCTGTGGCGCGGTGGTGCTCGGGTGGAGACCACTCGGTGCTCACCGCGGCGCAGAGGTTGCTCACCGACAATCAGCTCGCCCCCGAGAGTACGGTCTTCGTTTCCGGGATCGGCTGCTCGAGCCGCTTCCCGCACTACATGACCACTTATGGATTCCATGGAATCCACGGTCGGGCGCTGACGATCGCGACGGGGGTCAAGCTCACGCGGCCGGAGCTCGACGTCTTCGTCGTGATGGGAGACGGTGACTGCATCTCCATCGGCGCAGGGCACTGGATCCACGCGATCCGCTACAACGTGGACATGGTCGCGTTGCTGCTCGACAACAACATCTACGGTCTGACGAAGAAGCAGACGTCGCCGACCACGCCTCAGGGGTACAAGAGCAACACGCAGCCGCGGGGTAGCTATCTGCCGGCGATGAATCCGCTCGAGGCCACGCTCGGAGTGACCAATGCTTCGTTCGTCGCGCAGACTGCCGAGTGGGTCCCGGCGCACCTCTTCGCGACGCTACAGGCGGCGTATGCCCACAAGGGCTTCTCGTTCGTCCGGATTCTCCAGCGCTGCCCGCACTTCACGCCCGACCTCTTCACGGACGCCGTAAAGCAGCCCGACATCGTCGAACTGCTCGACGCTCCGGACGGGATTCGCGTGCCCGCGTTGGACGCCATCTACAAGAGCAAGGTGCCGCACGACCCCGCCGACATCGATGGTGCCCGGCGGCTTGCCGAGGACATGACCGCGATCCGGCTGGGACTCTACTTCCGGGACGACTCGCGGCCGAGGTACGACGAGACCCGTTCGATTCCGAAGCACACTGCTCGGGAGAGAATGGATCTTCTGAACGAGGAGTTCGATCGCTATGCCGTCTGAACTCGCCGCTGCTCCCACCCCCACCCTGGGGGACCAGGCGCTCGCCCAACTCGATCCACGCGTCCAGGCGTTTCACTCGGCGGTTGCGACGGCCGAGGAGGAAGTGCGGACCTACGTGATGCACCAACGCGGGGCGAGCAGCTTCGCGGACGAGCAGGCGCTGGTCGAACTGGGGCCGCTGGCGATCGGGAAGATCGATCCGGAGCGCTTCGCCCGGCTACTCGGCCACATGGATGACGGGCTGACGCCCGAGGCCTTCGACGTGCTCGACCGGGCCGACGCGATCCTCACCGATTTTTCGGTTTCCATGGACCTGCATCGGGTCAGCCTGGAGCCGGGTGGTGATCTCCGTGACGCCGTCAAAGACGCGTTGGCGCACGTGGGGCGGGTGTTCGGGGCTTCC
>JBDGVT010000307.1:0-7676 GCA_039585495.1 Gemmatimonadota bacterium | reverse complement strand
CAACTTCGCTCTGGGGGCGCTACACGCGGCCAACTTCATCGCCTTCGGCCGTCGCGCGAAGACGGCCGAGACGACCCCGAGCCAGCGTGCCTTGATCGCACTCGGAATCGCGACGATCCTGGGACACCTTCTGGCAGTACTGAATCTGGTGCCGCTACATGCGACCATTTTCGTATTCGGCCTGATCCAGCAGCTCTTCGTTGCCTCTCTAAACTTCGTGTTGCTGCTTTTTCCGTTGCGGTCCGCTGCCTAACAAGCGATTGCTACCGTCACGGGTTGCCGGTAAGGGGAGTCCGGTGGCTTTCGCGCGTTATCACGAGACAGCCCGTGCAGCAGAATCGCGAGCCGTTAGGGCGTGCCGATCAGAGTTCGACCGCATGTAGGGGGCAAGATGGACTGGAAGAAATTCCGAGAAGCCGTGGGCTTTCTGTCCGTGCTTGCGGGCCTTGTTTTCGTGGGCGCCGAGTTGCGCCAAACCAACCAACTCGCGCGCCAACGTCTATTCTCTTGGGGACCGACATGAAGACCTTGGTAGCGATGGTTACGACTGTCCTGGTCGTGGGGGCACCCGGGTCCGCCAATGGGCAGGTCCCAGAATCATATCGCGGAGTATGGGTGATCAATGCCGCGGGCACTGCGAGCAGAATCGCCTCCGACCCGAGCATGGCTCCGGAAAACAAGCCTGGGTGGACGGAGCGGTGGTTGGCGTCCGGAGCGGGATTGGACATCACGAGCGACGAGATCAGTCTTCATGGCCTCGAGGGAGGATCCATCAGCCTCGCGGTCACCCTGGCTGAGGACATCGTTGATGGCACCCTCGTGTCCGCGATCTTCCCAAGTCCGTCCGGGCAAGAGGGAATGAGGGTGTCATTGCCGCTGAGAGTGGGGTCGAGCCACTGGGTGGCGCGATCGACTACCTCAACCACCTTTCGACCTGCGAGCCGGGCGAGTTCCGTTTCTCAGTCGCCGGCTTCGGCACCTACTCCAACACGATCTTGGGTCGTGACGGAGATCGATGCAGGGTGCGGACTCAGCACGCACAACTCACCCTGACGTGTGACTTCAGCCAGGAAACCATCACGCTACTCACGTCGGAGTCAAAGGTCGAAGAGGCCAGGAGCGGGAACGTGAGCGGGTCGACCGATGCTGAAGAGTCAAGACGGATGGCTGAGGAGTGCCGGCCGGGTTAACAGAAAGTCATGAGGTGACGGTCACTCATCGGCTGGGCTGACGAGCGTGGAAATAGCCCGACGGATTTCGACATCCCGGTCGCGGCAATCCTTTCGCGCCACGGCGACAGGCGAGAGATGGATCAACTGGTCGTGGTCTTCAACGAGATTCGAGAGTTGGTCCGCCGACCAGTTCCTTGAGAATCCGGCCAACTTCGTCATTGTCCCGGATGCCCCCGAACCGCTCGGCCCCAGGGCCCAGCGCGAACAAGGGCACGAACGCAGCCGTGTGATAGGTCGTCGAGTATCCGAGGACGATGTTCCGGTCTTCGTCGTTGTTGAGGGTGACGCCCCCGGTCTCATGATCTCCCGTGACCAGGACCAATGTGCCCGGATGTTGCGCTCGGAAGTCGAGGGCGACACGGACGGCGGCGTCCAGGTCCAGCATCTCGGCCTCGACGACGTGCCTCTCCGAGTTGGCGTGGAACTCTGTGTCCACACCCTCGTTTTCCACGAGGAGAAAGAACCCGTCGGGGTCCCTCTCCAGGATCTGCAGGGCAGCCCGGGTCATATCCACCAGGCTCGGGGTCCGGTCTGCAGCCCGGGGAAGGCTTCCTGGCGCGAACAAGCCGAGAACCCGGTCGGCACCGCCGGCGGCGGCTGCATTCAGGGCCTCACCAGACTCGACGTACGCGTACCGTTCCTCCATCTCCGGCCTGAGGTCCACGGAATCCTGCATGAGGCCACGCTGGAAGATGTCCTGCCCTCCACCCAGGATGACATCCACGGGGAGGTCCGTCATCTGGCGGAAGATCTCCACCATCTGGTCCCGAGCGGGCACATGGGCGGAGAACGCCGCAGGGGTGGCGTCCGTCACCCACGTCGTAGTCACCAGACCCGTGGCCCATCCACGCTCTAGGGCCAGATGGAGGCTGGACTCCCGGGGCAGGCTATCGGGCCCCACGCCCGCCGCCCCCACGAACGTCCGCGCGCCCGTGGCCAATGCCGTGGCCGCCGCCGCGCTCCCCGTCACCTCGTGGTCCCAGCCCCGCGTGTGCACCAGACCTGCCACGGGCATGTCGCGAACGGCCAGCTGCTCCCCCTTCGCTTCGGCGGCGAACTGGGCGAGGGTCCACTGGGCCGTGCCCCCACCGTCGGCGAAAACCAGGATCACGGCCGTGGGGCGGGCCTCCTGCGGGACGGGACTCTCCTGGCCTTCGCCGCCAGCGGTCTGGCCGGGGTTGGCCGTGCAGGACAGGGTCGCGGCCAACATCGACGTTGCAAAAGATCGGAAGGTGTTCCGAGGAAGCTGGGACATAGTCCTGCCCGCTGGAGTGCGTGTCGTCCCCAATCTGGTGTCAGGCACCTAACGAATCTGGACGCGGGACGACGTTGGTGGAAGGGAGCCGAGGTTGACCTCCCCATCCGGCATCCGAACAAGCGATTGCTAGAGCCATGGAAGAGCTAGGGGGAGCACTACGTGCTCGTCAGAAGGCGGGCCGTGCAGCGGAATCGCGAGACGTCAGAGGGCACCGACGAGCGGTCGTGCGGGTATCCGGCTCAAGAGTGACTGCATGGGGCTTGAGATGAATCACAAACGAGGTCGACCAAAGAACCGGCGCGCGGGCTGTCTTTTGTGCAAGCCACACAAAGGCAATGGTATGAAGGGACGAGCCGCAGCCCAGCCCTTCGGGGAACTCCGGGCGCGTGACTCCGAACGCAGCCAACTCCGGGACCTTGAGCGGCACGTGCCCAGCGCGCTTCTCGCTTGTCAGCAAGCGGGCCGTGCAGCAGGATCGCAATCCGTTGGGCCGCCTGCCGCCCGTGGCCGTGCGTCGCGGGGTGAACCAAGGACGTGAACCGTGACTGACCTTCATGCCTCAAACGTTGGTGCGGTAGTCGCCGCCGACATCGCCGTGCCCGAACACGAGCGGGAGTTGCAGTTCTACTCACGCGTGCTGACCACAGGGGAGAGTCCCCTGTGGCGCGAGGACCTGATGAACAATGTCGGCATGCCGATCATCGGCCTCGGGAAACAGGACCCGGAGTATGCTGACCTGCCACTCCAATGGATGCCCCACATTCAAGTCGCTGATGTCGCCGCCAGCGCTGGTCGAGCTCTAGCCCTGGGTGGGCGTGAACTTATGCACCAGAAGGATGACGGTGGACAGAGTCAATGGGCCGTGTTGCTCGATCCGAACGGGGCCGCCTTCGGGATCATCCCCATCGTGGCCTCTCCGGCGATCGAGTCGGTCCGCGAGGGGGCATCGCCTGACATGACTCGGGACTTCTACCGAGATGTGGTGGGTTGGTCCGTGCAGGACGTCGAGATGGAAGACGCGGGGGAGCGGTACGCCGACTACGCCCTTTGCACATCCGACGGAACCGCGGTGGCCGGCGTCTGCCATGCGCGTGGGGTGAACCAAGCCATACCGCCCGTGTGGTTGATCTGCTTACCCGTAGGGGACCTCGCCGAAAGTCTTGGTCGGGTGCAGGAGGCGGGTGGTGAGATGGTTGAGGCGAGGAAGGGGACTGACGGCGAGTACGTGTTTGCGGTTATTCGCGATCCGGTGGGGGCTTTCCTCGCCTTGGTGCCGGGCTGAGAGATGGGTGACGGCCTAACAAGAGATTGCTACAGACACTGAAGAGCCAGAAGGGAGCACTGCCTGCTCGTCCGCGGCCAGTCCGTGGAGTAGAATCACGAGATGTCAGGCCGCGGTGAGCAAAGAGAATCACTATGTTGCGGTGAAGCCCTATGACACGCGCAATGCTCCGAGCCTCGGTTCGGAGTCCACAATGAACCAGGAACCGACATGAGTTCGATGAGAGAGTCCGCCGCACAGTTCTTCGATGCCTGCGAGACGGGTGGAGGCTGGGAATCCTGCCAAGGATTCTGCCACGCCGGAGCTACGTTTTCGGCCCAAGCCGGCGCACTTGAGGGCATCGACACGGTAGAGTCGTATACCGAGTGGATGAAGGGTCTTTTAACTCCGATCCCAGACGGCACCTACAAGCTCATGGCATTCGCTGTGGACGAGGCTCGCAACAGCGTATCCGCGTTCGCTGTGTTCAGCGGTACGCATACGGGCGAGGGCGGTCCGGTGCCTCCGACGGGCAATAGGGCGGAAGCTGACTACGTGTACGTGATGGAGTTTGAGGGGGACCGGATTCGCCACATGACCAAGATCTGGAACGACGGCGTCACCCTAAAGCAGCTGGGATGGATGTAGGCGACTAGGCTGTAAGACCCGGCGGCCTAACAAGCGGAAACCATCGGGAGGACGATCAGTGCTCAAGAGGCTGCTCGAGAAGTTGAAGGACCTGAAGATCGAGCCGACTCCCTACGATCCGTCGGTCCTGGGCGACCCGATCGCCGAGCGAACCGGCTGGGGCCCAGCGAAGGGTGGTGGTGCGAGTTTCGGTACCCACAAACTCGTCGTGGTCGACTCCTTCCGCCTCGAGTTTCGTCCCACGGGGGGAGCTCTGGCGTTCTATGGCGTCTTCCTGGTGGTCGGAGTCACGGTCTTGGTGGGCATGTCGATCGTCGGTTTCTCAGGAGTGGCCAGTTCCCTGGACGGAGGGTCGGCGCTTCCATTCATCATTCCAACGATCGTCGGCCTCGTGTTCACCGTTGCTGGGGGCGGTATGCTACGCAGCGGTTCGGCCCCCATCGTGTTCGACAAACGAAGAGGCGCGTACTGGCGAGGGCGCGTAGCGCCTCACGAACTGTCGAACAGGCACGGTCACAAGGAGACCACGGCACTGGACGAAATCCATGCGCTGCAACTCATCTCTGAGCGCTGCACATCAAAGGACTCGTCCTACTACAGCTACGAGCTAAATCTCGTTCGAGACGATGGCACCCGAATCAACGTGGTCGATCACGGTAACCTGGACGCACTTCACGGGGATGCCACCGCACTTGCCTCGTTCTTGGAGGTCCCTGTTTGGGACGCGACATAGGGCCAGGGTGCGCTCGTCAGCGGACCGGCCGTGCAGTAGAATCGCGAGACGTTAGACGCCACGAGAACGGAGAGGTGGTCGATCAAGACACCCATTCCATGGAAGAAGCTGGCTCTCGAAGCCGTTGTGGTGATCGGGTCGGTATCTGGCCATAGTTCTCGAGGGCCTGTCCGACGACCGGGGGAGAAGAGCTGATGCTCAGGACGCCCTTCGGAGCCTTCGGACTGAGCTCACTCAAGATCGCGTCGACCTCGATGAGATTCTCGAAGCGCAGCGAGACCGCCGCGTCCGTCACGACCGCATCGATCGCTGGCTGAGAACACCGACCGCGATTCCTGCCGACTCGATGGCCGCTGACTTGCAGACGCTGTTCTCGGTCAACCGTACGATGTTTCCGCGCAACTCGTCATGGACGACGATGGTCGCATCCGCCCAGCTGACAGATCTCGATGATCCGGTCCTCGTTTCGCAGTTGGCCAACCTGTACGAGAACCTGAATGTGAGGCTGGAATACAATGGCCGACTTTACGATGACTGGGTCACGGATGTTGCCCGTTCGTCGGTGCCAGCGTCCTGGGATCGGGTGACTAGCAGTCTGACGATCTCCACCCGTCGTGATGTGAATCGCTTCCGGTCCGACCTGCGTGGGACACGAGATCTGACTGGAATGTTCATCGGCCTGCTCGAGGCGTGGGCTGGTGAGCTTGATGTGGTCATCGACGAGGTCGATGCGCACCTCGGGCGAAGGGGCGGGGGCGCCTAACAAGGAATTGCTGCTGTCCGAGTGGGAGGGGTGGGATCGCAGCTACTCAGGCGGCGCATGTCTACCAGGGCGAACTCAATTCTGGAGTGAGCGACGGGAATGGTACAGCGGAGTGTTCCAGTCCCACGTGGACTCCGTGTCCGCCCATTGCTGGGGACCCGTCCAGCGTCGTGGTGGCCGCAAAGTAGCGTGACAACGACGAGTACGTTTTCTATACCGGTGGTCGTGCACCCCTGGGGCGTTCTTAGCCCGCTGCCACTTCATACGCGGAACTGAACCAGGTTGTAGAGCAAGTCGCCCTGAAACACGACGCGCCGTACGAGCAACTCGTGCACTGACCCTCCACCAAGAGATCGCCCTGGTCTGCGATCCCTTGGAACACACCGCAAGTCGTTGCTCGCAGTTGATCGAAGTCCGGGCTCAGCTCCTTGGGGCTGGGGTGGGCCACCTGGCTCCCACCCAGCATTCCGAGATGCTTCAGGTTGTTGGTCACGGCCTGGATGTGCGAGTTGATGAAGTCCTCTTCCGGCTGGGTCTTGTAGCCCAGACCGCACTGCGTGATGATGCTCGGAACCCCGGCCCGGGAAGCTTCGTAGACCAGACTTCTGGGGTCCACCTCGCGTGACTGGAAGTACTCGAAGCCACATGCCCGTGACATCTCTTCGCTAATTCGGTTCACCCGCTCCGACGCGTTACTGGGATGGATCGAGTGGATCAGGTGGGACTCCGCCAGGTCGCCCCCTCGAAGATCGATATGATAGTCCGACTTCACGACGAGTTCCTGGAATAGATAGTGCGCGAGTACCTCAGTCGCCGAGCCGTTGGGGTCGCCGGGAAAGACGCTGTTGAGGCTTTTGCCGTCCATCGGGCTGACGCCGGCGTTCAAGCCGAACATCGGCGTGCGAAACCGGAACGCGTCCATCGTGATGACCGGGATGATGATTACCCGCCCGGTGATCGCGTCCGGATCGAAGTCCCGGTACATGCGCGTGGCCGCCTCCACTCCTGAGTACTCAGTGGCGAACAGGCCACCTGTGACGATCAACGTGGGACCTTCTGTCTTGCCGCTGACAACTCCCACCGGCATCTCGAGTCGGACGGCATCGTTGTTCATGATGGAGTGGTAGGTGAATTGCTTGGTCCCGGCGGGAACGTCGAAGGCGCCGAGCTCAGCGGTCTGATCCCTCGTGTCGTCTACCTGAGCGCCTGCCGCTACGCCACCGACCGCAAGGGCGCCCAGTGCTCCACTCGCCCCCAGGGCGAACTCGCGGCGAGTGAGTTCAGTACCGGTATCCGCCGGATTCGTCATTGCCCCTCTCCATCAAGAGTTCGTGTCCCCGAGCAGGCCACCATGGCCCCCGCGTCAAAGATGATCTTTTCGACGGGGGGGAAGAACAAGCCGCGTGAGGTCTCGACCCGTCGCTATCCATGCTCGGTGGGCCCCCTCTCTAACGAGCGGTTGCTACTGGCACGGAAGTGCTGGTCGAGCGCACTGCGTGCTCGTCAGTTAACTGCCACGGCAGTATAATCGCGAGACAGCAAGTGGCGCCTCATCCCTGGCCGGTGCGTTGACGGCGCCATCAAATGCCGCGAGCATACACTGTCAGCTCCGAAAGGGGCGAACAGATTCTGATGGGGGCGGTGGTCTCGATATTGGAGGCCGGCGCCCCCCTTTTTCTTGCGCGGATGTTCCGCGCATGCCAAGCAGTCGGGAAGTACGTGTCATCGTAGCTCCGACTAGCACAACCGAAGGAGCGCATCGATGCGTACCAAGGGAACAG
>JBDGVT010000306.1:0-4721 GCA_039585495.1 Gemmatimonadota bacterium | reverse complement strand
ACGGGGCGCATCACTGAAGGGGAGGCCGATGGCTCGGGTCGTGACACTTTCGTGAGCGCTTCGTGATGACGGAGTGACCGCTGCGCCGTAGGCTCGGGCGTCGAACGACCGATCCAGCCGCCGGCACTCCGCTGACCTCGGCCGATGCGCGCACGACGCTACGCCACCCCCGCCCGGACCGTCCGCGGCTCGGACGCCACCACCGTACTTCGATGGGAGAACCCTTGTGAAGCCGTTCAGAATTCCGACCGCCCGATCCCCCCTGGTCCTGACGCTAGCCCTGCTAGCCCTGCCGCTGCTGATCGCCGCCTGCTCGACCGCTCCCGATGGGCTGCTCGATGCCCAGGCGGCCTCCGCCCGCTACCGGGTCACCTTCACCAATCTGACGACCGGCCAGCCGTTTACGCCGCCGCTGATCGCCACGCATCAGAGCGCCGTGGCGCTGTTCGAGGTCGGACAGGTTGCCAGCGAGGGGATCCGCGAGATCGCCGAGAACGGCAACCTCGCACCGGCCCTCGCCGCCCTGGGCGCCAGCAACAAGGTGGCCGAAACCGTCGTCGCCGTCGGCGCCGTCCCGCCGCTCTTACCGCAGGCGACCGTCTCGGCCGAGATCGGCGCCCAGCGCGGCGCGCGCTTTGTCTCGTTCGCGTCGATGCTGATCTGCAGCAACGACGGCTTCACCGGTCTCGACCGGGTCAAACTGCCCGAGCAGCTCGGCGGCGTGGTCGAGGTGTACGCCAACGCCTACGACGCCGGTACCGAGCTCAATAGCGAGGACTTCGCCGACATCGTGCCCCCCTGCCAGGGTCTGATCGGCGTCGGCAGCGATGACCCGGGCACCGGCATGAGCGACCCGGCCCTGGCCGAGGGTGGCGTCATCGCAGCGCACCCCGGTGTTGCCGGTGGCAACGACCTGCTGCCCGGCGTCCACGGATGGAGCGATCCGGTGGCCATGGTCGTGATCGAGCGGATCGACTGAGAGGGACCCGCAGCGGAGGGGTACTCCGCCGCCGCCCAAACGAAACCCCGCAGGCGTGCGAACGCTTGCGGGGACTTCCGTGGTGCCGAAGGGGGGACTTGAACCCCCACGTCCGTAGGGACACATGACCATGAATGGCATAACAATTACGATTCCGGCACGGTTACGTTACGCAAGCTGCACGCTGCCCGAGATCGCATAGAGCGTCGCTTCGTGGAGCTCGAACACGAGATTCGCTGTGCGGTCGGCGAGTGCTTCTGCAGGCTTCTCCCACGCTACGGGGATATCCAGGCCGCCCTCTCGAATCGGGTCGCAGTCCTCCAGGCCGAAGCCGTCGATGAAGCGTCCGGACTCATCCGTTACGCCGACCCGGAGTGAACCCCCGTCGGCGATCTCGACGTTGACCACTATGTCGCCTCCACCCAGGACCAGCGCTTCGGTCGTGAGGCGGCCGCGATCGCCCCCAACGGCAGCATAGCCGGCGAAACGGTCCCTGGGGAGCGTTGCGAGGTTGAACGTGCCCTCGCGCCAATTGTTGTGCAAGCCGTTGCTGCCGCCGTAGTAGATATGGTGGGTGTCGCCGACCAGGAGCGGCGCCCCCGCGTAGATGCAACCGCAGTCGTAGGCTCCGTCAGGGTAGCTTCCCTCACCCCGAGGAATGAGCGGCTGGCCCGGCCGAATCCGGTTCCAGGTGACGGTATCCGGGCTCCAGGCCAGCTCGGTGTCGACCGTGTCCCAGTCAGGGGCTTCGGGGTCGCCCTTGTGAGCCGACCCGGAAGACGGGCATCGAGTAGATCTGGTCGTGGGCGTCGCGACCCTGGAGCACCGGCACGGGGTCGGTCCAGTGCACGAAGTCGCGGCTCTCGGTCCTCATGGCGACCCGCACCCCTTCGTCGATGGCCCGGCCGGTCCAGCTGCGGGTGATGCCCACATAGCGTTCGCGTTCCGGACTCCAGATGGTGAGGTTGTGGGTGTCTCCCACCGCGTTGTGTTCCGGCCACAGGACGGGTTCCGACCATCCGAGGCCGTCCTCTGAGAACGCTACCGCCATTCGGCGGGCCGTAGCTTGGCGAAAGAACGCCTTGTAGCGCCGCGCGGGGTCGGGGTCGGCGGGGTCGACCAGGACACCGGTGCCGTGGGCGCCGTGCGAGTCGGTGGTCATGACGATATTGTTGGCAGACGATCCTTCGTACTCGATGAGCCCGAGCTCGGGTTTGGTCCAGGAGATCCCGTTGGGTGAGACCGCGTACAGGAGGCCATCTCTTACCTCATCACCGCCCCAGTAGGGGTCCCGGCCCCGTTCGTTGAGAGGTGTCTGCTCGCTCGCGCCAGCCCGAATGAACACGTTGTACCAGAGCTTGAAGAGGTCCTCATTCTCGTCGAAGGTCACGTTCGGGTAGAGGTTGTCGTAGCGTACTTCCCAGCGCTTTGGCGGGTCGGCGAAATACTCTTCGCCGAACAGGGGGTTCTGGGGGCTCTTCTCGGGCCGACCAAGTTCGAGATGAAGAGCTTGCGTTTCTCTGACGGTTCTGGTGTCGAGGACGAGTAGGGTGTTGGTGGTTTGCGCCATAGATCAATCCTTCCAGTTTCGGAGCAATCCGACGAATGACAGTCTCGAGAAGAGGGGACGCCTCCGGTCGCCTTGGGTAAGGCTGTCCGGAGGCGTCCCCCGATCGCTATCCGCGAAATCGCGGCGTAGTGCTACCTAATCAGGCCTGAAGAACCACTGGTTGCTGTAGTGGTTCAGGTCTCCACCCCACTCGATCCAGGGCGGGAACTGCTCGGGGAGGTTCCCGATGTTGGGCCTCGAGATGAAGACCAGCGGGGTCTGCCCCACCGTTCCGATGGCATAGGTCTCGTCCGCCAATTGCTGGTAGTACGCCGTGGCGAGACGTGTGTATTCGGGGCTGCCGAACACGGTGCGCTGGAGATCTTCGCGGATGTCGAGCAGCGCATCGATCTCGGGCGGCGGCTCATTGCCCGGCAGGACTCCGCCTTCGAAGTCGGCGAGCGTCTTTCTGCCCGCCTCGACATCGGCACGGGCCGCGCGGTAGATCACCCAGGGTTCGTTGAGGAATCCGATCGTATCTTCACTCAGGAGGGTTCCGTACATCTCCCCGTTGCTCTGTTTGTTGGAGTGGAGGTCCCACTCCATGGATTGGAGCCTTACCGGCCAGGGGCCAACGCCCCAGACCCTGACCTCCAGATTGACGCCGACGGCGGCCCAGTACTCCTTCACAAGCTCCTGAACCGATGTGGCGGCGCCAGCGAACGATCCTTCAACGAATTCATTGACGATCGTCAGCGGGTTGCCGTCCGACATCAGGCGGATCCCGGCGCTGTTGCGCTCGGTCAGGCCCAGCTCGTCGAGCATCTGGTTCGCCAGGTCCGGATCGTACTGCGTCCAGGCTTCGCCCCACTCGGACTGGTAGAACGAGGCGGATTCGGTGATGGTGAACTGGAGCGGCTTGGAAAGACCCTGGAAGACCAGTTCGTTGATCTCATCGCGGTTGATCGCAACCGACATGGCCCGCCGGAAGTCGGCGTTGGTGAAGAGTTCGGCCTTCGCCGGGTCCGGGTGGCTCTGGTTGAAGTAGTACACGACCGCACCGTTCTCGAAGGAGGGAAGGAGGTTCACCACGTAGTTGCCGGCTGCCTCATTCTCCTTGTAGAGCGTGAAGTTCTCCACGTTGGTGCGGAGGTACGCGAGGTCCGCTTCGCCGGAGACGACCTTCAGGTTGAACGCATCCGGATTGACGATCTGCGACAGCACCTCGTCGACGTAGGGCAGCTGCTGCCCGGAGGCGTCCACCTGGTGGAAGTAGGGGTTGCGCTCGTAGAGCCTGGCGGTGGTGGTGAACTCCGAGGGCATCCACTGTTGGGTGGTCGGCTTGTTGGTGTCGTTCAGCGGCCGCCAGAAGTAGTGCCACCTGAACGCCTCCTCCCAGGTCTCGAAGCCCTCTTCCATGGCCAGCGCTTCGGCGTCCTCGTTGTAGTCGATGTGCCAGGTCTTGAGGTAGTTGCTGGGGTTGAACAACGTCCATTCGCCGCCGCGCCAGTGGATCATATCCAGCAGCGCTCGCGGTCGGGCCTCGCCCCAATGAAGGATCACCGTGTGCTCATCGGGCGCCTCGACCCACGCGCCTTCCGGGTAGATGTTCTGCCAGCCGTCGTCGCGCATGACATCGCGCTTGAAGGTGAAGTCCTCGGAGGTGAACGCATCCCCGTTGGACCACTGCATGCCTGGGCGCAGGTGCAGCGTGAAGGTCGTGAAGTCCTCGGACTGCTCGAAGTCGAGGACGATGTTGGGAAGGAAATCGTTGTCCTGCGTCATCAGCAGCGCCAGAGGCCCCCGGGCCGGCTCTTCGGTGAGGGCGTTCCAGGGGAAGTTGTCGACGGCGAACACGTTGAAGGTGCCGCCGTACACCCCGATCTCCTGGGTGACCGGGTAGACCATGGGTGTCTCGGGGAGGCGCTCTTCTACGGGGGGCAGATCACCGCTGGCGACGCGCGCGTCGAGATAGGGGGATTGGGTATAGGGTTGTGCGAAGGCGGTTCCGGCCAACAGGCCCACCATCACGAATATTGCCGATGCAGCTCGAAGCGTTCGTTTCACGATAATTCTTACCTCCAGTGACACTCATGTGCGAACCGAACGTGGGTTCGCGGGCGGGGCCGATGGCGTTCGCCGTTGTCGTCTTGAACTCGTGGTCATGGAATGCGAACGAGCTCTCACAGGTAG
>JBDGVT010000305.1:0-3977 GCA_039585495.1 Gemmatimonadota bacterium | reverse complement strand
ACTTCGATCAACTCCACGGAGTCGATCCACGTCTCGGACTCCAGCCGATCCGTGATGTCTTCTCGAATGAACTCCATGCAGGGGCATGCGGTCGCCGTGTATGTCAGCTCTATACGTGCGACGCCGCCATCCACCTCGACTCCGTAGATCAGACCCAGTTCCGGAAGACTGATCGGAATCTCGGGATCGAGCACCTCGTCGAGCGCTCTCCACGTCGCCTGCACAGCGTCCTCTGGTGGATGCTCGAGCGGAGCGGACCAGACGTCCCGACCGCCACTCTTGTGGATCGACACGGCCACGGGCAATCCGGCGTCGAGCCGCCGCACGACCGGAAGGGATGCCACGCTCACCTCAGGCCGCTGCCTTCCCGTTCAGCCAACGTTCGACGTCGAGGCGCGAACGCTGAACGGACTCCACGTAGATCTCGTTCATGGGACCCCGCCCTTTCCACCGGTCGAAAACAGTTTCCCACGTGATTTCGCCTTCGTCGAACGCCCAACGCTTCTCGATCGCGTCGTACTGACAAGGGAACGGGTAGTCGAGCACGTACTCTTCTCGCTCCGCGTCGTAGTGGGCGGGAGCATTGAGTCCGAGTTGCTCGCACAACGGGACCGTCGACGCCATCCACACCTGCCTGAGCTGGTCGTTCGTGAGCCCCTTGAGCTTGTAGTCGAGCTGACCCGAGTGCCGCTTCCGGTCGTCCGGCAGGCCGAACCACTCGATCGTCATGGGGAACATCCAGTCCACGGCTCGCTGCACCATCTCCTTCGCCTCACCTCCGGCCTTGGACAACCGACGCATCCAGACCTCGCCGTGTCGGAGGTGGAACGTCTCTTCCATTCCGATCTTCACCAGAGCTCTCTTGAGGGGACCGTATGACGTGTTTTCGTGCACGTCGGTCAGCAACGTGATGCCCGCTCGATCGAAGAACCCCGTCGCCACGACCAGTTCAGCCCAGTTGTCGAGCGGCTGGTCGAATCCGTACGGGTGCTTGAACTCGTGAGGCTGGCGCCCGTAGACCAGGTATTCCTTGGACTCGCCGATATCCTCGAGCAGGCGGTACGCGATGTTCGCGTGAGCCAGCTCGTCCTGGATGATGGCGTGGGCGCTCACCTGCGTGTTCGTCGAGGGTGCATACCGCGCGGCCATCCAGTACGAAGGCGCGCTCATTAGCTCGGTGTCGGCCTGGACAGTCAGCTGGACTGCCAGCGCCTTCCTGTAGCCCTCGGTCATGTCCTCGAGGCTCTCCACCATGAAGCCTTCTTGGACCTTCTTCTTGAGCTCTTCGTCACTGAAACGGCTCATCGTCACCTCGTCTTTATGCCGCGTTCGCCCGCGCTGGGCGTCTGATGTGTGTTGAATCTATCCTCAGAGTCCGAGCGAGGCTCGGATGAGGGGGCTGATCCGCTCAGGCGTCCACGGAGGATCGAAGGTCAGTTCAACCTCCGCACCTTCGACCTCTTCGACTGCCTCGATCGCCTGCCGTACGTCTTCCACGATCTGGCCAGCCACGGGACAGAAGGGGGACGTCAAGGAGATCGTTGCCTTCACGTCGTTTCCTTCGATGTCGATGTCGTAGATGAGCCCGAGGACGACCAGGTCGAGGCCCAGCTCGGGATCCTTCACTGTCTTGAGCGCGGTACGGATGTCCTTCTCCGTCACTGCCATGGGTCGTTCCTCGTGTATCTGTAAACGGACCGTCAAGGTAACGCAGGGACCGATGTCGGTCAGTCGGTCAAGCAGTCGAGGTCCGCGTGATGACCGTCGCGCTCACGTCCGACGGGTCGGCTCCTGCGCTGGACACGGGCTCGAGCTGGCCGAGCACCTTGGCCAGCGCGTCCCGTGAATTTGACACATGTCCGTCCACGAGCACGGACGCCACGGTGCGGGCGGCCTCGGCGTGCGTATCGGTCATCGAGACGATCCGGTCTCCCTGACCGAGCACGATCATCACCGACTCGTACTGGCGCTCCGCCTCCTGCCCGACCGCCGGGGCGTGTGTACTCAGATCCTCGGCCGTGCCCCTGGCCCGAACGATCACACCGGTCATCGGTCCCGCCTCGACCCACTCCGCAGCGCCGTCGGCGAGGGCTGCGATGCCGACCATGACCGGGCCCGACAGGCCCTCGATCCATCCCGCCCGCAGGTTGCGGTTCACCTTGGTCATCATCGCGCCCAGTGTGGCGTGACGCTCATTGGCCCCACTTCGCAGAAGCATACGTACCGCAGCCAGGCGCTGGGCCGAAAAGAGATCGCCCTGCGAGGCCTTCATGACCGCGAAAGCCGGGCGCCCGTCCTTTAGCACGAACCAGTCCCAGGCGGTCGATCCCGAGCCCTGTCGGGGTGCCAGCGTCGAGGCGGACAGGTCGTAGCCACTCACGCGTGGCGTCACACGAGGCAGAAGTCGGGCCCTGAGAAGCCGATTGAATTCGGCCAGCGTCTCGTGGCCGGTGTCGTTGTCGGTCGATGCCACTTTGGCTTGCTGTGCAGCCAGACGCACCGACGTCGCCCAAAGCGCCTTGGACAGGTTCTTGAGGAGACGGACCGAAAGAGTGTCCCCTCCAAGCATCCGACTGAACGCCGCACGCGATACCGACAGCAGATACGTGTCCTCGAGCGCATAGGCCGACGCCGATCGGGGCGTCTGGTTCAACAGGGCCATCTCCCCGAAGGCCTGACCCGCCTTCAGCACGGCGAGCCTACGCGAATCAGTACCGGTCGACTTTCGGAGCTCGATGTTCCCGTGGACGATGATGTAGAAGTGATCACCCCGCTCACCCTCGTCGAAGACGTACTCGCCGCCATCCACGCGTACCGCCTCCGAAATCCGGAGAGCGCGACCTCACGGAGGCGAACGCTGATCTGCTCGCGCGTCAGCGTTACGCGTGGCCCGGGCTGGGCTACAGCGCCTGGTTGTTGGTCCATTCGTGTCGAGGGAATCCTGAGCGTGAAACTCCGGGAGACGAAAGCTATGTAGTGGCCTGCCGCAGGGCGAGAATCACGATTTTCGAGACGTTCCCCGTTAGTCCCTATCGGAAAAGTGCTCGCGACCGCGGTCAGCCCGCCTGTAGATTGGAACAGCGAGATCCGCGAATCCCACCCCCGTCCCCTGGAGCACCCGAACCTTGGATTCCGCATTCCAACAAGTTCCATCCTCGAACATATCGGTTCGCTGCTGGGGTACGCGCGGCTCGATCCCCTCGCCCGGTCCAGAGACGGTCCGGCACGGGGGCAACACGACCTGCCTCGAAGTCTGCGGTGCTGACCTGAGGATCATCTTCGATGCGGGCTCGGGCATCAGACCTCTCGGCCTCGATCTGGTCGAGAAAGGCCCGAACGCCGTCCACATCTTTCTGACCCACTTCCACTGGGATCACATCCAGGGGTTTCCGTTCTTCCAGCCCCTTTACGATGCGGAAGACTCGATCAAGGTCGTGGGGCCGAAGCAGAAGGACATCGACGTCCAAAACCTCTTCGCCGGACAGATGGGCCCCATCTACTTCCCCGTTCCCTTCAGCGTCGTCGCCGCGGCCATGGAGTTCGAACACTTGAACGAGGGGAGCTACGAGGTCGGGGGCTTCACCATGGACGTCATGCGGGTCCGACATCCGTCCTACGTGATCGGATATCGCATCAAGGTCGGCGGGCATGTGGTCTGCTTCATTCCGGACAACGAACTCGACGGAGACATGTACGAAGTCGACCCCGGATTCGAGTCTCGAATCGTCGACTTCGTGGGTGATGCGGACCTTCTGATCCATGATTCGATGTATACAGAGGCAGAGTATCCCAACCGTGTGGGTTGGGGGCACTCTACTTTCGAGCAGTCATTGAGGCTCGCCATGGACGGTGGCGTGAAGAAACTGCTCTTCACACACCACGATCCGATGCGCACGGATTACGAACTGGATGCGATCGTCGCAAAGATGCGCGAAGAAGCCAGCCGAGGCAGTGGCAGCCTCGAGGTGGCAGCGGCG
>JBDGVT010000304.1:0-2986 GCA_039585495.1 Gemmatimonadota bacterium | reverse complement strand
CTTCCGCGACGCGATCCTGAAGATGGCGGGCATTCGCCTGTCTGACACGGCAGGATCGACGGGGACCGGCGCCGAGATTCTGGCAGGGGCAGGCGTCCCCTCCGGAGCCTACGGCCGGACCAGTTCGGCTCTCCTGTACATGCGAACCGACCCCGCAAGCGCATCCACGGTGCTCTACGTCAGTGAAGACGCAGGGACCACCTGGACCGCAGTGGCGGTGCCCTGATGGCTGCATCTACCGTCATCAAGAACCTCAACGACGGGTCCATCGCTGCCGAGGATGGCACGCCCACCTCGGTGGCCGCGTCCTTCACGGTTGGTGACCTCTCCATCGATGGTCTCAGCGCGACCCAAAACGAGGTCACCGCGTACGAGACGCGCGGCACGCTCAACAGCGTCCGCCACACGTCGCGCACCTACCCGTCCGTCAGCTTCTCGGCGCAGTTGGCCGACTACAGCGACGGGACCGACGTGCTGCTGACCGACCTGATGCTGAAGCAGGGGAGCCAGTCGAGCGCTGTCTCCACTCTCGGCACCAACGCCGAGGTCTACACGGTCAAGATCACGCTGACCGTCGAGGGCACCGATCACGGTGACGCTGCGGACCACACCATCGTCATGGACGATGTTCATGTGACCGCCGCGATGTCGGAGGGAGACCCGAACACGGTCACGTTCTCCGGCACCATCTACGGCACGGTCACGATGACGTGATGGCGACCCTACGAGGGGAGGAGGTCGCCCTGCGGACCCCGGATAGCTGCGCAGCCGCCTTGGACGTGCTGGTGGCTGCCGACAAGAACCCCCGGCGCGGCATCGCTGCCGCTCTGGGGCTGTGCTGGCCTGTGTTCAACCGCAAGCAGCGCCGCAAACTCAAGATCACGGAGGACCACCCGTGGGCTCCGCTTGAGGCAACGCTGGTCAAGCACGACTTCAACGCGCTGGCCTATGGCGGTGCGGTGTTGGACGAGCTCATGGCGCGCGACCTCAGCCTGGAGGAAGTGTCTGCTGCTGGTGCCATCGCGCTGGACGCGGTCGCAGAACTCTTGCCCGACTTCGATGAGGTCGATGAGGTCGAGGGAAATTTCGAGGCCCCGGAGCCTTCGACTTCCTAATCATGGAGGTCGAGCGCGCCTGGGGCAAGGAGCCGGGGTGGTTCCTCGCGCAGTCGCCCACTGTCCGCGTCCGGCTGTTGGCGTGGGCTAAGCTCCGGTGGGAGCCGCCACCGGAGACCGGTAGCACTAAGCAGGGCAAGGACTTCTGGACTTCGTGAGGTGGTGACGTGGCGATCCGAGTAGGCCGAGGCCGAAGCGCCGTCACCATCACTGGGCCGCTTGCCGACGGCATTGAGCGGGACCTCCGGCAGATTCTTGGGCCCGTCACCGATGTGATGGAGCGCGCAGCCGAGGAAGTGCTCAACGACTCGATCCGCCCCAACTGGCCGGTCAAGAGCGGGGACTCCCTCAAGGCGTGGGACACCCGGCTCCAGGTCGAGCCGGGGCAGTGGAAGGTTGCCGTTGAGCTCTACAACCCGCTCAAGTACACCCGCTATATCAAGAGCACCAAGCGTGGCCGGCGTCGTGACGCAGTGCGTGTCCGGTCTCCGCTGCAAAAGGACGCGCTCAGGCCGGCTCGGGCTAAACTCAAAGAGATCAAGCCCCAACTGATCGACGCATTGGCCAAGGGCCTGACGGAGGCCCTGAATGGCTGACAGCACCGTACGCATTGGGGCAGACCTCAGCCAACTCAGGCGTGAGCTGGCGAAGCTGCCCAACCTGAGCGGTGACGCTGCGCAGAAGACCCTCATCAAGGTCGAGCGTGCCGTGACTCGTGCGGAGAAGGCCAGCAAGGCCAGCGCCCGCAGCATCGCCCGCGCGCAGAAGGCGGCAGCCAAGTCCACGGAGAAGTCCAGCAAAGACGCGACCGAGGGGCTCAAAGCGCTGTTTGAGTTTGCTGGCGGGAGCGGTGAGCAGATCGAGAAGCTGACCAAGATCATGGAGGGCATGGGCTCCACAGCGGTGGTCGCTGGTGCTGGTGTCTTGATCGCGGTCGCAGCCATCGCTGCGTGGGCCACCGCCATCGCTGGAGCGGTCGCGGGCACGGTAAAGGCTGTACAGGCAGCCGAGGACCTTGAGGACTCCCTGGCGCCGTTCCGAGAGCTTGAGGGCTTTGAGGGATTGAGCCCCCAAGTGTGGGAGTCCGTGCAGGCGGCCAACTCATCGATCGAAGCCCTGGACACCATCGGGACCCAGGCGGCCCAGACCCTCGGCGCTGAGTTGGCCCCGGTGGTCGAGAAGGTGTCTTTCCTGCTGGTCAAGTTGGGCCTGATGGGCCTCGACGCCATCACCGCAATGGCGGGCATGCGGGACATGGCGCGAGACGCTGGCGTGTTCCTGGTGCAGGGGCTCATGGTCCCGGTGCAGGGCGTCATCAACGCGCTCAACGGCATGGTGCGGACCCTGGCCATGGCTGCCGAGGCGGTGGGCGCCGACGGGCTTGCGGGACGGCTCAGTGGTGCCGCCAAGGCCATGCAGCAGGCCACCGACGCGGCCAACATCGTAGACACGGCCCTGGATGGGCTGGGATCTGGCTTGGAAGTGCTCAACGAGCTCACGGGCGAGTACGACGCGCGGGCGCACAAGCTCATCGCTACCCACACTGAGCTTCGCGACGAACTCGACGAGACCGCCAAGGCAGTGGAGGAACTCAACGACAAGTTGGGCGAGGGGAAAACCACCGAGGAGGAGTTGGCGGAGGCGCAGCGCGCTGCTGCCGCTGCGGCACTGCTGAAGGCCGAAGCCGACGCGAAGCGGGCCAAGGAACTGGCCATGCTGTCTAAGCAGGCGCGTGATCTGGTCTCTGCCGAGACGGCCCACCGGTTGGACGCAGCGCAGAAGATCGACGCAGCCGAGGTGCAAGCGCTCGAGCGCCTGTCTGAGTTGACCACCGCCCGCATGGAGGCGTCAGTCACGGACGCGGAGACCGT
>JBDGVT010000303.1:0-2987 GCA_039585495.1 Gemmatimonadota bacterium | reverse complement strand
GCTCAGACCCGCCGGCAGTGGACTTGAGCCACCCTCGAGTGCCCAGGTGATCACGCCGTTGCCGCCGGTAGCCGTGAGCGTCTGGCTATAGGCAACGGTCGGCGCACCGTTCGGCAGGGTCGAAGTCGTGATCGTCAGGGGCGGATATTCGACAATAGTCGCTGTCGAGACCGTATCGTCCGCCAGTACCGGATCGAAATGGGTCTCCTGCCCTACGACGTGTGCTACATGTGTCAAAGTTTGCCCGGCCGTGGCAAGACCGACCGACGCCTCGATCTGGAGCGTCACGGGGGTGTTGAGCGGCACCG
Source organism: Gemmatimonadota bacterium (assembly GCA_039585495.1). GTDB lineage: Bacteria > Gemmatimonadota > Gemmatimonadetes > Longimicrobiales > Gaopeijiaceae > UBA2589. Next base: position 2,679 of record JBDGVT010000303.1, on the reverse strand, counting down.
CGGAGAGTGTCCATGTCGGGTCCGAGTAGACCCCAGCCGATGCGGTCGCGCTCACAATGGCAAGACCGGGAGGGACCTCGCTCAGGATCGCGATGCCCGGTAGCGCGTCGGGGCCGGCATTCTGGTAGGTCAGTGTGAACGTGACCGTGTCCCCGGCGGCCGGACTACTGTCGTCCACGCTGATCGTCAGAGTCGAAGACACGGTGTCTGGGGCGACGGTGACAGGGGCAACCGCTTCGTCGTTGTTCACAACCGTGTCGGCCTGATCGACGCTCGATATGGACACCCTGTTGGTGACCAGACCGGCGGCCACTACAGAAGCACGAAGATCGAGAGAAACGGTATCGCCAACCTCAACCGTTCCGACGGTCCAGAGGCCCGAGGCGATCTCGTACGAGCCGGTCGACGTGGCGTGGGAGACGTAGGTGAGTGATGGCGGGAGTGAGTCAATGATCACTACGTTGGTAGCATCGTCTGGCCCTCGATTCTCCACACGTACCGTGTAGGTGAGCGTGTCGCCGTAGGTTGAGGCAGACTCCTCTACCGACTTCGAAAGAACCAGATCCGACGTCGGCACGAACGGTATTACGATCACCGAAACCGTGTCGCTCAACGCGCCCGACGTCGCCACGATCGCTGTAGAGCCCAGCGAGATCCCCGTCACGACACCTCCATCGTCCACGGAGGCAACAACCGAGTCCTGCGATGACCAGGTGACAGAGGGTTGCGGAATCGGATTCCCGTTCGCGTCCGTCGCTTCGGCCACAAGCTGGGCGGAATCCCCGACGCCTCGGAGGCTCACGGTCGAATCAGACAGTTCGAGGGTGAACGGGGTCTGCGACACATTGACGGTTGCGGTCGCGGATACAGAGCCGGACCTGGCGGTCACGACCGTGGAACCGACCGCCACAGCCATCACAAGACCTTGTGCCGAAACGGTTGCGATGGAGGCGGAGGCGGTGGACCAGGCGACTACCGCGTCAGCGAGTGCTATGCCGTTTTGGTCAAGCACCGTCGCTTGTAGCTGCTCGGACGCTCCCACGGCCGTGAGAGAAACCGAGGGCGATGATATGCTGACGGATGTGGCCACTCTGCTGGTAGTGTCTCCCCCACCGTCGTTGCAGTCAGGGCCACTCACGCATTCGGTGCTCGTGCACGAGGCAAGCGCGGCGAGTATGAAGAGGTGGGTCAGACGTTTGGGCACAGTTCACTCCGAGAGGGTCTATTCGAATCTGAGCACACGGTTTGCCCTTCGCCATCGTTCCGTTGGGGGCTTCGATCAGCTCGTTCACCCGACCGCTTGTGATATGATGGAATCCGATGTATTACGAGCGTGATACGCGAATGGATAACTGCGGTACCCGGATGAACGCCACTATGCTCCACGACCTCCGCTCGGCGATCCGCGGCCTTCGCCGTCGCCCCCTCACGTCAGCGATCACGGTCACCATCATGGCGCTCGGTCTGGGCGCGAGCGTTGCCGTTTTCACGTACATCAATGGCTTCGCGCAGCCCTTCCCGGGTGCGGACCCAGACGGGCTGATGCTCCTCCACGGCATCGAGGAGGACAACCCCTACACATTCGTGTCTTATCTCGACTACCTGGACTATCAATCCGAGGGCGGTCGGGTCTTCGAGGACGTGTCCGCTGTAGAGTCGCGAAACGCGGCCAGTATCCGACACGAAACGTCGACGGAGGTCGTGTTTCTCGAGGCTGTTTCCGGCAACTACCTGGAGGTGCTGGAAGTCGACATGGCCGCTGGACGTCGTCTCGCTCCCTCGGACGATGTGCCCGGTGCCGAGCCCGTCGCAGTGATCTCCTACGCGTGGTGGCAGCGTCAGTGGGGAGGAGATCCATCGATTATCGGGACGGTCGTGAATTTCAACTTCCGGCCTCACACGGTGGTGGGTGTCGTGGGACCCGAGTTCCGAGGGTCGCGGGCGTCCTGGAATCCGGATGCGTGGCTTCCGTTCGAGCCCTTCCGGGCACGCTATGGAACACAGGCTTCGGAGAACCGTGATCTACCGCTCGTCCGGGTGCACGCCCGCCTCAGGGACGGAGTGAGTGCCGCCGAGGCGTTGGGCGAGGTGGAGCGTATCACCGCTGGCCTGGACGAAGTCTACCCGAGGGCTAGGGGAGAACGCAGGCGCGCGGGCCTCGCGCGTGCTAGTTGGATCGAGCCTTCGGCGCGAGTGGCTGAAGCGGACACCCTGCGCATCATGATCGCCGCAGCCGTGGGCCTTCTTCTCCTCGTGTGTGCCAATGTCGGAAATCTCCTGCTCGCCATCGCGACGGGCCGGGACCAGGAAATGGCAATGCGCGCGGCTGTCGGTGCGTCCCGCACTCAGCTGGTACGACAGGTCATCGCGGAGAACGTCGTGCTGGCCGGTGTGGCCGGTGTGGTGGCTGTTCTGATGGCGTCTCCAGCCAGCGCCAGGTTGGGTTCCTATTTCGCCCGACCCAGCGTCTGGGGCGCAGATGTGGCTCGCGAGGTCACGGTCGACATGCGCGTAATCGGCTTCGCGGTGGTGGTGTCGCTCGTCACAAGCCTCATCGCGGGTCTCCTACCTGCGTTGAGCGTCTACCGGCGGGATCTGAATCGACTGCTCACGGAGCGTGTGGGGCGGCCCGGCGTGCGCAGAGTATTGGGCCGCAGGGCGCCGGACATTCGCGAGAGC
>JBDGVT010000302.1:0-2988 GCA_039585495.1 Gemmatimonadota bacterium | reverse complement strand
CCGATCAGGACGATCTTGTCTTGAAACAGCTCCGGGGCCAGCATCGCCATCATCTCGACCGAGGACGACGCGGAGGCCTGGAATGTGCCGGGTGGGTCTTCCAGGGCTGTGCTGGAGGGTGGTCCCACGTAACGGATCCGGAACGGCACGATCTCACCATCGGCGTCTTCACCGCCGGCGAACCAACCGTCGGGAATGTGACCGACGTCAGAGGGTAGCCCAGGCAGACTTACACGGCCCTGCTCTCGGGCTGCGTCGAGAATCGAGTCCGCGTCCAAGCCCCGCGCGTGCGCGTACATGGACAGGGCGAACGAGGGTGCCAGGCCGTTGCCCGAGCGAACGGCGAGCGTGCCGTCGCGGAAGTTCTCGAAGGCCGAAGGCAATTCAGCGGAGCCGACTCCTGCAGCGACCTCGGCGAAGAAGGGGTGCGGTTGAGTTACGACGGGTCCGGAGTCGGTCGGCGCGACCGGTGCGACGAGTATGACGTTACCCGCCCGCTCGATCGCGTCTCGAAGCAGATCGTTTCCACCATCGATTTCGTTGAGGCTCGGGAACATCTCCCCGAAGAAGACGTCGATCCCGATCGTTCGTGCTCCGGCGAGCGAGAGGGCATCGACCAGCCCGGCGAGAGGGGCCCTTGGCGCTGGGCTGATCCAACTCCAGCCGTCGATGGAGTCCAGCACCGAGAATTCGTCGAAGAGCACGAGCACGACCTCACTCTCCCGGTCTCCCATCCCGACCTGGAATGATTCGGCGGTCGTCGTCTGGCGTCGATCGAGCATGAAATCCTCGAATCCACGCACGCCGGTCAGGCCTCCGAGGACGTCGCCGAACAAGGCAGCGAGCGACACCGATCCGGCCACGATGGCGGCATACGCCAGCAGACGCTTGGTCTTCTTCACTTCGGCGTGCTCAACTGGGCATGGACCCGGACGGTCCCGGCATCAGTTCGTGAATTCGTAGACGACCGAGGCCGTACCCCACGTTTCCAGACGCACCGCCCCGTCCACGACCCCCGCGGCCCTCTTGAGAGCCTCGGTGATCTCCTTCGCGAACTCCTCACCTCCAGACGCGTACAGCGTTCCGGCCTCGATTTCGATGTCCAGTGGCTCGGCGGTCAGGAAGACACGAACCATGCCTCCACCTGCCGGCGGCCGTGCTTGGAAGGCCAGTTCGTCCCCCGGGTACTCGAGACGTTGACCCGCCCGAATGCGCATGGACGGGTCTTCCTCATTCGGAAGGAGCATCGCCACGGTACCGTCGGTACCGAGATCGACCAGCGTGATGTAGCCGTCCCGGTCCGATTCGATCGAGAACGAGATGTCTTCACCCAATCCGAACGACGTCTTGTCGCCAAGGAGCTCTAGGTCCAGCCCGAAGGACTGGGCCGGGTTGTCCATGTCACCCAGGCTCTTGGCCGCGGACTCCTTGCGGAGCGAGACCGCCAGTTCTTCCATCGCCTCCGCTGTGGGGTCGATCCCCTCGTGGCGGGCGAAACCGTCCGACCCGATCACGCGCAACTCTTCGCCGCGACGGCGGACGATGAGGTGGCTGAACGAATTCTCGTCCTCCACGAGCCTGATCGAAGGGGCGTCCGTCAACGCCGCCTGAAGCGCATCGGCCAGACGGGTATCGATTGCCGCCACGTTCACGAGCAGCGGGCTGTCGCCATAGACGTGAGCCATGAGGCGGGCTTGGTCACCCTCGGAAGCCGAGCCCGAGACCACTTCGGCGGTGGTGGAACGCTGGCCCACCGAGGAGACGAGCAGCAGGGCGCCGGAATCGGTCTCGAACATCGAACCGGTCGTGATCCCGAGCGCCAAGCCGGCTCCGAGTTCCACCGTGCGGCCCGAACTCGAGATTACGGGGAGCGCCATGTCCCCCCGGCCCGACGTCCCGCCGTCGATGAAGAAGAGCGGGAAGTCCTTCAGGGAGACGTCCTGCGAGATGTAGGGATCCTGCTGGAAGCGATTCCGCTTCAAGGCCTCATACGCGTTCTCGAAGACCTCCTCGTAGGTCATGTCCTCTGGTGCCTTCCAGAGCTGCTGCACGAGGAACGTCGTGAACGCGCCACCGTTGAAAGCCTCCTGGCCGTCCACCGCCGGGAAGAACGCGTCGACCGCGACCTGGTAGGGCTGCGCGGCCGCGAGCTCCAGCACTCTCGTTTCCTGAGGGTCGAAGCCCGTGTCGTCCTGTTCCTGCCCGGGCAATGCGCGTCGGGTAGCGCCTGCGGGTCGCTCTAGCGTGTCGATGTCCCGTGCGAGGAGACGTCCCCGACTGAACGGTGTCACGTCGCGCGTTCCCGTGCCTGAATTGCAGTTGTCGAGTATGACGAGAACGTTGTCGGTGGGGAGCATCCCGAGCCATTCATTGAACTCGTCGTCACTGATGTCGAATTCGGTGCTCGTGGGAGACACGTCCGTCGGAGCGAGCGTCTCGTCGAGCCCGTCATCTTCATCGCCGCTCTCGTCCCACATCTGGGAGCCGTGGCCGGCATAGAAGATCACGACGTTGTCACCCGGTCGCGCGTTTTCCACCAGCCATCCCGTGATGCCCTCTTCGATGGCCGACTTGGTCGCGTCGTGGTTCACGACGAGGCGCACGTTCTCCTGCGGAAAACCGCCTCGCATGACCAGTGCGTCTCGCACACGACGCGCGTCGTGCTCAGCTCCGGGAAGGTCTCCGCCCTCTCCGTCCTCGAAGTGCATGTAATCGCTGACGCCCACGATGAACGCCCAGTGCGTGAGCTCGGTGCGCTCGGAGGAGCCGAAAGCGAGGAGAGGAAGGACTGCGACCATCGTGAGGCCGCAGGCGAGCCGTCTATTCATGAATCGTATCACGTCATTTCTCCAGCCTGTAATCCACCCCTTCCTTCGCCGCTGCCACCTCGAGGCTGCCACTGCCTCGGCTGGCTTCTTCGCGCATCTTTGCGACGATCGCATCCAGTTCGTAATCCGTGCGCATCGGATCGTGGTGTGTGAAGAGCAG
>JBDGVT010000301.1:0-3004 GCA_039585495.1 Gemmatimonadota bacterium | reverse complement strand
GCGCGACGATCGGGCTCACCGGAAAGCCCTCATCGGCCGTCCGGATCGCCGGACCGAGAACTTCAGCGAGCGACATGGAGCCGTACTGCTCCACCAACGCGTTCCAGCCGGAGAGCGCTCCGGGTACGGTGACCGCGCGAGCACCTCTCCCGGGCACCTCGTCCACTCCCTCCGCGACGAGAGCGACGGGATCGACCTTCGAGCCCGACATGCCACTGCCGTCGAGACCGATGAGACGGTCTTCCTCGGCGGACCAGAGGATTGCGAACATGTCTCCGCCCATGCCGGTCATGTGGGGCTCGGTCACATTGAGCATCGCCGCGGCTGCGACCGCGGCGTCGATCGCGTTTCCACCGTTCTGGAGGATCGCTAGAGCGGCTGAGGTCGCGAGCGGTTGACTCGTCGCTGCTACGCCGTGGGGGGCATAGACGGTCGATCGGCCCGACCGGGTGGCGGGGCTGGTGACCGGCCCGGTCAGCCTTGTCGCTCCAAGACGTGAACGTCTCTCGAGAACAGCTCCTTCAGCTGCTCGATATCCTCTTCGGTGCCGTGCTTCTCACCCCAGTGGATGGGCACGACGACCTCGGCGCCGCACGCCTCTCCGGCCTGGGCGGCCTCTTCCGCGCCCATCGTGTAGTGACCACCGACCGGGAGGAAGGCGACATCGCATCGAATACCGAACATCGCCGGGAGGAAGTCGGTGTCTCCCGCGTGGTAGTACGTCGTGTCGCCCAGCGTGAACACGTAGCCGAGCCATCCATGGTCTGGCGTGTGGAACTTCTTCTCGATGTTGTGCGCCGGGATGGCCAGCACATCAAAGCCGTCGAGTTGCAGCATGTCGCCGGGACGCATGAAGTGGTCTGCGTCGTCGAGCAGCTTCTTCATCGACGCCGGGGCGATGATAACCGTGCCGGAATCTCGGACTCGAGCGATGTCGTCTTCCGAGAAATTGTCGTAGTGGGGATGGGTCAGGAGGACGAAATCCGCCTTCGAGTCCTCGTCGACACCGAGCGGATCCACGTGAACTTCTACACCCCCCCGCCGGATTCTGACGGAAGAGCCCCTGAACCAGGTGATGCCCTCGAGTGAGTCGCGCATGGGTGAATCCACCAGCGGTGGCGCGAGGAGTGACGAGGTGCCAACCTAACTGCCGTCGCCGGAGCGAAAAAGTGGCGCGAGTGGGGGAGGTCGGGACGCCAGATTGGCAGAGAGTCCTGCGCTCCCGGCACGAAATCAGGGTTCAGGTCTGGCAAGGATCGTGCACCTGATGTCTCGACCGGCGAGAGACGACAGCCTAAGTGGCTTCGTCCGCCATACCGAAGAATGACGAATCAACGAACGCCGGAGCATTTACCCTGTCTGACGACGAACTGTCCCCCAACGAAGAGGTCGGGGGAGAAGACAACGAGGAAATGATGGCCGAGCGCATTTCGCTGCCCGTGCTGCCACTCCGTGATACGGTCGTGTACCCTGGCGTAGCGGTACCCATTTCCGCGGGCCGACCCGGAACCGTCGAGGCGGTTCAGGAGGCGCTGGATGGAGATCGACGACTCTTTGCCGTGGCGCAGCGCGAGAACGTGGACGACCCGGTACCCGAGTATCTGTACTCGGTGGGGACCGTCGTCCGAATCATCCAGACCCATCGTGTGCGGGGTGGCGTTCAGCTCCTCGTCCAGGGTGAAGGGCGTGCCCAGGCGCTGTCCTATCACCAGGAAGGAGAGTCGATGCTCCACGCGGTCCTCCTCGAGATGGACACGCTCGAGCCCCGGAACGCGGAAGATCCGGCCTTCCAGGCGCTCGACAAGGAGCTCAGGGACCGTGCTGCAGAGCTCGGGACCCGGCGTGGCGTTCCAGCAGAGGCGCTGAATCAGCTCATTCAGGGTGTGGACGAACCGGGGCCGTTCGCCGATCTGGTCGCTTTCTATCTCGAGCTGGAGACCGCCGACAAACAGCAGCTTCTGGAGCTACTCGACGACGAAGAGCGGATGCGAGCCTGTCTGCTTGCGGTCGAGCGGGAGCTGGCGCGAATCGATGCCCAGGAAGACATCCAGGCCAAGGTCCAGTCGGAGTTGGGTGAACGACAGCGTGAGATGCTGCTTCGCGAACAGCTCAAGGCGATCCAGAAGGAACTCGGTGAAGAGGAGGAGCGAGACGACGTCGAGGAGATGCGTCAGCGTCTCGAGGAACTCGAACTGAGTGAGGAGCAGCGATCGGAGGTCGATCGTGAGCTCCGTCGACTCGAGCGTACGAGCCCGCAGTCGGCCGAGTATCAGGTAATTCGGACGTTCCTGGAGTGGATCACCGAGCTGCCGTGGAACGAGAGGACCGAGGAGAAGATCGATCTGGCTTTGGCCGAGAAGATCCTCCACGAAGACCACTACGGGCTCGACGACGTCAAGGATCGGGTGCTGGAGTTTCTCGCGGTCAGGAAGCTCGGTCTCGACCGCCTGGCTGCTGCGAACGGGCATGGCGAAGAGGCTGCGAGCGCCTCTCCCGAGACTGGCGAGGACGACGAGGTAGGCGGTGGGCGTGGCCCCATCCTGCTGTTCGTCGGGCCTCCCGGAGTCGGAAAGACCTCGATTGCGCAGTCCATCGCTCGATCGCTCGGGCGAAAATACGTACGCATGTCACTGGGTGGTGCGCGGGACGAGGCGGATATCCGTGGACACCGCAGGACGTACGTCGGGGCGATGCCCGGTCGAATCATCCAGGGCATGCGGCAGGCCAAGACGAAGAACCCGGTGTTCCTGCTCGACGAGGTCGACAAGCTCGGCGCGTCGTACCAGGGAGATCCCAGCTCGGCACTGCTCGAGGTTCTCGACCCTGCGCAGAACTCGACGTTCGTGGATCACTACCTGGGAATCCCGTTCGATCTGTCGGAAGTTCTCTTCGTGGCGACCGCCAACTACCTGGACCGGATTCCGGGTCCGCTTCTCGACCGCATGGAGCGCGTCGACTTCGCCGGCTACACGGAAGCGGAGAAGCTCGAGATCGCGAAGCGCTA
>JBDGVT010000300.1:0-3714 GCA_039585495.1 Gemmatimonadota bacterium | reverse complement strand
TCGTTTCGCGATGAGGTATACCCGGAGTACAAGGCAACCCGGGAGAAGATGCCCGACGATCTGAGAGCGAGTCTGGGTCGAATAAGAGACATCGTGGAAGGATTCAACGATCCGGTCGTCGAACTCGACGGGTACGAAGCGGACGACGTGATCGGGACGCTCGCCGTGCAGGCGACGGCCGCCGGTCTCGACGCCGTCATCGTCTCGGGCGACAAGGACTTCTATCAGCTCGTGGGTCCCGGGGTGCATCTCATGAATCCCGGACGGGGCGGCTCGACCGGGGTGGCTGCCGAGTGGGTGACGGAAGAGAACGCCAGCGAGAAGTTCGGGATTCCGCCGTCGCAGATTGCCGACTATCTAGCGCTCGTCGGTGACTCCTCGGACAACGTGCCAGGCGCTCGCGGCATCGGTCCGAAGACAGCGGTCAAGCTCCTGAGCGAGCATCCCGACATCGAATCCCTCATCGAGCACGCGAGTGACCTCAAGCCCGCGCGCGCGGCCAAGTCGCTCGAAGAGAACGCACAAGAGGTTCGCCTCTCGAAGCAACTGGTCACGATCATGACCGATCTCGACGTGCCGCTCGATCTCGAGGCGCTCAAGGTGAGGGAACCGGACCCCGAGGTGCTACGAGACATCTTCGTGGAGCTGGAGTTCCGTCGGCTCGCGGATCAGTTCGGAGCGGCCGCGCAGGCCGCAGGAGGAGGCACTCATGGCACTGTTGCGGCCGACGTCGACGCCAGCGACGTCGACTACCGGGTCATCGATTCGCCGGAAGGTGTGGCCGATGTGGTGGCGGCGATCAGGGCGGCTGGTCGCGTGGCGATCGCCACGGAGTCCTCGGACGTCGACCCGCTGCGCGGCGGGGTCGTGGGGATGGGGGTGTCGGTCGAAGGCGGATCGGCCTGGTATCTGCCGTTCGGCCACCACCAGCCATTCGAGCTGACCTTCGAGGGAGAGGGTCAGGGGGAGGTCCGCAATCTTCCGGGCCTCGACACGGCGAAGATGGCCGCCCTCAAGGGTGTGCTCGAGGATCCGGCGGTCGAGAAGACAGGACACGATCTGAAGCGGTCGGCGCTCGCCCTCACGCGACACGGCGTGTCCCTCGATGGGCTCGCGTTCGACACGATGGTCGCCAGCTACGTGCTCGACCCGGGTCGAAGGGGCCACGACCTGAAGGACCTTTCCATGGCGGTGTTTTCGCACAGATCCATGGACGTCAAGGATGTCACGGGTAGCGGGCGGAGTAAGGTGGCGTTCGGAGATGTCCCGGTTGAGCGCGCTCGCGACTACCTCTGCGAGGTCGCCGACCTGGCCGGCCAGTTGGCCGAGCACTTCGACGAACAGCTCGACGAGGCAGCGCTCGGAGATCTGATGAAGGATCTGGAGATGCCGCTCGTGCCGGTGCTCACCCGGATGGAGCTCGCCGGCATCCGCATCGACGAGGACTTCTTCCGTGCGATGCGGTCGAAGCTGAAGCGCGAACTCGACCTGATCCAGGAAGAGATCTACAAGCTCGCGGGCGGCGACTTCAACCTGAACTCCACACAGCAACTCCGGCAGGTTCTCTTCGAGAAGCTCGAACTGCCGACCCTGAAGAAGACGAAGACGGGTCCTTCGACGGACGCCTCCGTTCTCGAGGAACTGGCGATGATGGGCCACGAGGTCCCGCGGCTGATGATGGAGTATCGGGAGTTGGAGAAGCTCCGGTCCACCTACGTGGACGCGCTGCCCCAACTCGTGCACCCCGACAGCGGGCGGATCCATACGAGTTTCAATCAGACGGTCGCGGCGACGGGGCGGCTTTCGTCGAGCGATCCCAACCTGCAGAACATCCCGATTCGCACGGACCTGGGCCGGGAGATTCGGAAGGGATTCGTCGCGGCGCCTGATACGGTCTTCCTGGGTGTGGACTACTCGCAGATCGAATTGCGCGTCATGGCGCATTTCTCCGGAGACGAAGCGTTCGTCACGGCGTTCACGCAGGGCATCGACGTCCATCGCCAGACGGCCTCGGTGATCTTCGAGGTGCCCGTCGACGAAGTGACCGCTGACCAGCGTGGCCAGGCGAAGACGGTCAACTTCGCGACCCTTTACGGTCAGGGGCCCTTTTCACTGGCGCGCCAGCTGGGCATCTCCAGGGAAGAGGCCAAGGAATTCATCAGCACCTATTTCGAGCGATTCAGCGGCGTACGAGACTATCTCGATGCTCAGGTCGAGATGGCGAAGGAGTCGGGATACGTGGAGACGCTCATGGGGCGGCGGCGCTACGTACCGGAGCTGAAGGCGGGGAACTGGAATGTGCGGCAGTTCGGCGAGCGAATCGCCCAGAACACGCCGATTCAGGGCACGGCGGCTGACATGATGAAGAAGGCGATGATCGACGTGCAGATCGCGTTGGACGAAGCCGACACCGAAGCAGCCCTGCTGCTCCAGGTGCACGATGAGTTGCTGCTCGAGGTGCCGGAGGCGGACGTCGACGAAGTACGCGATCTCGTGGTGGAGCGGATGGAGGGCGCGATCGAGCTGAACGTGCCGCTCGTTGCCGAATGGGGCATCGGAAAGAGCTGGTACGACTGCAAGGGCTAGCAGTCCCCTTTCGCCATCCACTCGCCCCGAAGGGCTTCCGAGCTTCCGTGCACTGACCCGCGCCCCCAGCTGCGCGGGCGATCGCACTCAGCTTGGAGGAATCTCATGAGCCGTTCCGTGAACAAGATCACTCTGATCGGGAACGTCGGACGTGATCCGGACATTCAGCAGACCAAGAGCGGCACGAAGGTCGCCCACTTCTCTCTGGCGACGAACCGTCGGATGCCGACCGGGTCGGACTACATCCGTACAGGTGACCGTATCTACATCGAGGGGCGCCTCGAATACGACTCCTACGAGCGCGACGGTGTGGTGATCCCCACGGCGGAGATCACCGTGCGAGAGGTCGTGCTTCTCTACCACGGACGAGGGCTCGGGGGCTTCTGCTCCCGGGCCCTTTGTGCCGCCTAGAGCCAGGCGCGGAATCGCGGCGCGGCCGAGAACACGACTTCCCAGCCTGTGCCCCAGACGGCTCGTCCGACGTCGAATCGCATCGCGTCCCAGCCGATGGAGAGGCCGAGCCCTGCCGACCCTTTGACGCCGTAAGAGTCCCGCGCGATCCAGTCCGCCGGCAGGTCGACGCCCCCCAGATGCGTCGCTCCCGCGGCGAGGAACCCTCGGATGCCCAGGTAGGGTGGCCAGACAGGAAGGGTCGCCTCGGCCCGCACGAGCCAGTAGGCGTTCCCTACGAACGAACGGTAGCCGTGGCCGGGCAGCGTGTGGCGTCCTCCGAGAAGGTAGAGGGTCTGGGCGGGGGCCTCGGTGTTCGTGATGCCTCCCGCTGCCGAGACGAAGGCACTCCACGCGTCACTGTCGGGGTCGATCGTCCACTCGGTCGAGACCAGAAGCGAGGCGAAGTTTCGGTCCCCGAGTCGACCACCGGTCGTGGTGATCCCGGCATGACCGCCGTAGGGAAGTCCCAGGTGGGTCGACAAGTCGATTGCCGCGAGGCTGCCCTCGTGGATCGAACGCACCGGGCGGAATTCTGTCTCCGGGCCGTCCGACACCACGTCTCGGGCGCTCAGGTGCTCCTCCCAGCGCAGAGATGCGGAGAATCGACCGCCGTCGGGCGATCCGAAGGTGATGCGGGCACCTCTCCGGAAGAAGGGGTCCAGGAAGTCCCGGGAG
>JBDGVT010000299.1:0-3064 GCA_039585495.1 Gemmatimonadota bacterium | reverse complement strand
CCGGCCAACGAATAATACCCGAAGATTGAAAACTGTCCACGGAATGCATCCGCACCCGACGTTGCGGAGGCGCTTGGCAAACGGCGACCTTTTGGCCCATGTCCACATCCTCCCAGATCGTCCGGCTGACCGTGAACGGGGACCCCCGAGAAGTGGGCGTCCCCACGCACTTCACGCTCCTCGAGGCCCTCAGGTACGTAGTCGGCCTGACCGGCTCCAAGCAGGGATGTGACAAGGGGGATTGCGGAGCCTGCACGGTTCTCGTGGACGGACTGCCGACGTTATCCTGCCTCATGCCGGTCTGGGAGGCGGAAGGACGAGACGTGATCACGGTGGAGGGCCTGGCCACCGTCGACGGGCCTCATCCGCTCCAGGACGAGTTCGACCTCAACGGCGCGGCGCAGTGTGGCTTCTGTACACCCGGAATCCTTTGTTCAGCGGCGGCGTTGCTGGAAACGAACCCCGGCGCCACGAGGGCCGAGATCCAGAAGGCGTTGTCCGGCAACCTCTGTCGTTGCACCGGATACGCGAAGATCTACGATGCCGTCGAAGCGGCGGGCGTCCGCTTGGCATCTTCGCACCCGACCCCTGACAAGGCGGTGTCGGAGTGAGCGCGAATGGCCGTAAGTCGCAGTCCGACTTTGCTTTGATCGGCTCGAACATGCGAAAGGTCGAAGGACTGTCGAAGTCAACGGGCCGGGCCGTATACACGGATGACCTCGCCTTTCCGGGCATGTTGCACGGGAAGATTCTGCGCAGCCCGCACGCGCATGCTCGGATTCTGTCCGTCGACGTGAACGGAGCCCAGGAGCTCGACGGTGTTCACGCGGTGATCACCGGTCAGGATATGGCGACCACATACGGAATCATCCCCTGGACGCCCGACGAATACCCGTTGTGCGTCGATCGCGTCCGATACATCGGGGACGGAGTCGCCGCAGTCGCCGCGGTCGATGAGGACACGGCCCTGAGGGCGCTCGAGTTGATCGAGGTCGAATACGAGGAACTCCCCGCGTTCCTGGATCCACGTGAGGCCGCAGATGCGGACGGCTCGACCCCTTACGTGCACGATGCGAAGAAGGAGGGGTGGAACGGGAATGTCACCAAGATGGTGCATCTGGAGTTCGGCGAAGTCGACGCCGCGATGGACGCGTCCGACGTCGTCGTCGAGGACGAATACTTCTTCGAAGGGACGACGCACACGCCCATCGAGCCGCACTGCGCAATCGGGCTCTGGGATGGAGTGGGGCACCTGACGGTCTGGTCTGCTACGCAGGTCCCCCACTACCTCCATCGCGAACTCGCGCGCGTCCTGGGCGTCGACCAGGCGCAGGTGAGGGTGCTTCAGCCTCTCGTGGGCGGGGCGTTCGGCGGGAAGAGTGAGCCGTTCGACCTCGAATTCTGTGTCGCGAAGCTGTCCATGGTCACGGGGCGTCCCGTGAAGATTCTCTACACGCGGGAGGAGGTCTTCTACGCGCACCGCGGCCGGCACCCCTTCCACATGAAGTACAGGACGGGTGCGACGCGAGAGGGGAAGCTGACCTCGGTCGACGCCAAGATCCTGCTGGACGGAGGTGCGTACGCTTCGTTCGGCCTGGTCACGACGTACTATTCGGGACAGCTGCTGTGCGCCCCGTACGAGATGCCCGCGTACCGGTTCGACTCTACCCGCGTCTACACGAACAAGCCGGCGTGTGGCCCGAAGAGAGGTCACGGGTCTGTGCAACCGCGGTTCGCGTTCGAGGTGCAGATCGACAAGCTCGCCGAAAAGGTGGAGCTCGATCCCATCGAATTCCGGCGTCGCAACTTCATCGGCGAGCACACACGAACCATCAACGAGTTACGTGTGACGTCGAACGGATTCCTCGAGTGCCTCGAAGCGGTTGAGCGGGCGAGCGGTTGGAAGGAGCGCTTCCGGAAGATGCCTTTCGGACGCGGCCTCGGCATCGCCGGCTCGACCTACATCTCCGGCACCAACTATCCGATCTATCCGAACGACATGCCTCAGTCCGCGGTCCAGATGCAGATCGACCGAAGCGGCCGAGTGGCTGTGTTCAGCGGTGCTAGCGAGATCGGCCAGGGGTGCGACTCGGTGGTGGCGTACATCGCTGCCGAGGAGCTCGGTGTTCCGCTCGACTGGGTGCGTGTCATGCGGGGGGACACGGATTTCACCCCGGTCGATCTCGGGGCCTATTCGAGCCGCGTGACCTTCATGTTGGGCAACGCGGCGATCGATGCCGCGACCAAGCTGCGCAAGCTCGTGCAGAAGGCGGTCGCGAAGAGTTGGGAGGTGAAGTCGGGTGAGGTGCTGCTGGCCGGTGGTGTCGCGATGTGGGCGCAGGACACCTCGAGACAAATGCCGATCGCGGAAGCGTTCAACCTCGCCGAGGCGGAGTTCGGCGCACTGGGCGCAACCGGCTCGTACAACACGCCCAAGGACGTCCACGGCGATTACCGTGGAGGCACCATCGGTGCGTCGCCCGCCTATTCCTTCACTGCTCACGTCGCCGAGGTCGAAGTCGACGTGGAGACCGGGTTCGTGGAGGTCCAGAAGATCTGGGTCGCGCACGACTGTGGACGGGCCCTGAATCCGATATTGGTCGAAGGTCAGATGGAGGGATCGGCCTACATGGGATTCGGCGAGGCGCTCATGGAGCAGCACATCTTCAAGGACGCGGATCATGGCCGCGCCGGGCTCCTCGACGCTCCGTCACTGCTCGATTACCGGATTCCGACCAGCCTCGACACTCCCGAACTCGAGGCGCTCATCGTCGAGTCGATCGACCCGGAGGGGCCCTACGGCGCGAAGGAGGCCGGAGAAGGCCCGCTACACCCGTCGATCCCGGCCATTGCGAATGCGATCTACGATGCGGTCGGCGTGCGGATGGATCGGCTGCCGTTCACGCCGCCAAGGGTGTGGCGCGGGATCGAGGCGGCTCGCGAGGCGGGGACGTTGGCCAAGCCGGACCTGCCGGCATGAAGCGCTATAGGGCGATCGTAGGGCCGATTGTGGCTGTGATACTCTTTCTGGTCGGCATGCGTTGGTCTCCCTTCGAGCCGCATC
>JBDGVT010000298.1:0-3075 GCA_039585495.1 Gemmatimonadota bacterium | reverse complement strand
AGCGTGGCAACTGGACTTCGAGTGCGGGCTTCATTCTCGCCGCCACAGGCAGCGCCATCGGGTTGGGCAACCTGTGGAAATTCCCCTTCATCACCTGGGAGAACAACGGCGGAGCATTCGTGCTCGTCTACCTGATCTGCATCGCTGCGGTCGGTCTCCCGATCATGATGGCCGAGTTGCTCATCGGGCGTAAGACCCAGAAGAGCGCGGTGGGGGCCCTGAAGGAAGCCGTGGGTCCGGCGTGGGGAATCGTCGGTGGATGGGGCGTACTCTGTGGCTTCATTCTGCTGAGCTACTACACGGTCATCGCGGGTTGGTCGTTGTTCTACTTCGCGAAGACGATAGGGTGGACCGTGAGCGGTTTCCCTGCCGGGATCCAGACGGGTGATCTCTTCGGTGAGCAGGTGTCCAACGTGGGACTGCAGCTCTCGCTCTCGTTGGGCTTCAGCATCGCGACGGTCTCCGTCGTCTATTTCGGAGTCCAGAAGGGAATCGAGCGAATCGCGCGGCTCTTCCTCCCCGTGTTGTTCGGGATTCTCATTCTTCTCCTCGTCAGCGCCCTCGGAATGAGCGGTTCTGGTGAGGCCATTGGCTTCATCTTCAGACCGAACTTCTCGGAACTCGAACCGGGGGGATTCCTGGAGGCACTGGGACACTCGTTCTTCACGCTGTCCCTCGGAATGGGCGCGATGATCACGTACGGCTCGTACATCAGCCGCACTCAGTCGATCGTGAAGGCGTCGGCGGTCATCGTAGTCCTCGATACCCTCATCGCACTCGTGGCCACGATCATCATGTTCTCGGTGATCTTCTCCGTGCCTGGCCTGGACGAGCAGGTCGGCCAGTCGACCGTGGGCATGCTCTTTATCTCCCTGCCCCAGCTCTTCTACACCGAGGTGCCGTTCGGAGCGTTGCTCGGGCCGCTCTTCTACGTGTTGGTGGCACTCGCCGCGTTGACGTCGACGATGTCGCTCCTCGAGGTAGTGACGTCTTACGTCATCGACGAACACCAGGTCGAGAGGTCGAAGGCGACGATGATGTGTGGAAGCGCCGTATTCGTCTTCACGATCATGGCCGCGCTGTCATTCGCTGACGTGCCGTTCCTCTCGACGCTCCACATCTTCGGCGAGGGTGAGGGAGCCAAGCTGGGGTGGTTCTCCACCGCCGATCACTTCGTGTCGAACTGGATGCTCCCGACCGGCGGTTTCGCGATCACGCTCGCGGCCGGTTGGTTCATGACGCGGAAAGACACCGAGGGCGAACTGGTCGACGGTACCGAACCGGGCTGGTTCAGCTACGGCGCCTGGAGGTTCTTCATTCGGTTCGTCTCTCCGATCGCGGTCGGTGCGATCATCATCGCCGTGCTGTTCTTCGGGGTGGACTTCAGCTGACGCCCGATGAGTAGCTGACCATTCGACGCGTCGGAAAGCGCCGCCGGACCTCGTGTCCGGCGGCGCTTCGTCGTTCCGAAGCGAACCTCAACGCCCCAGACCCTCTCCCATCGCACTCTGAACCATCAGGACGAGAGCAACTCCAACCGCCAGGACGGCGACCGCGGTCCCCTCTGCGTTCGCCCCGTGTTCCTCGATTCGATGAACGTCGGACAGTGCGATCTGGATCGGAACGCCCGGAGTCAGGCCGCTCTGGTCGCCCTCATGGACGACCCCGGCGAGCGTGTCCGACGCGATGAACGGATCGTCGATGAGGATTCGACGTCCGTCGGTCGTCTCGACCCGGACCCAAGCCGGCTTCTCTCTCGAGAAGTAGTCGGGGTCTCCAGCGATGGGCTTCCACGTCATACAGGCAGCCACCTGCGAAGCGAGCAGCAGGGCCATGACCGGCCGAACGCCCTTGATCCGCTTCATCTCAGCACTCCTTGGTTTCGGTCCCTGGGCGTGGAAATCCCAACGCCCCGCGTCTCCACCCTCTGGCGTGAAACATGCCTTCCGAGTCCAGCTGTCTCTCTACGTAGTATGACGTATCCGAGACCCACGCCGATTTCTTCGTAGAACGTGAATCATTCCCGGGGACCCCTTCGTAGGGCCGGGAAATCAACTTTGTTCGCATACCATGAAGAAATGGGGTCCACGTGTCCCGTAACGACTTTCTCGGTGAGTTCGAGCAGATCGTCCTTCTGACCGTCGCCCGTCTCGGCCCTGAAGCGTACGGCGTGGCGATCCGCCAGGAGATCGAAGATCGCGTCGGCAGGCCGGTCGCGATCGGCTCGGTCTACGCGGCGCTCGACCGCATGGAGACGAAGGGGTTCATGGCCTCGGAGGTGGGCGACCCGACGCCGGTGCGTGGCGGACGGGCGAAGCGCTTCTACAGACTGCGCCCCCCGGGCGCCGGGGCGCTTCAGCGCTCGCGCGAGGTCATCGACGGGCTGTGGGACGGCCTCGACCTGGATGCGGAACGGCTCGCGTGAAAGGAGAACGCCGCTCGCCCGCCGTTGCCCGGGCCCTCCTCGCCCTCCTGCTGCCGACTCGGTACCGGGACAATCAGCTGGGCGACCTGGAGGAGGAGTATCGGGTGCGTGGGACGCGCCAGGGGTGGTCGGCCGCGAGCCGATGGTACTGGGCTCAGGCGCTCATGTCGCTGCCAGGTGCAGGCCGCCTGAGGTATCGAGACGAACGAAACGCTGAACAGGGACGAGGAGGGGCTTGGATGGAGCGATGGATTCAGGATCTCAGATACGCGGTACGATCACTCATGAAGAGCCCTCAGCACGCGATCATCGCGACTGTGACGCTCGCGCTCGCCATCGGTGTGAACACGGCGATCTTCTCGCTCGTCAGCCAGGTGCTCTTCATCGAGCTTCCGATGGAGGATCCCGACGAGGTGTACTGGGTCTGGTCGCGAAACAACGAGACGGGCGTCGACATGACCGGAGCCTCGATCGCCGATTTCCTGGATTTCAGGGAACGGACCCGGAGCTTCGAGGACGTCGCGGCCGTCAATCAAGTCGGAATGATCCTGACTGGGCTCGAGCAGCCCGAACGAATCACCGTCGCCCAGGTCACGGCAAACCTCTCCGACGTATGGGGCGATCAGCCGGTCATCGGGCGGAGCTTTCTC
>JBDGVT010000297.1:0-3836 GCA_039585495.1 Gemmatimonadota bacterium | reverse complement strand
AGGAGTCCGAGCGCTTCCGCGCCAAACGTGTAGGTGCCGGCGGCGGGCGCAGTAAACGACTGACTTCCAACGGTGATGGTCTGCGTCGGCAGATTCCACGTCGTGCTGGCGAGACCGTCCACAGCCGG
Organism: Gemmatimonadota bacterium; assembly: GCA_039585495.1. GTDB lineage: Bacteria > Gemmatimonadota > Gemmatimonadetes > Longimicrobiales > Gaopeijiaceae > UBA2589. The sequence continues at coordinate 3,708 of JBDGVT010000297.1, read as the reverse complement.
GGTGGGGGCACAACTTCCCAGCCAATCTTCGACAAAGGGATCTGGATCGTCGTCGTAGCAGGTCGTGACCACCCCGTTGTCGAAGTGAACGGTGGCCCCCGCGACAGGCTCGGGCACCAAGCTCTCATGCACTTCGAGCGCACCCGCATCCATCACGTCGTCGGTGTAGATCATCTCGCCGGGCAGGCCCCACTGGAAACGGCTGAACTCGGACACCATGCCACCGAGTGAGATCTCGCCGTGTGCCGAAACCGGCTCCGGCGCCAACCAGCTCGCCACCGAATTCACAGCTCTGGCCGCGTAGTGGAATACACCATCCTTCGGGACGGGGAGGAAAGCCTGCGTCGGGTCTGGGAGTCCATCACAACTAGACTGAACCGAGGAGTAGCCGATGGGCAGGTTGCCCTCCTCGAGCATCTGGAGGCCTTGGATATCGCCAGGATGGACGACATCGTCGTCGTCGTCGAACCGGATCAGCCGCATCGAGTAGAGCTGCTGAGCCGGGACGGTCGGCGAATCGATGCAGATCTCGATCACCGCCTTCCTGTCCGGAGCCAGTTGGATCTCAGGGATCGTGGTGACCCGCAAACAATCGTCGAAGAGTGGCGCGTCGAACGCGGTGGTGACGCCGGGCTGATCCGCTCCAACTGCACGATCACCGATGCTAGAGGGTTCCCGTCCATGTCGAAGAAGGAGCCCTCCTGGAGGTGCGTCGAGATCTTCACCCACCGGGTCGAGTCCTCATTCTCCTCGAGGGTGACTGTGCCGCCCGTCTGGTCGATCACACCCTCGGCAGTACACTGGACGACGTACTCCTGGGCCGTGGCGCACCGCACCTGAGGCGTGATGAACACCTTCACCGGGAGGTTCTCGCCGAGTCGGAAGGCGTAAAGGCCGTCGACGTCCTCGCCAGGCGTCTGACCACTCGGGTTCTGAGGGTTCACGTCGAAGGACCCGAGGACCACGTCGCGGACTGAAACGTGGATGCGGTAGAACTCGTCAGAGTCCATCCCGATGAGGTTACCGGGCTCACCCTCGGCGACGATCTCCTCATCGCTCGTGTCCCAGGAGAACTGGTAGTGCGCGTCTGGCGAGAGCTCGGCGCTTCCCTCCGGGAAGTCCGTGAATTTCGTCGCGCCCGTTACGCCGTCTTCGCCGGCGCCAGTGCAGCCGAGGAAGCCCCAGTCGTTCGGGTCGTCAGGGTATTCGAACACAGGCTGGTCGTACTCGTCGAGCTTGGGCGTGCCCGTGTCCACGAACGTCTCGACTTCGCCATCCAGGAAGACTTGTGCCGGCTCTAACTGGCACACCCACATCGCAGGGTCGAGCTCGTTATCGAGCACGCCCTCAGTGGTGACCTGCTGCGCCAACGGCGGAAGGAACCAGAAGCCACCGACCTCACCGCCGTTTCCGGCATCGACAATGGCGAATCCTGGACCGTCGGGTACGACGTCGCTGTTTGGAAGAAGGGACCCCTCCTCCGAACAGCCGGAGACCAAAAACGCCGCCAAGGCGGCGAAAACGATACGATTACGCATGTGATCCAACACCTCAAAGGGGGGACTTACCCAGGCCCACGCACTATTCATTGCGGCGGGAGGCCTGTTCAACGCTACAAACCGACGCGAGAGGCTGCAATAGTAACTTCTTATTGTCGGAAGCGGCACAAGCAGCTATCGCTACCGATTGACAGAAGCTACAGGCCCGGCGCACAATTCCGGTCCACCTCGCGCACGGGAGCAAGACGGCTGTGAGCCTTTGGGGCCAAGTCAAAGAACGACGTATCACACAGATCGTGCTGGCGTACCTCGCCGGAGGATATGTCGCCCTGACCGTGGTCGATCAGGTCGTCGACCGGGAGGTCTTGCCAGACGTCGCTTATCGTGTGGCCGGAACCCTGTATCTGTTCGGGATCGCGTTCGCGCTGATCCTCGGTTGGTACCATGGCGAGAAGGGCGATCAGAAGGCCTCGTTCCCCGAGATTGTGATGCTGGTGATCGTCAGCCTCGCCACCCTCGGCTCGACGGGCATGATCATTCGCGGCCACTTGCAGGACGTCGCGGTTGCGAGCGCGCTCGACACGTCCACGATGGACCTCCGCCGGTTGGCCGTGACGTACTTCGAGGACGGAAGCGCCGATGGCTCTCTGGGAGCCGTTGCCGACGCCATCACGGAAGGCCTCATCGGGTCGCTGAGCCAGGTTCAGGAGTTGGACGTCGTGTCGCGCAACGGTTCCGAGAGTGTTCGGGGAGAGGACCTCACACCAGACTCGATCGGGAGGATCTTCAACGCGGGCACGCTTATCGAGGGAAGCGTCGGACAAGCAAACGATGAGTTGCTCGTCACCGTGCGGTTGGTCGACGGCCAGAGCGGTATTCAGGTTCAGAGAGATCAATACACCTGGCCCGCCGACGAGCTCGCCTCCGTGGGCGAGGAGTTGACTCAGGAGGTCGCGCGCGCGCTGCGAATCCACCTCGGAGAGGAACTTCGCCTCCGCGAGAGCCGCAGCGCTGCTCCGAGCACCGCAGCGTGGCTCCATATGGCACGGGCCGAGAAAGCGCTAAAGGACGGGCTGGCCGCGATGCAGCGCTTTGATGGCGAGGCCGCGTCAGACGCATTCGCGATTGCAGCGCGTGAGGCTGCCGCAGCCCGCGAGGCAGATGAAGATTGGGTGGAGCCGGTCGTCCTGCTCGGTCGCGTCACCTATGAGGGCTATCCGCTGTCGGCGGATGCCTTCGCGACCATCGAGGAGGCGATTTCCCTGGCAACTGAGGCGCTGGAGATCGAAGCCAACGATGCAGCGGCTTTGGAGCTTCGCGGGACGGCACGGTATCGACTCTGGCTCGGCGGCGGTGCCGAAGAAGGAGACGAATCAGATCGACTGTTCGAAGCTGCCCGGGCGGACCTCGTGCAATCGCTCAATCTCGATCGTTCTCGAGCGAACGTGAACAGTGTCCTGAGTCACCTCTACCTTCAGGTCAGCGACTGGTCGCAAGCAGTGCTCGCCGCACGTCAGGCCTATGAGGGGGACGCGTACCTCGCCGCGGCAGACGGGGTCCTGTTCCGGCTGTATCAGGCCTCCTATGACCTCGGGGACTACGAGGAAGCCGACCGCTGGTGCCGGGAGGCGAATCGACGGTTTCCGGAAGACTTTCGTTTCGTGCGGTGCCAGCTACAGGTGATGACGATGCCTCGGGCCGAGCCGGACGTAGAGACGGCCTGGGCTTTGTACAACGATTTCGTGGAGATGCAGGGTGAGGGTGAGGAGAACTTCCTGGCCGGCATCACGAAGATGTTCGTGGGGGGCGTGATCGGACGAGCAGGACTACCGGACAGCGCCAACGCGGTCTTCGCCCGGTCCCGACTCGATCGCGATATCGACCCAGAGGGTGAACAGATATCGGTCGAAGCGGCCATGCGTTCGGTCATGGGAGACGTCGAGGGCTCCATCGACGCCCTCGAGGAGTTCATGGTGCGCAGCCCTGGACACTTCCCCGGCGAACATTGGTGGTTTCAGAACCTCCAGGGGAATCCCGACTTCGAACGCCTCCAGGCAGTGCGGTAGGCAGGGGCCGCTCTCGCGAGGACCGGGGAGGGGTCAGCCCCCTCCGCCCATGAGCCGCCTGATCTCCACCACACGCCGCTCTGCGTCCAATACGGCGTCATAGACGTCCTGGGGCACGGGTGACATGGCTCGGGCCCCCTCAG
>JBDGVT010000296.1:0-3145 GCA_039585495.1 Gemmatimonadota bacterium | reverse complement strand
GCGCGCACGTCGATCGCAAGTACGTGTCCGGCTTCGCGACTCGAAACGTAGGCGGTCACGGATTGGCCGTCGGGAATGACCTTCACCCGTGCGGTGCGTTCCAGGTCGGCCACCATGGCCAGAATGGTCGCGTCGCCTGGCCCTGACGCCGTCACCAGTCCGTCCGCAACGGTCGCCGTCCCGGCATCCGAAGTGCTCCAGGTCACGTCTGCACCGATCTGGCGGCCGTCTTCTTCCGTAATCCTCGGCGTAAGCCTGAGCGTGTCGCCCAATGACACGAACACCATGACCGAGTCGGACAGCACCATGTCGAAGGGGACACCAGTTGGCAGGCTTACCGGGTCCTCGTTCCCACAACTGGGCAGCAGGAACCCTGCAAAGAGGAGCACCCCCAATCCCTTCACCGAGGTGCCCCGCTTCCCACGGAGGAGGTCGCGGTCCATCACGCGACCGCGTCGGCTAGTCCCCATGCACCTGGCATCTATTCGTACCTAAGCGCGTCGATCGGATCGAGTATCGAGGCCCGCCGAGCCGGCCACACTCCGAAGAACAACCCGATCGCTGCCGAGAATCCGAGAGCCGCCACGACAGCTTCGAAAGCGACGACTGTTTCCCAGCCCGCCATACGGCTCATGACCTCCGCTGCCCCGTAGCCCGCGGCCACCCCCAGAATTCCACCAAGGATGCAGAGCACGAGAGCTTCGACGAGGAACTGAAGCAGGATGGCCCGCTTCGTCGCCCCGAGGGCCTTTCGGACGCCGATCTCTCTCGTCCGTTCAGTCACGGATACGAGCATGATGTTCATGATGCCGATGCCGCCCACGAGGAGACTCACGCCTGCGATACCAGCCAGCAAAAGGCCGAACGTCCTCTGTGTTTCGTTTCGCGCCTCAATGAAGCCGGATGCATTATTGATGTTGAAATCGGCATCCTCTCCGGGGCGGATTCGATGCTCTCGTCGGAGGATCCGATCGATCTCGACAAATGCGGCGTCGAGCTCCTCCACAGTCGCGGTAGACGCGATGATCGCATTCAGTCGATCGCGACCTCCCATGACACGATACTGAGCCGTCGCCTGTGGAATGAAGACCTGTTCGTCGGGACGAAACCACATCGACGAGCCCTTCTCTTCGAGTACGCCGATGACTTCGAAGGGTAAGCCACGAACCTGAATCGTGCTTCCGACGAGGAGTTCTGGAGGGGTTTCGCCCAGGTCTCCAGGCACGTTGGAGCCCAACACGGCAACGCGCCGTCGACCCTGCACTTCACCCTGGGTGAAGAACCGGCCGAGCTTCAACCTGTGGGAATAGATATCGAAATACTCGGGCCAGACACCTTTGACGGTCGTGTTCGAGTTGTATCGACCGAACGTGATCTGCATCCGCGAATCCTGTTCCGGCGAGACCTTCATCAGTCCGCCCGAGCCGGTCCGGAGAGCGATCGCATCGTCGACGGACAACTGGGTGTCCCCGCGCGATACGCCGTGCATCATCTGCTGTCCGGGGCGGATGGTCAGGACCGTGACCCCCATTCTGTCGATCTCACTCTGGACCCGCAGCTGCGCACCTTCGCCGAGAGCCACCATGCTCATGACGGCGGCGATACCGATGATGATCCCGAGCGTCGTTAGCACGGACCGCATGACGTTCGCGCGGATCGCAGCGAGCGAAACCATCATGATCTCGAACAAAAGCATGTCGTTACACCTCTTGCTGGCTCCGAGGCACGCCCATCATTGGATGAGCATCTACCAAGGTGACCGACGCGGACACTCTAGGGTGGGCCGGTGCACGGCCCTGCGCAATCCACGCGGGGGCTGAGGGCTACCCCGGCCAGATCAGCTTTCCCTCGACCAACTCGAGGGCGATCTCGTGGTCGTGCTCACCGATCACCCGATAGACGGCGGAACCGTTCGCCACTCGGAAGCGCACGCCTGCGCCCTCCCGTTGGAATACACCGGTCAGGGCCAGGATCTCGGCCTTGTAGTTGCTGAAGCGTGCGTTTCGCGGCCACGCGCTCGCATTGAGTCGCGCGACCTGGTCGCCGTCCTTCACCACGAAGTCGAGCCGCACGCTCACGCCACCGTACTCGTCGATCGCTTCTGAAGTAGCACCCCTCACCAGCCTGGTCACTGCATCCGCCGTGCTTTGCAGATGATCTGACTGAATGGAGTCCGCGGACGGGGCTTCGCGCAACTTGCTGAGAGCAGGTGCCGCCTCCGATGTTGACACCCCGCACTTGAACTGGAGGCCGTACGATGTCGCCGAGTCGAAGAGATTTCCTGAAGAGCGCGGCGGTCGCCGGTGTCGGCGCGCCAGCCGTGGGCGTCGGGTTCGGACCCACGCATCCCGGAATCGGAGAGGCGTCGATCCAACAGTGTGATGCCGGCAAGATGACGCATTCGATCCTCGAGGAGGATCATCCGTACATCTATATCGACTCCTGCATGCAGATGTGGCCCGACGCCGACTTCGACGTCGCACATCGACACGGAGTGACCGCATACGCCGTCACGGCCTGGCGTCCTCCCGCGGATGCCGCCTCTGCCATGCAAGGTCTCATGTACTGGCACGGTCTCGCGCGGGAACACGACGGGCTCGAGGTCGTGAGAAGTGTGGCGGACATCCGCCGCGTGAAGCGGGAAGGGAAGGCAGGACTCTTCCTCGCGGCTCAGGACGGCGACTGGATCGGGCACGAGTTGAGCCGGGTTCAGGCGTTTCATGAGGCCGGCTTACGGATGATGCTTCTCGTATACAGCGCCGACAATCAGCTCGGTGGTGGCTGCCTGGACCGTACCGATGCCGGACTATCGCTGCTGGGCCAGCGTGTGGTCGAAGAATGCAATCGCGTGGGCATCGTGCTGGACCTGAGCCACACCGGCCGCCGGACCACGCTGGAGATCATCGACCACAGTGAGGATCCGTGCGTCTGGAGTCACTCGAATTGCGCCGCGCTGGTACCGAACCCTCGAAACGCCGACGACGAACAGATTCGGGCGTGCATCTCGCGGGGGGGCGTGGTGGGGCTGGTCTCGTGGGGGCCTCTCGTGATGAAGCCGGATTCGACTCAACGACCCACACTCGATGACTTCATCGACCACATCGACCACGTGGCGCAGATGGCCGGCAACGCCGAGCACGTAGGC
>JBDGVT010000295.1:0-3156 GCA_039585495.1 Gemmatimonadota bacterium | reverse complement strand
CGCATGGGTCACTACCCGAGCCAGCTATCGGGTGGTCAGCAGCAGCGAGTGGCGGTTGCACGAGCGATCGTGGGCAAGCCGCTCATCCTGCTGGCCGATGAGCCCACGGGTAACCTGGACTCGAAGAACGGCAACGCGGTGATGGACCTCATGCTGGAGCTCCACGCCGAGGGCGCGACGATCTGCATGGTGACGCACGATCCGCGCTACGCCCACATGGCGGACCGTTCGGTCCATCTCTTCGATGGCCAGGTGGTCAGCGAAGACGATGCGCGCAAAGCCCAGGAACTCGAGCACGCGGGCTTCGACGTAGCGACCTGATCCAAGGGGGGTGGGGTGGTGGTGGCCGTGTCGGCGTCTCGGCGGGTAACGTCGGGGCGCCGCGCGGGCGGTTTGTACTGAAATGATGGACGATCTCTGGCGTGACATTCGTTTCGCCCTCCGGTCCTTCGTTCGTGCGCCGACCTTCACGGTCGTGGCTGTCTGTACGGTCGCGCTCGGTATCGGCGCCAACACCGCAATCTTCAGTGTGATCGATCGGGTCTTGCTCCGGCCGCTACCGTACGACGCGCCGGACGCTCTGGTCACGGCGTGGCTCGACGGATCTGCACGTTCCGGTTCCGACCGTGAGGAGTTGTCACCTCTCGATCTGAGGGACTACGGGAGCGAACCCGGCCTCTTCGAGCGGTTGGCGGGGTGGAGTGAGTGGGCTCCGACTTTCGTCGGAGTAGGAGACGTGTCGGTGCTGACCGCCGCTGTGGTCACGCACGGCATGTTCTCCGACGTACTGCGTGTTCAGCCGGTACTCGGTCGGACGTTTCTCTCCGAAGAGGACCGACCCGGGGGAGAGCGGACCGTCGTACTCAGTCACCGCTTCTGGCGAGAGCGACTTGCCGGCGATCCGTCGACGCTGGGGCGCGCCCTGACGCTGGGAGACGAGCCTTTCACGGTGATCGGCGTAATGCCCCAGACCTTCCGACCTCCCTTCGTGCCCGAAGCAGCCCTCTGGACCACGGCGCAATTGGATCCGCAGCGCTGCGGCAGGGGGTGCCCGGCGGTCCGTGGCGTCGGCCGACTCGCGGAGGGAGTGTCGATCGCGGCGGCCAGAGGACGCGCGGGAGCACTCGCCCAGCAGCTCGCGGAGGGGTACCCGCTTACACACCGAGGCGTCGGTTTCTCCGTCTTCGATCTTCGAGAGGATCTGGTCGGAACGGCTCGCAGCACTCTGTGGACGCTTCTCGGCGCATTCGGCTTCATCCTCATGATCGCCTGTGTGAACGTGGCCAACCTCCAGCTTTCGCGGAGCGTCGACCGGCGTCCCGAGTTCGCCTTACGCGAGGCCCTCGGGGCAGGGCGCTTCACCATCATGAGGCAACTGCTCGCAGAGAGTCTCGTTCTTGCAGTCATCGGGGGCGTCCTCGGCATCGGCCTGGCGGCCTGGGCGACCGATGCGCTCGTCGGATTGGCACCGCTGTCCCTCCCGGGCCTCGATCAGGTATCCGTCGATGGTCGCGTACTCCGGTTCACCGCGGTGCTCACGCTGGGGACGGGCGTCGTTTTCGGTCTGGTGCCAGGGCTCAGACGGCGGGGAGGCGTAGACCAGGCATTCACCGTAGCTCTCCGTCATCCCACCGGCCCATCGGCGCTGCGTGCTGCTCTGGTCGCGAGCCAGGTCGCATTGGCGATGGTCCTCCTGGTGGGCGCCGGTCTTCTCATCCGGAGCTTCCACGAGCTCAGCACCGAGGATCTTGGATTTCGTTCTGAGGGTGTCCTCACCCTAAGGCTGGATGTCCCGGAAAGCCGATTCAGCAGCCCGTCGGCAGGCGCCGTCTACTACGAAGCCCTGATCGAGCGACTCGAAGCGATGCCCGGCGTGCTCACGGTCGGTGCCACGACGTCACTCCCGCTGACAGGGAATGACCGTGACGCAAGGTTCCGCGTCCAGGATCGAGCTCTTCCCGAGCAGGCCTCCGGGTTTGCCTGGGTGCGAAGCGTGACCGACGAGTATTTCTACACAATTGGACAGCGACTCGTGGAGGGTCGCGAATTCACGGATCAGGACGACGCTGCGGCCTCACCCGTCGTAATCGTCAATGAATCGCTGGCGAGACGGTATCTGGACTACCCGCGGCGGAATCCCGTGGGAGACCGGATCACTCTGGGAGAGTTGGCGTCGGGTACCTGGAGAACGATCGTGGGTGTCGCGGGTGACACGCGGCACTTCGAGATGCGTGAGGGGGCGCGGCCAGCGCTCTATTTTCCTCACGCGCAGCTCCCGTCGACCGCGCTCGATGTCATCATACGGGCTGCGGAAGATCCGTCTGCACTCACGGCGGACGTTCGAACTGCGGTTGCAGAACACGACGCGATGCTGGCACCGACTCGGGTGATACCCATGGCAGACCTGGTCGGTGGTGCGCTCGAACGAGATCGCTTCGTGACGAGCCTTCTCACGCTCTTCGCAGCTCTGGCACTCGTCCTCTCGGCGGTGGGCCTCTATGGCGTCGTGTCGTACAGCGTGAATCGACGGATGCGCGAAATGGGCGTGAGGCTGGCCCTTGGCGCTGGGGGCGAGGACATCCGTAGAAGGGTGGTGCGAAGCGCGCTCATTCTGACGGCTCCCGGCATAGGGCTGGGCGTGGTGGGAGCGTTGGCGCTCACGGGAGCGCTCGAAGCGCTCCTCTACGATGTCCCGGTGACCGATCCGCTGACATTCGCCTCGACGGTTGGGTTACTCTCGATCGTCGCGGTGGCTGCGAGCTGGATACCCGCCACGAGAGCGGCGAGTGTCGACCCGGTGGCTGTGTTGAGAGAGGAATAGGCGGCCGAAACCGGGTCCGAACCGACGACGTAGGGGCAGCGCCGTGTGGTGCGAGCCGAATCGTCGTCGTCGTGGTAGGTTAGTGCTCCCAGGCACGGGAGCGTTTGGTGAGGAACCCGTAGGCGGGTCGACCCCGTCGGAACGGTGACATTAAATCGCAACGGAATGGGTGGATGATCAAGCTCCGGAACATCGAAAAGTCGTTCAAGACGGGCGCGGGTGAGACCTTCGTCCTGCGGCGCATTTCCACGGACATCGAGAAGGGTGATTTCGTCACCATCATGGGTCCGTCCGGGGCCGGGAAGTCGACGTTGCTCTCGATTCTCGGAATGCTC
>JBDGVT010000294.1:0-3158 GCA_039585495.1 Gemmatimonadota bacterium | reverse complement strand
GGTGAATCGGACGTCCTTCTGGTGATCGCCTCTCAGACCGGGCAGAACGGGCAGGTGGCGAGCCTGGTATCGCAGGTGGGTGGCACGGTCCAGTACCGCTCGGACGACGTCGATTACCTTCGGGCGCGGGTCCCGATCGATCAGGTGGAGAGCATCGTCACGCACAGCGCTGTTCACAGCGTGGACATTTCGATCGAGGGCCGGTCCCGAGCCTTCAGTCGGGCCGACAGGGAGCCGGGGGATGCCCCCGCAGATCCACTTCCGTCCGGCCTCGGCCCACAGGTCGCTGACACGATTACCGAGGTCTGGCCACCGGTCCTCGGCGACTACCCACTCAGGAACCGCTACAGCCCACTCGACGACGTCCGCGGAGTCGAGTTCCGTGAGGAGAATCCCACGTACGACGGTCGTGGCGTGAAGGTCGCGATGATCGACATGAACCCTGACATGCTTCTTCCGGAGCTGCAGCAGGCGATGTCGATCGATGGTCAGCCCATCCCGAAGATCGTGATGTACGGGACGGCCCTCGACGTCGAAGAAGAGGACGACGGCCGCTGGGTTCGGATGAACGACGTCGTCGACGCGGCCTCGTCGGGATTCACCTTCAAGGACGAGGAGTACACGGCTCCCCGTCCCGGCTCGTACCGCATGGCTCACTTCGACGAATCGAAGTCGGGAGGCGTGGATGAGGACGTGAACCGAGATGGAAACCCGGAGGGCTCGAGTCGCCTCTTCGGAGTACTCTGGGACGAGTCGACGAACGACGTGTGGGTGGACACCGACCAGGACCTCAGCTTCGCCGATGAGCAGGCGATGACCGACTACACCACCCGCCCCGAATTCGGCTTGTTCGGGACGGACGATCCTGACACCCCCGTCCGAGAGTCGATCGGATTCGCGGTGCAGATCGACCAGGCGCGCAACCTGGTCGCCCTGAACCTCGGCATCGCGAGTCACGCGTCACTGGTGGTCGGTGCCGCTGTGGGCAGCCGAGGCGAAGACGGCAAATTCGACGGAATGGCCCCGGGCGCGCAGCTCATCAGCGTGTCCGAGGGTGGATCTGCCTACGGTCAGACGGAGTCGACGATACGGTCCGTGATCGACCACGGGGCCGATGTCGTGTACTTCGAGCAGAGCTCGAACATCACGAGGACCTACCTGCTCCGGGACGGTCGGCTCGTACCGACGGTCATCTACGAGCGGCTCGTAGAGAAGTTCGGTGCCTCGATCCTGTCGCCAACGCACAACTACCCGATTCTGGGCGGCATCGATGACTTCGTGCTGGCCAAGGGTGTGATCGGAGTCAACGGACACGAGAGCAAGGAGAACTTCTTCATCAACCACGGGGTGCGCGTCGAGCACGACGACAACCTGCTCATCACGGGCGGATATGGTCCGATGGGGAACGGCGCGCTGCAGCCCGACATCATCTCGCCGTCGAACTACGTCAGCACGGCAATCGGATTCGTCGAGGGACGCGCGATTCCGGGACTCTATCAGCTACCTCCGGGCTATACGATCGCAGGTGGGACCTCCACCGCGACTCCGACCGCAGCCGGTTCGGTCGCGATGCTCATCAGCGCCGCGAAGCAGGCCGGGATCGGTTATGACCCCTACCGGATCAAGTACGCGGTCACGAGGGGCGCTCGTTGGGTGCCGCATCTCCGCGCCAATACACAGGGCAACGGCGTCATCAGCGTCGCGGGAGCCTGGGACATCCTGCAGCGGCTCGACGCCGGTGAGCCGATGATCGAAATCGAGGGGCGTGCGCCGGTGCGGCATCCCTACAGCCACATGCTGGCGACTCCCCACGAGGGCGTTGGCCTCTACGAACGCGACGGATGGAATGTGGGCGATCGCGGACAGCGCATGATCACGTTGACGCGCACGACCGGCCCGAGCGGCTCGATGACGTTCGACGTCAGCTGGGCCGGGAACGACCACGGAACGTTCTCGGCGCCTTCGACCGTGACTCTTCCGCTGAACCAGGCCGTGGACGTCCCGATCACGATCGCGCCGACCGAACATGGCGCGCACACGGCGCACTTCACGCTCGATCACGCCGACGTGCCCGGGTACGCTTACCGGACACTCGCGACCATCGTGGCGGCCGAAACGCTGAGTGCGGCGAACGAGTACACGCTGAAGAACGAGACCGAGGTACCTCGGCCGGGCATCGAGAGCTTCTTCTATACCGTCCCGGAGGGTGTGAGCGCGTTGAAAGTCGACCTGACCTGGGAAGACCGCGCGGTCAGCCTGGCAGTGTCACGACCGGACACGCGGTCGGCTGGTGGTGAACGGATCACCACAGCCCGCGGCGTCAGTCAACTCATCAACAACCCCGCCGCAGGCGTGTGGGAGGTCCGACTCACGGACGTCGCAGACACACGCACCTTCGACTGGGAGCAGGCCAAACAGCTGGAGCCGGTTCCGCCCACACCTGCGACGGTGACGGTCACCGCCCTCTCGGCCGAGGCCAGCGTGATGGCGCACGGGGGTCCTGTGGATCCGGCATCGAGTGGGGCCGAGGGAGCGACGTACGATCTCTGGATCACCAATCCCATGGCGACGTTCGACGGCGGCGCTGTAAGCACCCCGCTCGGAAGCGCACGCGACGAAATGCACGAGATCTCCGACAAGGAACAGCACATCTTCGAGGTCGAGGTTCTGCCTGGTTCGACGGGACTGCTCGCACGAGCGTTCAACACATCGGATTCGGACGCTGACCTCGACGTGTACGTCTTCGACTGTACCGGTGATGAGTGCACACCCGCTCGCACCGACGCCGATCCGGAGGGTGACGAGGCCGAGTACGTGAGCGATCCATCGGCCGGTCTATGGAAGATCATCGTCGATGCCTCGAGCGTTCCCTCCGGCACGACGTCCTACGAGTACCTCGACGTCGTCTTCAATCCGTCCTTCGGGACGGTCAGCGTTGCGGACCTCCCGCAGGAACGCGCAGAAGGATCGCGCTGGATGGCCAAGGCGCACACCTGGACAGCGGGGATGGCCCATGAATCCGGGCGGACGCCTTATGCGGCGCTGCTGGTCGAAGGACGGACCACGCAGGGAGAGACGTTCCGGGTCAGCTTGCTCGAACTGACCGCTACTTCGGCGTTGGTCTCACAAGACATGCAGAGTGGAGGACTTCGATGAAG
>JBDGVT010000293.1:0-4189 GCA_039585495.1 Gemmatimonadota bacterium | reverse complement strand
GTCGCCTTCGCCAAGAAGGCTGAGGCCGACCGCAACTTCGTGAAGCTGACGCAGACCATGCTGCGCGCTCGCCTGAATGGCGGCGAAGGACGCCCGGTGCTGGGCACCCATGACCCCAAGATGATCGGGGAAACCAATCGCATGGCATTCGAGCTCGGACTCGACAAGGACAAGTACGAGTTCGCCATGCTCTTCGGGATCCAGCGCGCTGAGCAGGAGCGACTGGTGCGCACGGGCCACCAGATGCGCGTACTCGTGAGCTATGGTGAGGCGTGGTTCCCGTGGTACATGAGGCGACTAGCTGAGCGGCCGGCGAACCTGTGGTTCGTGGCGAAGCAGATGGTGGGATAGTGCCCCACCCGGAGGGGTCGAAGCCCGGCGCCTCCAACTCCGGCCAGGACCGGGACCCTCGCCGTTGGCGCATGCTCGCACTGCTGTCGTTGGCCATGCTGCTGTCCTTGACGGCGTGGATGACGGCCACAGCCGTGGGCCCCGAGTTCCAGACCCGTTGGGCGCTCACCGACGGAGATCGCCGCCCTGCTCAATCTCGCGGACATCGTGCCGGCTCGCGCGCTCTTCGCTGCGTCCGCTGCACTTGCGGCGGCCGCGAACGCGACGCTTCTGATCGCTCCGGGCTACGGGAGCGCGGAGGTGGCTCGCTTCCTGACAGGCGTCTTCCTGGCCGGCGTCTATCCGCCCGGCATGAAGATGATCTCGACCTGGTTCCGTTCCGCTCGCGGTATGGCCATCGGCACTGTGGTCGGCGCCCTGACCGTCGGGAAGGCGACACCCTACCTGCTGAAGGCGATCGGCGGGGCGGACCTCGCAGTGGTCGTCGGCGGGGCTTCCGCAGCCGGGTTGATCGCTGCCGTCCTTATCGCGACCGCCTATCGAGATGGCCCGTACTCATTCCCGAGTCGTCCCTTCGAGTGGTCGTTACTCGGACGGATACTCCGCCACCGCGAGACCATGCTCGCGACGGGAGGCTATCTCGACCTTCCTCGTGTTCGCGGCCGCCGGCAGGGTGTCGCCTCTGATGGTGGACCTGGCGGCCTTCGGCACGATCGCTGCGGGCGGGTTGGGCTGCGTTTGGGGAGGGATGGCCGCCGATCAGGTAGGAAGAGCGAGGGTCACGAATCTCTCGATGGCCATCAGCGGTGTGTGCTGTCTACTCGTGGGACTCACCATCGGAGCCCCGTTCATCGTCTGTGTGACGCTCACCTGGATCTGGGGCTTCTTCGTGGTCGCGGACTCGGCTCAGTTCAGCGCGATGGTCACCGAAGTGGCACCTCCGGACGCGGTCGGGACGGCGCTCATGCTTCAGACGTCGCTGGGCTTCCTGCTCACGATGGTCACCATCCAGGCAGTTCCCGCGATGGTAGAAGTCGTCGACTGGCGGTGGGGATTCGCCTTCCTTGCTCTCGGTCCGATGGCAGGGATCCTCAGCATCCGTCGACTGGTACGAGTCCAGAACGTATCTTCGTCGTCGCACATCGAAAGATGATCTCTCGATTCAAGTGTTCGGAGTGGAAATGAAGCGGAAGCTCGGGTATCTCGTTCTATTGGCCGTCGTCGCAGCCTCGTACGGCTCAGCGGACGCTGCCGCACACCTCCACTTCGGCCTCAGCAAGTCCGCGCCGGAGGCTGACGCCGCGGTCGCGGAGATCGAAGAAGTGCGCCTGTGGTTCACGCAGGTGCCCCAGGACAACTCGGTGAGCATCCGCCTCATCGACGCGGAGGGCGAAGCCATGGAGACCGGCGATGCCTCTCGGGACGCCGAAGACGGCAAGGTGTTCAGCGTACAGCTGAACGGGGGCCTCCCCACCGGTGCGTACACAGTTGCGTGGCGCGGAATCGGAGACGACGGACACGTCGTTCGTGGGGACTTCGCCTTTTCGGTCGCGGCTCACTAGTCGTCACCCGTGACCTCGCTCCTCGACGCGGTCACGGGATGGTTCCTCTTCGCGGGGCTCATCGGAACGCTCGGTAGCCTGACTGCGCGGTGGATCCTGATCCCCAGGGCCACTACAGATGGCTCCACGGAGGAGATGACCGACTTCCTCCGAGACACCGCAGCGAAGATCGGATTGGCGGCTGCCGTGTTGCTGCCTGTTGCGATGGGGCTCGTGTTCTATCGCCAGCTACGAGAATTCCGTGACCCGTTCGTGCCCTGGACTGAAGACGCGGCACTACTCCTGAGCGCCACCCAGTGGGGCTCGACCTGGCGCACCGCTGCCGTTGTTTCCGTCCTGGCCGCGATCGTCATGGGCTTTGCGCGAGCCAGGATCCGTGCGGGATGGATCCTGGCAACGCCTCTGGCTCTGGCTCTGGCTTCGTTTCCTGCGTTGACCGGGCATGCCTCCGGAACGGAGGGGCTCCGACTGCTCACAGTCACGGCGGATTCGCTGCACGTCATCGCGGGAGGGTGCTGGGTGGGCGGGTTGGCGTTCGTGTTGGCGGCGGAAAGAGGGTGGCGCGGATACGATCCGTCTCGAACTCTGCTTCCCGTGCTCGTTCCGGTCTTCTCTGGCGTCGCGGTGATCAGTGTGGCCCTCCTCGTCGTTACCGGGTCGCTGGCATCGTGGGTACACGTCACCCATCTGGGTGCGCTCCTGTCCACGGGCTACGGTCGACTCCTCCTGGTGAAGCTCGGGCTCGTCGCGGCGGTCATGGGGCTGGGGGCGATGAACTGGAAGCGGCTGACGCCTCAACTCGGTACCGAAGCCGGGCAGGACCGGCTTCGCAGAGCAGCGACGATCGAGCTGGTCGTGGCTCAGGTCGTCCTGGTGGTCACTGCACTTCTGGTTCGAACGTCCCCGATGGGACACTGAAGGGAACCGTATGCTTCATTTCGCGATCGCAGGCGGACTCGTTCTGGGCCTGGCGACCGGGCTTCTGGCAGCAGCGGGAAGCGACTTATTCCTGGCGCTCGCGTTGGCTTCGGCTCCGCTCGGCACGGTGTTCATGAACGCCATTCGAATGGTGGTCATCCCGCTCGTCATGGCGGTGGTCTTCACCGGCGTCGCCCGGCTCGGAGATCCGAGGAAACTGGGAAAGCTGGGCGGAATGACCCTCGCGTTCTTCTGGATCTCGGTGCTGCCCGCGATCGTCATCGGCATGGGAGTCATGTGGCTGGGACTCTCCTTCGCGCCCGATATCACTCCTCCAGCGGCCGTCGCCCGGGAGGTTCCGGCTCTGCCGGGACTGGTCGACTTCCTCGTCAGCCTGGTCCCGAGCAATCCGTTCGCGGCAGCGAGCAGCGGGGCGCTGTTGCCACTCATCGTGTTCACGGCCCTCTTCGCCGCAGCGGCCGGGACGCTGCCGACCGCGGCCAGGGATCGCCTCATGGGCGTCGCCGAAGCGGCCGGAGATGCGCTCATCGTTCTGGTCGGATGGATCCTCTGGACGGCCCCCCTCGGGATCTTCGGGCTCGCAGCACCCGTCACCGCACAGTTGGGGTGGGGACTCATCCAGAGCCTCGCAGTGTTCGTGATCTGTGTCGTGATGGGACTGGGCGTGTACCTGGCGGTGGTGTACTTCCCTCTGCTCTGGGTCGTGGGGAAGGTCAGCCCCTTACGATTCCTGGCTGGCACGTTCGGAGCCGCCTCGATCGCGTTCTCCACGACGAGTACCGCGGCCGCGCTCCCGGTGACGCTCGAGGAGACGAAGGAGAAGCTCGGCGTCTCGGATACGGTCGCGGATCTGGTGCTGCCGCTCGGCGCTTCGATGTACCGGTCGGGCTCCGCGCTCTTCCAGGGAGCGGCGATCATCTTCCTCGCCTACCTCTTCGAGGTACCGATCCCGGCCGGAGCCCTCGGCGGAGCGATGCTGGCGACGTTCCTCGTGTCTCTCACCGTGGCGCCCGTGCCGTCCTCCGGTGTGGTTACCCTGGCACCCGCTCTGGACGCCGTGGGAATCCCCTTGTCCGGATTGTCGATCCTTCTCGGCATCGACCGCATCCCGGACATGTTCCGCTCGACCGTGAACCTGTTGGGTCAGATCACGACGGCTGTGCTCGTGGACCAGTGGGTGGGCGGGCCTCACCCCGACTGATCCGCCAGACGCCAATCGTCAGGACCGGGATCACATAGACGACGATGAAGCCGATGGTCAGCGTCCCGTATCCGCGTGCGATCAGGCCGATCAGGCCGAAGCCGCTTACGAAGGTGCCAAGCCCCAGCAGGCCCAC
>JBDGVT010000292.1:0-5755 GCA_039585495.1 Gemmatimonadota bacterium | reverse complement strand
CAGAATCGGACCGACGTGATGATGCCACCGAGGCGTTCGAAGATCTGGAGATGCCGGACCTGACGCTTCGCGGACTCATGAGCCATTTCGGGCCCGGCGTTGTGCTCATGATGACCGGTATCGGGACCAGCCATCTCGTCACGGCTCCGACAGCGGGTGGCCGTTTCGAGTATGCACTGCTCTGGTGTATTCCCGTAGCGTACATCTTCAAGTATTACGGCTTCGAGATGGCGTTCCGGTTCACCAACGCGACCGGCAAGAGCATGATCGAGGCGTACAGCACGGCCTGGAAGAAGTGGCCACTCTGGTACGTCCTGATCACCACGCTCATCCAGTGCGCCATCGGACAGGCCGGGCGACTGATCGCGGCGGCGGCGGTCATGTACTACGTAGGCAGCGAACAATTCGGCCTACCGATTCCACTACCCGGTTACGGGCTGGCCTTGGGCGTGGTCTCCGTGGGGATCCTCCTGCGAGGCCAGTACCAAGCGGTTGAGCTGGCCGCCAAGGTCCTCGCAGCCATCCTCGTCGCTTCCACGATCGCCGTCTTCCTGGCCGAGCCTGCTCCGATCTCGGAAATGGGACACTTCTTCCTCGTCGAGATTCCGGACGGGTCGTGGCTCGTGATCGCCGCCTTCCTCGGGCTCCTCCCCACGGGGATGGACGTTTCACTTCAGGCATCTGAGTGGGGCAAGGCCAAGAAGAAGGGCATGAGCAAGATTCGCGATCGGCTCGAGGACTTGGGATTGGCGAATCGTTTCGATCCCTTCGCGCCGAACCGCGACGACCTGGCCGTGGACACATCGAAGCTTCCTGTCAACGCGAGGGACTACTGCCAGCGCTGGTTCAAGATCGGTATCTGGGACTTCAGGCAGGGGCATGTCGTGTCCTTCGTCCTCGCGTGCATTTTCCTCGTACTGGCCGCGGTGTGGATGTATCCGAGCCCGGTCGAAGGCCGAGACGTGATGGGCGAAATCGCGACGATTTTCACCGAGAGTCTCGGTCCGAAAATGATGATCGTATTCATGGTCGGTGCCTTCGCCGCCACGTTCTCGACCGCATTCAACTACTTCGACGGATGGCCTCGCATCGTGGGGGCCTGTTGCAGGAACCTCTTCAGGGGGACGGCCGGTCTTCAGGGCATCGATCCGTCCGACATCACCGATGAGCATCGGCGCACCTGGTACTCCGAGTACAACATCTACCGGGGTACGATGCTCTACTCGCTGGTGACGTCGGTCGCGATCGTCGCTGGCCTCCAGCGACCCGTCTTCCTCGTGCTGGCCGCCTCGGCGCTCGCCTTCTTCATCGCGCCCGTGATCTTCTTCCTGAACTTCCACTACTGCCTCGTCGTCATCCCCCGGCAGGATCGAGCCTTCTACCCGTCCACGTTCGCCCGTTGGTTCGGCTGGATGAGCCTCATCGTCTTCACGGGAATGAGCCTGGTTCTCATCTTCTGGCGCATCTGGGTGCCGATCTTCGGAAGCTAGGTCTGGGGCGGGTTCGCGTGCGTTGGAGGTTGCGGGTCGCAGAACGGGATACGCCTCGCTGAAGGCTCCTATTCGTATGCGCCTGCGACACGAGCGCGCTGCTGGATGAGCGCGAGCACGACGTCGATGGTCGGGGTGGGAACGCCGACCAGCCGTCCCATCTCCTGAACGGCGGTGACCAACGCATCGATCTCCATCGCTCGGCCGCGTTCGAGATCCTGAAGCATCGAGGTGCGGTGAGCTCCGACGGCGGCTGCACCGTCGATGCGTTTCTCGACGTCCACGGGGAAGCGCACACCGAGCTTCACGCCGATCTCCTGCGCCTCGAGCATCATGGCCTTCGAAACCCCGCGCGTACCCGGGTCCGTGGCGACGACGTCCAGAGTTTCGAGGGTGAGCGCGCTGATGGGGTTGAACGAGAGGTTGCCCCACAACTTTACCCACAACTCGTCTCGAATACGCCGGACCGGCGCGCGGAAGCCCGCACGAATCAGCGCTTTCGACAAGGCGAGAATGCGCTCCGTCTTCTCTCCGCTCGGCTCCCCGAGCGTGAAGCGATTCCCGTCCAGGTGCCGAATGACACCAGGCTCGACGACTTCGGTGGCTGGATACACGACGCAGCCGATCGCCCTCTCCGGACCGATTCCCTCCCATTGCATACCGCCGGGATCCACACTCTCGACACGGGTGTTTTCCCACGGTCCGTCGAGCTTGTAGAAGTACCACCACGGCACTCCGTTCACAGCGCTCACAACCGCGGTATTCGAGCCGAGCAGCGGTTGCATCGTGTCGACCACCTGCGGTGCCGAGTGCGCCTTGAGCGTCACGATCACGTAGTCCTGCTCGCCGGCCTCGGACGGGTCTGCCGTACAGTGAGGCCGAGCGACCCGTTCTTCTCCGTCGATGAGCAGCCGGATCCCCCGCTTTTGCATCGCTTCGAGGTGCGGCCCACGCGCGATGAGCGTTACGTCCTCGCCAGCGAGAGCCAGCTGCGCTCCGAGGTACCCCCCGATCGCGCCGGCTCCGTAGATGCAGATCCTCATAGGCCGCCTGCGCCTAGGTGCTGGTGCTCATTCAATGCCCAGCTGCTCGGCTAGCCCGATCCTCCGGAGCTTCCCGGTCGGTCCTTTCGGGATCTCGTCGAGGATCAGCACGGTTCGCGGCACCTTGAAGTCGGCCAGTCGCTCGCTCGCGAAGTCTCGAATCTCGGCCGGTGTGGCCTCCATCCCCTCACGCAGTACGACGGCCGCGCCGACGTCCTCGCCCAACTTGTCGTGGGGTACCGCGAAGGTGACCACCTGCTGCACAGCCGGGTGGTCCATGAGCACGACATCGACCTCTTTCGGAGAGATCTTCTCTCCGCCCCGGTTGATGATCTCCTTGAGACGGCCCGTGAGCGAGAGGTAGCCGTCCGCGTCCATCACTCCCTGATCACCGGTTCGGAACCAGCCGTTGGTGAACGCGCTTTCGTTCGCCTCGGGGTTGTTTTCGTATCCTGTGGTGACGTTTGGGCCGCGGATCACGACCTCGCCGATTTCACCGGTCGCCGGCCTTGCGGAGCCCTGGCGGCAGTTGATTGCAGGTCATCTGGTGAGACGCTTCGGTCATGGCGTACGCTTCGACCACGGGTACGCCGAACGTCTCCTCGAGCTCACCCAGCACCTGAGGGGGCAGGGAAGAGGACGAGGAGCGGATGAGGCGAAGGCTGCTGCGCGCGCGCGCGACCGACTCCGGATTCCGGCCGGCTCTGGCGAGAATGGTCTGATGCATCGTGGGCACCGCCGAGTACCAGGTCGGGGTGACCTCGTCCATCCAGGAGAAGAACTTCAGGGCGTTGAACCCGGGTGTACAAACCACAGCCGCGCCCGCCGAAAGTGATGACAGGATCGGCGCCATCAGTCCATGTATATGGAATAATGGCATCACGTTGAGGCACGTATCCTCAGGCGTAAGGTTCAGTGTGGTCCGGATGTTCGACGCGGACGCACACACGTTGCGATGTCGGAGCGGGACGATCTTGGGTCGCGAGGTCGTGCCGGACGTGTGAAGGACCAGCGCCACGTCGTCGGGCTCGGCTTGACCGGGGGTGGATGGGATGCCCGGCGTGAAGCCGTCCTCGGGAACGAGGTCGAAGATTCCTGCCGGCGCTCCCTCCGGAACCTGGAGGTAGATCACAGCGGCGCCCAAGGCGCGCGCGCTATCGATCGCTTCCGATTCGCTGCCCACTTCGACCACCAGGGCTTTTGCGCCCAGGTCCTCCAGATAGAAATCGTACTCTTTTCGCCTGTAAGCGGGATTGAGGGGCGCCGTGGTCACGCCAGCGGAAAGAGCGATGAAGGCGGACGCCATTTCAGGACCGTTCGGCAGGACGATCGCGACGCGGTCGCCGCGGCCGAGGCCCAATTCGTTGAGACGGGCGACCGTCCTGTCCATGTGCGCTCGGAGACCACCGAAGTCGAGCGAGGGCCGGCCTGGAGCGCCAATCGAAGGTGTATGATCGGCTCCGGCGTTCAGCGCGGTTCGGACGGTGCGGGCTTCTTCAGTCATACGGGTGCTTTTTGGACATCAATGGAGGATGGCTCGAGCGCGGCATGATACGGTTCCGGGCCGTATTGCGCGATCCGTGCGCCCCCTCGGAAGTTGTCACCCAAGACAGACCCACCCGTACCTGGAAGTCCGCATGTCTCTCCACGACCGCTCCCCTCTCGCTGGTCTCGCCCGCCTCCCGTTCGTCCTCGTCGCCTCGGCGGTTCTGATCGTCGCCCCGACGACGCCTCTTTCGGCTCAGGCCCGGGGACAACAACAGGAGCGGAGGGCGAGCGATCCGCCCGTATTGCGGCGGAATCTCCGCGGCGTACTGGGCGGTGTCGAGATGACCTCAGCCGACAGCGCGCACCAGGCGGTCGTCCGGCGCCTCGATTTCGAGAGCTACAAGGAGCTTCTTTACGGGCTCACTCAATTCGGCGATCGAGAGCAGGGCACGGATCGCAACGCCGCCGCCATCGACTGGATCGAAGACCAGCTTCGGGGTTGGGGCTACGAGACCGAGCGCGTGCACTACCTGTACACGCCGCGCGGATCAGAGATCGCCGAGCCGCGCGAACAGGTATTCGCGACCAAGATCGGGGCCACCAATCCAGGGGAGATGTTCATTCTCGGGGCGCACATGGATGGTCGAGGAGGTGGTGAGGCCGCCAACGATGACGGATCGGGCACGGCGCTCGTGATGGAAATCGCCCGAGTCCTGGCTGCTTCGGACGTCCATAGTGACCGATCGATCCGCTTGGCTCTGTGGAACAACGAAGAGACGGGATTGAACGGAGCCCGAGCCTACGTCGAGCAGCGTGCGGGCATGCAGGGAATCGAGGATCCTCCGGGGTCAGGCCTGTATCCCGAGCCACGGTGGGTGGGGATGATCCAGCACGACATGATGATGTGGGACCACGGAAACCCTGTGACGTACGATCAAGCTCTCGATGCCGACGTCGATGTCGAATTCCAGTTGAACTCGGCGATGGCAGAGGAGTCCGCCCAACTCGGGCTGGCGCTGATCAACGCCAACCGCATGCACGCGACCGACTATCCGGCCGTACTCAGCAACGCGATGAGCAACACGGATTCAGGGCCGTTCCAGGACTTCGTCGCGGCGGTGAGCCTGCGGGAGAACCGACGCCTTTACGAAACCGGGAACCGGGCCAACCCGCACTGGCACCAGACGACCGACCTCTTTGAGACGTTCTCTGATGCGGACTTCATGCTCGGCTTCAACGCTGCACAGACCACCTTGGGCGCAGTCGCCAAACTCGCGGGGATCCGAATCGGAGGGTGATGTGGTGGGCGGCGGGGGCTTCCGCCCGCCCCGGGCCTACGGAAGGGCAGCGGCCCAGTGATCTTCTGTGATCACGCTGATCGGGACCCCTCGAGCACGGTACTGAACCACCTCATCGACCAGTGCGCCGAAGGCGAGCTGGCTCCACTCCGCCGCGGCCAGCGCCCCAATGACCACGAAGTCGGTGCGCCGGTTGACCGCCCTCTCGCAGAGCCCCCCCAGCTCCTGCACCTCCCGTTCGCATGCGTGCCCCGGACCGTACGCCATGCCACCGGCGAAGACGAAGGTGTGCCCCTCGAAGACGACCTCCGGCGGGGGCTGAGTGATCGGGAGGTCCGTCGCCAAGGGCGATCCCCCCCCAAAACCGGAAGGGTTCTCAGCCAGCTGAGACAGCATGGCGCCGAGTCGGGTTCTCTCACGAGCATCGACACGACCG
>JBDGVT010000291.1:0-3222 GCA_039585495.1 Gemmatimonadota bacterium | reverse complement strand
TGGGCTCCGCGCTCGTGCCCCTTCTTTTCGGGGCGCTCGGCACGTTCGAGGCCGGTACCACGCTCGCGGATGTTCTGGGAGCGATCGCGGTGACGGGGCTTCTGGGCGGCACGTTCGCCCCTGGCGCGATCGCTGCGGCGCGGCATGCCGAACTCGCGGAGCCTGAAGAGACTCTGTTGCTCGAGTCCGACGAATAATGGGACGGGCTACGTGAGCGAGAAGACGATCGTCGTAATCGTCGGCCCGCCTGCCGTGGGGAAGATGGCCGTCGGGCGGGAGTTGGAGCGTCGAACCGGCATTCCACTGCTCCACAACCACATGACGATCGACCTGGTATTGCCCTTCTTCGAATTCGGTAGCGAGCCGTTCTCTCGATTGGTGGGCGGGTTCCGCAAGAGCATCATCAACGAGGTCGCGGCAAGCGATCACGCCGGACTCATCTTCACCTACGTATGGGCGTTCGATCAGATCAGCGATCTCTCCTCCGTGGAGAAACTGCTCGAGCCGTTCGTGTCCGGCGGAGGGCGGGGCGTCTTCGTCGAGCTCTACGCTCCGCTCGAGATTCGACTCGAGAGAAACGACACGCCGCTCCGGTTGCTGGAGAAGCCTTCGAAGAGGGACGTTGCCGCCTCGCGTGCGCGGCTGATCGACATCGATACACGGCATCGTATGAACTCCGACGGCGACTTCCCGTACGAAGATCACCTTCGGGTCGATACCACCAAGTTGTCCGTGGAGCAGACGGCCGACCTGGTGATCGAACACTTCTCTCTTCCGACGCGGTAGGCCCAGATGCGCACGACCCTCGTTTGTCTCGCTGCTCTCTCCCTCATCATCGGACCGACCCGCCTCGCTGCGGTCCAGGCCGACGGTGGCCTCAACGTCATGCTCACCAATGACGATGGGTATCGGGCGCCAGGGATCGCGGCGATGAAAGTTGCCCTCGAGGCCGCGGGCCACCGAGTGACCGTGGTCGCCCCGCTGAGCAATCAGAGCGGTGCCGGGATGTCGCTCACTACCTCGGGCACGCTGGATTACTCCCTCCAGGAAGAGGGGGTGTGGAGCGTAGACGGCAAGCCGGTCGACGCGGTTGCGCTGGGCCTCGTCCATATGATGCGCGAGGATCGGCCGGACCTCGTGGTGTCGGGCCTGAACTTCGGCCAGAACGTCGGGGCGGATGCGGCACACTCGGGCACGATCGGCGCTGCGATCATGGCGATTCGAGCGGGCATTCCGGCGATTGCGGTTTCTGTTGCCGTCGACCTGCGCGAACGTGAGCAATCGACGCCGTTCTCCAGCACGCTGCAGGCGTTCGAACCCGCAGCCGACCTCGTCGTCGAAATTGTTCGCCAACTCGCGGAGAGCGGAGGGTCGGGACTCCTTCCTCCCCAGACCGCGCTCAGCGTGAACTACCCGGCGGTCGGGGCGGACGAACCCGAAGGCGTACGGTTCGCCACCGTGTCGACTTTCCGAGCCTTCCGCCGTGTCTATTCGGTTTCGGAGAACGGGCCGGCGCGCGTCGAGTTCGCTTCAGGCAATCCGGAGCGTGCGGAGCAGGGGTCGGACCTGGCCTTGCTGTCTGCCGGGTACGTCACGATCAGCGTGCTGGACGGCGACTGGGATGCCGGACGTGACAGTTGGGAACCGGTGCTCCAGCGATTGATCATCGAACGCTAGGACATTTCATACGCTGACGCATGCTGCAGACAGAACGCCTCCTCCTCCGCGAAATCGCGGCGTCCGACTTCGATGCCGTGCATGCGTACGCGTCTGATCTCGAAGTCGTCGAGTTCATGACCTGGGGACCGAACACCGAGCAGGACACGCGAGATTTCCTGGAGCGGAGTGTGACCGCTGCCGCGAAGGATCCGAGGACCGATTTCGCGCTGGCCGTGGTACGGCGCGAGGACGAGCGTATGATCGGGTCCGCCGGACTTCACCTCAGCGGGGAAGGCGGCCACCAGGCGATGCTGGGCTATTGTTACTCCCCAGAAGCTTGGGGACACGGTTTCGCGACCGAGGCGGCCGAAGCGTTATTGGCCCTTGGATTCGACGCGTTGGGGCTCGACCGTATATGGGCGGGTTGTGACCCGTCGAACGTCGGCTCGATCCGCGTCCTGGAGAAGCTCGGGATGTCCCTCGAAGGACGTCTTCGGAAGGACATCCGAGTCCGGGGAGAGCTCAGGGATACACTGGTATTCGCGATCCTCCTCGATGAATGGCGAGAGTCCGACCGTTGAGGTTCAAGACGCACACGAAAGGAGTGACATGACTGCGAGTCTGGAGTGGCGGTACCACCGCCCTGGCTGAACGAGCTGCAAACGCACGCAGGAGTTTCTTGCGCAGAACAACATCACCGACCGGGTGGTTCAGAGCACCGGGAAGGAGCCCATAGAAGGAACGGCGGCGCTTGCCGTCCTGGACGGTGTGGAGGACCTCCACGTCGCGAAGGGAAGGCAGTCGGTGCACATCGACCTTCGGGACGGCCGACCGTCCGACGACGAGCTGCTCGGCCTCATGCTTGGTCGATCGGGGAAGCTGAGAGCGCCGACGGTTCGTTTCGGGACGACGCTGATCGTGGGGTACAATCAGGATCTGCTCGACGAGCTGCTCTCCTGAGATGACGCGAAGCGAAACAGAGAGGGGTCCGGAGCACGCACGTGCTCCGGACCCCTGACGTCGGCTCCCGAAGGAGTCAGCCCTCGACGTCTCGCATTGTTGAGGTTCTACCCTCGGTTAGTGCGACACTCCCAGGCCCTCGACTAGGACGCCCGGAATGCGGTGGTTCACGCGCACCCCGTAGATCCCGTCACTGCGCGCGGCCATGCCGGACTTCGGCGCGGTGAAGACCACGGTTCCGTTTATGACGAACTGTGTCTCGTCCGATCCTACGCGGACGGAGAGTTCGTTGACCGACGTGCCGCCTCCGTCCGGTGTCGCTACCGCGTCATGCGACGTCCGACCCTGGATGTCGTGGACGTCGCCGCCGGCGCGGTGCTTGACGATGTAGCTGCCGTTTTGCCCGATCAGGAAGTACAGATAGTTCTGCCCGTCCCCATCGAGTCCACCCGCGCCATAGACGAGTCCGTAGTAGTTGTTGTGGTCGCTCGGTGCCTGAAGCGTAAACGTGCCGGACAGCGTGTACTCACCCGACGCGGTGTTGGCGTCGGACCACACCACGGCAGCAGGACCGGTGTTCACCTGAAAGCCGTTGCCGACCTC
>JBDGVT010000290.1:0-3293 GCA_039585495.1 Gemmatimonadota bacterium | reverse complement strand
CACCGCGGCGACGAACTTGCCCGTGATGACCGAGAGCAGCGGGATGGGGTGGGTCCGCGTGATTTCGAAGGTCCCGCCGCGGTACTCATCGGCGAAGAGCCGCATGGTGATCGCCGGGACGACGAACGACAGCAGCAGCGGCAGGAGGGTGAAGAACGCACGAAGATCCGCTCGATCGTTCAGAAAGAACGGCGTGAAGAAGAACCATCCGGTCGCGACCAGGAAGACCGCGATGACGATGTAGGCGATGGGGGAGAGGAAGTAGCTGCGCAACTCGCGTTGGAACACGAGCCAGAAGGCGTTAACGGCCATCGATCTTCCCCTTGACCTGGTCGTGTCCGGTCAGCGCCCGGAAGGCATCCTCCATGGAGTTCTCCTCGACGTCGAGCTGCAAGATCCCCCACGCCTGTTCGCGAATCTTGCGGGAGATCGCGCTCCGGGCCGCATCGTCGCAGGTGACCCTCACCGTCACCGTCCCCTGGTCGCTGCTGGGTTCCGTCACGTCACGGACTTCGGAGACACCGCCGAGCGACGAGAGCGCCGCCTGAACATCCGAGAAGCTGGCGTTCTCGAGGGTGATCCTGAGGACGCTGCCCGTGTTCAGCGACTGTTTGAGTGCCGCCGGCGTGCTATCGGCAACGATCTTGCCGCGGTAGATGATCACGATCCGATCGCAGATCGCCTCGACCTCGCTGAGGACGTGGCTCGAGAAGATGATCGTCTTGTCCTTGCCGATGTTCTTGATGAACGAGCGTATCTCCACGATCTGGTTGGGATCGAGCCCTGATGTCGGTTCGTCGAGGATGAGGATCTCCGGGTCGCCGATGATCGCGTGGGCCAGGCCGACACGCTGGCGATAGCCGCGTGACAGCTCGTTGAACGCCTGATGCATCGCCTCGTTGAGTCCGCACAGGTCGGCCACGCGGTGCAGTTCGTCCATGATGTCTCGGTCCGGGACGGCGCGGACGCGCGCGACGTAGCGCAGGTAGTCGTAGACCAGCATCTCCGGGTACAGCGGCGCCGACTCCGGCAGGTAGCCCAGCAACTGCTTGCTCTCCAGCGGCTCTTCCTCGATGTTCTGCCCCGCGATGTGGACGGAGCCGGCCGAAGGCCGGAGGTAGCCGGTCACGATGCGGATGGTGGTGCTCTTCCCGGCGCCGTTGGGTCCGAGCAGACCGAGAATCTCGCCCCGCTTCACCGCGAAGCTGATGTTGTCGACGGCGAGATGGGATCCGTACCGTTTGCTGAGGCCTTGCACCCGCACGATCGGCGCTCCGCCGGCTGTCGGACTCACCGGGGATGCCTCCGAT
Source organism: Gemmatimonadota bacterium (assembly GCA_039585495.1). GTDB lineage: Bacteria > Gemmatimonadota > Gemmatimonadetes > Longimicrobiales > Gaopeijiaceae > UBA2589. The sequence continues at coordinate 1,983 of JBDGVT010000290.1, read as the reverse complement.
CCGCGGCGGGGGCCGGCACGTCTAGCGCGCTTCGATCGAGACATCGTAGTAGTCGAGAATGTCGGACAGATCGGAGCCTTCCCAGCGCGCCGCCACCGCGTCGAAGAGCTCGAGCATCATCGCCCGCACCTCGGGGCTTTCGACGAACGGATAGGTCTCGAAAAAGCTGCGGAGCGCTCGAAGCTTCTTCATCAGAAACGGCTTGGCCGCCTCCTCCCACGGCAGGGTGCGGATCAGCTGCGTTCGAACCGTGCCGCGGTGCGCCATCTTCTGGAGCTGGTCGCCCCACTCGGCCGGCAGTTCGTCGCTGTCGAGCAACGCCTCGGCGGAGCGGAAGTAGCGCGTCAACATCCTTTCGGTGACGCGGCCCGACATCGCCGTGAGGAGTTTGATGATCAGCAGGAACGCGACGAGGGCGGCGAGGAGGACGAGGAAAAGCACGTCTGGATTCTACTCCGATCCGTGGGCGGCACCTGTGTGGGCACCCCCCGTCGGCACCGGCGGCCGGCAGGTCGTCGATGCGGCCCATCGCGCCGATCGCTGCACCATCGCCCTACGCTCGCGGGGCCTGGGACGTGACCCCGCGGAGCTCCAGCTCGGCGGCGAAGTGGCAGCGTGCGAAGTGTCCGGGTTCGACCTCTTCCCAGCCGGGCTCGGTCGTCGAGCAGATCTCCTTGGCGTAGCTGCACCTCGGATGGAAGTAGCAGCCGGAGGGCGGGTCGGCGGGGTTGGCAACCTCACCCGGCAGCAGGATCCGCTCCATGGTGACCTCGGGATCGGGGGTCGGGATGGCCGACAGCAGCGCTTCGGTGTACGGGTGTTTGGGCTGGGCGAACAGCTTCTCGGTCGCGGCCATCTCGACCATCTTGCCGACGTACATGACCGAGACCCGGTCGCACAGGTGTTCGACGACGCTGAGGTCGTGCGACACGAACAGGTACGTCAGGTTGAACTGCTCCTGAAGGTCTTGCAGCAGATTGAGGATCTGTGCCTGGACCGAGACGTCGAGCGCCGACACGGCCTCGTCGGCGACGATCAGCTTGGGGTTGGTGGCGAGGGCGCGGGCGATGCCGAGCCGCTGCCGCTGCCCGCCGCTGAAGGCGTGCGGGTAGCGCCGGAGGTAGCGCACATCGAGACCGACGACCTCCATCAGGTAGGAGACCCGGTCGTTGAGCTCCTTGCCCTGCATCAGCTTGTTGGCGACCAGCGGCTCGCCCACGATCTCGAGCACCGTCATCCGTGGATCGAGCGACGAGTAGGGGTCCTGGAAGACCATCTGCATGTGGCGGCGGATGGCCCGCAGCTCCCTGCGATCGAGCGCATTGATGTCGACGAACGCCCCATCGAGTCGGAGGTTGATCTCTCCGGACGTCGGCTCGATGCCGCGCAGAACCGACTTTCCGAGCGTGGATTTGCCGCAGCCGGACTCGCCCACAAGCCCGAAGGTCTCGCCCTCTTCGATATAGAAATCGATGTCGTCGACGGCCTTGACGTGCCCCACCACCCTGCGGAAAAAGCCTTTCTCGATGGGGAAGTATTTCTTCAGGCCCTTGACCTCGAGCAGCACCTGTCGCGCTTCGCTCATGCGCTCACGACCGCTTCGGGCTCGTCCTTCTCGTGATGCAGGTAGCACCGCACCGTGTGGTTCTCCTGAACCGTCTCGAGAGCGGGGATCGCCCGGTCGCACACCCCCGGCATCGCCTGATCGCAGCGTGGCATGAAGGGGCATCGGCGTGGGAGGTTCATCGGGATCGGCACCGTCCCGCGAATCGCCTGGAGCCGCCTGCCCCGCGGCTGACCGACCCGAGGGATCGACTTCAGCAGGTTGGCCGTGTAGGGGTGGAGCGGGTTGCGAAAGAGCTCCTTGACGGGCGCGGATTCCACCACCCGTCCCAGGTACATGACCGCCACCCGATCGGCGACCTCGGCGATGACGCCCAGATCGTGGGTGATGAACATCACCGACATCCCGGACTCCTCCTG
>JBDGVT010000289.1:0-4940 GCA_039585495.1 Gemmatimonadota bacterium | reverse complement strand
TACTTCCGCGACGAGTTGGAGCGACACGACGCCAGGGCCCGCACGATCTAGGTGATCGACACATCAGCTCACCCGTAACAGTGACCGACCTCCAGGAATGACGAGCCGCAACCAATCGCATATCCGCCAACTCGAATCAGAGTCGATCTTCCTGATGAGGGAAGTGGCCGCCCAATTCGAGCGCCCCGTCCTCCTGTTCTCGGGTGGAAAGGACTCGATCCTCATGGTGCATCTGGCACGAAAGGCGTTCGCTCCTGCGCGGATCCCGTTCGCCCTCGTGCACATCGATACGGGTCACAACTTCCAGGAAACGCTGGATTTCCGAGATGAACTCGTGAAGGAGACAGGCGCGCTGCTTCACATCGGCTCGGTCCAGGCCTCGATCGACTCAGGTCGAGTGAAGGAAGAGGCCGGACCGAACCCCAGTCGCAACGGGCTTCAGACGATCACGCTTCTCGATACCCTCGCGGACCTCAAGGCGGACGTGGCTCTCGGGGGCGGACGTCGCGACGAGGAGAAGGCGCGCGCGAAGGAGCGCTTCCTTTCCCATCGGGACCGGTTCGGCCAATGGGACCCGAAGAATCAGCGTGCGGAACTCTGGAATCTCTTCAACGGGCGACGGAACCCCGGCGAGCACTTTCGTGCCTTTCCGCTGTCGAACTGGACGGAGATGGACGTCTGGCAGTACATCGATGACGAGGATATTCCGATGCCGTCGCTCTACTTCTCCCACCGTCGCAACGTGGTCGAGCGGGACGGAGTCCTGCTTGCAGAGACAGAATTCAATGAACTCGAGGACGGCGAGGAGTGGGAAGAGAGGACGATCCGCTTCCGCACGATCGGGGATGCGACATGTACGGGTGCGACCGAGTCAACCGCTGCGACACTCGAGGAAATCATCGCGGAGGTTGCGGCAGCTCGTCAGACCGAGCGTGGTGGAAGGTCTGATGACAAGCGATCCGAGGCTGCGATGGAAGATCGCAAGAAGCTGGGATACTTCTAATGGATCTCCTTCGATTCTCCACCGCGGGCTCGGTCGACGACGGCAAATCCACGCTGATCGGGCGCTTGCTCTACGATACGAAGTCGATTTTCGAGGACCAGCTCGAGGCCGTCGAAGAAGCGAGCGAACGTCGCGGCGAAGGCTACGTGAACCTCGCCCTCTTGACGGACGGACTCCGGGCTGAGCGCGAGCAGAACATCACCATCGACGTCGCCTATCGTTACTTCGCGACGCCACGGCGGAAGTTCATCATCGCCGATACCCCGGGGCACATTCAGTACACGCGGAACATGGTCACAGGTGCTTCGACCGCGGAACTCGCGATCATCTTGATCGACGCGCGCAACGGTGTGCTGACCCAGTCGAAGCGTCACGGCTTCATTTCCTCCTTGCTGGGCATTCCCCACATCCTCGTGGCGATCAACAAGATGGACCTGGTTGATTGGTCGGAGGATCGGTACGAGGAGATCGTAGCGGAGTACTCGGACTTCGGGGGAAAGCTCGGGGTCGATGACCTGACCTTCATCCCCATTTCGGCTCTCCTGGGTGACAACGTGGTCGACGAGTCGGAGAACATGCCATGGTACCATGGCTCGACCCTACTGCATCACCTCGAGCACGTGAACGATCAGGCCTGATCAGGACTATCGAGGGTACGCGGGGCGGATCTCCTCGGGGTCTCTGCGGCCTGGGGAGGAGGTACTGGTTCTACCGTCGCGCAAGAGGACGACGATCGCGTCCATCGACACCTTCGACGGACCGCATGACGAGGCCTCGGCAGGCGACTCCGTATCACTCACGACGACGGACGAGCTCGATATCAGTCGGGGAGACATGATCGTCCGACCCATGAATCTTCCGACGGCTGATTCAGAAATCGACGCGACGATTTGCTGGACCTCCGAACAGCCGATGGAGCCGAACGCCCAGTATTGGTTGCGCCAGACCACCCGCGAGAGCAAGGCGTTCATCAACCGGATCGTCTATCGAATCGATGTCGACACGTTGCATCGCGATGACGCTTCGACGTTCGAACTCAACGACATCGGTCGCGTTCACCTGACCACCGCGCAGCCGATCTTCTTCGATCGCTACGAGATGAATCGCGAGACCGGCTCGTTCATTCTGATCGATCCGCACACGAATGCCACGGTCGCAGCGGGGGTGGTTCGGGGTGCCGTGAGGACCGTCGAGGATCTGCCTGCGGACTCGACCGAGTCGGAAGATATCCGTCCTGTCTCGCCCGATGTCGTTTGGGAAAGCTGGAACATCGATCTCGTCGAGCGTGAACAGCGCAACGAACACAGAGCTGGGATCGTTTGGTTTACGGGTCTGTCTGGCTCCGGTAAGAGCTCCATCGCGAGAGGCCTGGAGCGTCGCCTGTTCGATTCTGGCGCGCAGACGATGCTTCTGGACGGAGATCAGGTGCGTCACGGCATCAACGGAGATCTCGGGTTCACGCCCGAGGATCGGACGGAGAACATCCGACGGATTGGGGAACTCTCGTCGCTCTTCTTCCGTCAGGGCTCTCTCGTGCTGTGTACTTTCGTTTCGCCGTTCGCGGCGGATCGGGAGCGGGCTCGAGGTCTCGTACCGGAAGGGCGCTTCATCGAGGTCTTCGTCGACACGCCGCTGGAGGAGTGCGAGAAGCGCGACGCGAAGGGACTCTACGAACGGGCGCGGCGTGGTGAGATCGCGCACATGACCGGGATCAGCAGCCCCTATGAGGCTCCCGTGGACCCCGAGATCAGACTCGAGACCGTTGGCCGAGACGTGGACGAGGTCGTCACCGAACTCCTGGTCCGGCTTCGTGACCTCGGTATGGTCAGGTAACCGCCCAGCCTCCCCTTTACCCAACCCGCCCAACCCCCAACATTTTCTGCATGCAGAAAGACCAGAAGCATGCCAGACAGATCGTCGCACGGGGAATCAGCGCTTGGGAGCGGGACGATTTCGAGGCCGCGCTCGAGACGTTCAGAGGCGTTCTCGAGGAGTTCCCGGAGTTCGCCGACGTCCAGAACAAGGCGGGGCTGTGCCTTGCCATGTTGGGCCGGCTCGAGGAGTCGCTCGTTCATTTCGACGCGGCGCTCGAAGGGAATCCGACGTACGCCGAGGCCCATCTCAACCGTGGGATCATCCTCAAGGACCTCGGTCGCAACGAGGAAGCCCAGGTAGCATTCAGCAAGGTGGGCGAGCTGGATACTCGGGACTCGCCGGTCTTCCCGTCCGAGGTGGGCAACCGGATCGCCGTGACGCACGCCCAATTGGGTGACCTGTATCTCGTTGCGAATCATCCCGCGGACGCGATCGGACACTACCAGGCGGCGCTCGAGATCCGACCCAGGTTCATGGATATCCGCAGCAAGTTCGCGGAGACACTCATCGATCTGGATGAACTGGAGCAGGCCAGGGAAGAGTTGGCGATCATCCTGGAGGCCCGTCCCTCGTTCGTGGGTGCGCGCGTCAGAATGGGTGTCGTGTTGCATCGGTTGGGAGATGACGTGGCGGCAGTGAAGGAGTGGGAACGCTGTCTCGAGGACGATCCGCGCGACATGCGCGCCCGGGCCTATCTCGCTGCGGTGCAGGTCAGTCTGGACGACGAGGGCGGAGCGGAGTGAGGGATCCGGGCCGCCTCGACGGTCCGATCCTTGCTGAGAGTGCGGTGCAATGAACATCCGACGTCTGAATCCTGTCCTGGTCCTCTGGGTCGTGCTCGCCGCCTGCGCTCCGCGGGCGTCCGAGGTCAGCGCTGTGCGGCGTGGCGATGAGGCGTTCGCCCAGGGCAACTACGACGAGGCGCTTGCCGAGTATCGGTTGGCGATCCGACAGGGTGCGGACGATCCCGCGGTAACGGCTCGCGTGGCACACACCTACATGATGATGGGTCGGGTCGACGACGCAGGAGCCTACTACGTCGACGCCGCCGCCAGAGACCCGGAACTCACGGATCAGGCGGTGTCGGACCTCATGCGACTCGCACGGGACGCGCAGGACAGTGGCGACCGCTTCGCGATGGCCACCGCGGTCGAGACGGCACTTCGACTGCGTCCGGGAATCGGCGTGGGCGACATGTCCCTCCCGCTGGCACGCCACTACTACCAAAACGGCGAGTATGGCCGAGCTCTCCCCTTCTACCAGAAGGCGATGGCCGAGGCTGCGGATTCGATTCCAGAGATCGTGTTCGAGGTTGGCGTGGCCTACGACGAGATCGACGACTGCGGGCACGCCCTGATCTTCTTCGAACAGTTCCGCAGTATGGTCAGGCCCTGGGAGCGAGGTGAGGTCGATTGGTACATCGGGACGTGCGCGTTCACGATCGCCCGTGAACTCCTCGACCGCTCGCAAACCGTCGATCCGGATCCGCTCGACCCCGAGACCGGCTCGGACCCGCTTGAAGAGGCGCTCCGCCTCGTCAACCGTACGGTCGAGGTCGGACAGCCCAACAACATCCAGGCTCAGGCGTGGTTCGAGAAGGGCGAGATCCTGGCCGAGATGGGGGAATGCGCCGCCGCCATGGAGGCCTACGCACAGGTTCGGTATGCGGACCAGGCGGGGTCGCTGATCGACCGGGCTCAGGACCGCTTCGACGAGATCCGCTTCGGTCGCGGACTTGAACATTTGCGAGACGGGCGCTGCCGCTAGATTCGTCCCGGACAGTCAGGAAACCACCGTGTCGTCCCAGTGTATCGTACGGCCATGCAAAAGACGTTTCTACATAGATCCAGGGTCTTCCTCACCCTCATCCCGCTCGCGGCCACCGCATGTGGTGGCGGTTCGAGCCAATATGAGGGCATGCTCCCCGAAGCTCTGTTCGAACTCGCGTCGACCGAGTTGGCCGAAGAAAGCCACGACAACGCGATCGAAGTGCTCGATCGGTTGCTGATCATGCACGGCGACTGGGATCGCATCCCGGAAGCGCGGCTCATGCTGGGGGAGG
>JBDGVT010000288.1:0-3564 GCA_039585495.1 Gemmatimonadota bacterium | reverse complement strand
GGCCTCCCGTTCGTCGTGCGTCGCGTGCCCCCCCATGCGGAAGGTGTCGGCGACGATGATCGCGGGGCCCCGTCCCTCCCGGCATCGAGAGGCCGCCACGCGGGTCGCGGCGTATACGTCCAGCACGTTGTTTCCGTCGCAGCTCCACGAGTCGATACCGTACATGGCCGGCCAGGCGTGCAGGTCGCCCGCGCCGTGTGCCTCGGACGGCGTTCCCAAGGCTACCTGGTTATTCTGGATCGTCTTGGTGGCGCCGTCTCCGACCCAGGTGAGCGCGATCCGGGCTTCGTCTCGATTCCGGAAGGCCATCGCTACGCCAGCGACGATCGTCACGCTCGTGCCCATGTGACTGATCGGCTGGATGATGCCCGCGGAGAGGTCGCCGATGTGCAGGTCCCGCCCGGCGCTCGGGGAGTCCGACGTGGCCAGGTAGCCGCGGAACATGTCCGATAGCGGCATGCCCATCATGTGCAGTGCGCCGGCGTTGCGGATCATCGGACACACTACGTCGCGATCCGAGTCGAGGGCACGTACGGTCCCGACCGTCACGGCTTCCTCTCCGGTCCCTAGCCAGGCTTTCGAGATCACACCCGTGCGGACCCAGCGTTTCAGTCCGATATCGTGCAGTCGTGTGCGGAGGATGTCGCGATAGATGGACAGAAGGTCGGATTCGCGGAGCGCCGATGCGAACTGGGCGCGCTCGGGATCTACTTCCAGGGTCCGTGCGTACGCTGCCGTGAGCTCCGGATCGGGAGCCCAGTTCACGTATTCCGGTGGATCGAACGCGGGGTATCGCTTCATGGCGCGAAAGGTAGAGAAAGCGCCGGTGGGAGGGTACTGAGCCCCGTGTCGCCGGAAGGCGTGTCAGAATAAACGGAAAACGGGGGAGGCAAAGGGTCTCGAGGCACGAAGAACCAGCCCCCCCAGGGTGGGCCACGAGATGACCTTCACACTCCCCCGCTTCACATGTCGACCGTAGCCGACACCCCCCCTATATAGGGCCGGATCTGGAGGGTGTCACTCTCCAATTGGTACGTTTCCGAAATTGGTGATTTCAGGCTGCGCGTTGCCGTGTCAGCCGAGGTTTTGGAGATTACCGCGTCACCCCCCCCACCGACTCTTCGAGGCTCGTTGACAGACCCAACCGCGGCCACTTCTTCGGCCACTGGACCCCGCAGGATACAGGCGGTCGTGGCACTAAGGCTGCTGGAAGTGATGCGGGATATGGATCTACCGGTGGAGATCCTGGAGGCCGAGGACACGACGCAGACGATTCCACGGCGCTTTGGTCTCAGTGATGTGGTCGACCGTCAGATCCGGACCTACAAAGAGGACGCGCGCAAGCGAACCCGGCTGAGTGACGAGGAAATCCAGGGACTCTTCCGGTTCGTGATTCGCCGACCGGACGGGGCAGAGGTGTTCCGCGAGGTCGGAAGGTTACTCGCCCAGGGCGACCGTCCACGACGTTGGGTGCGTATGCTCCCGGACGGGATGCGGTACCGGGTCGCCCGCACGTCTGCGCGGAGGAAGCTGAAGAAGCTGTTCGGACGTCCGGTCGGTGGCTTCGGTCGCTCCGGGTTCGTGATCGAAGGTCGCACGCTCCTCTTCATCGAGAGTGATCCGGGAGGAGACGCGTGCCATCTCCTCTCCGGGTTCGCGGAAGACGTGCTGGAGCAGACGTTCGGGGGTGGAGCCAGGGTCACGCACACGCTCTGTCAGGGTCTCGGCCACGACCTCTGCCGTTGGGAGGGGGAGATGGTGGAGGAGCCGGTGACCGTCGTTCAACAACCCGATGACGCTGAGGAGAATTGACGAATGGTCGATATAGACACGGTTGCTCCGGACTTCACGCTGGACTCGGACGACGTCGGGCCGGTTACGCTTTCTGATCTGCGCGGTCGCAAGGTCGTGCTCTACTTCTACCCCAAGGACGACACCCCGGGCTGTACGATCCAGGCGTGCGACTTCCGCGATGCACTGCCACGCTTCGACGGGGTCGACGCGGTCATTCTCGGCGTATCGGCGGACACCGTGGAATCACATCGCGCCTTCCGGGAGAAGTTCGACCTCAACTTCTCGTTGCTCGCCGATATCGATGGCCATGTGTCCGACCTCTACGGCGTGTGGGGAGAGAAGGAGCTGTTCGGGAACACGATCATGGGCATCACGCGGGGCACTTTTCTGATCGACGAGGAAGGGATCGTCCGGAATGTCTGGCGAAACGTCGATGCGCAGGGCCACATGGAGACGCTCGCGGAGTTGCTGGGCGCCTGACCTAACCCTCGAGGGCCCGGTGCACTCGGAAGATGCAGAGGTCCTGAACGCAGACGTGTCCCTTCTTGCGCGCGACCTCGATCTCGGGGTCGGCGCGGATCCCTTGCTGGAGCCACAGCGCTGGAGTCCCAGGGCGTTTCATGGCTTCCTCGACGAACGGGCCCACCAAGTGCGAGGGCCGGAAGAACATGACCATGTCGACGGCGTCCGGGACGTCCATCAGTGAGGGGTACACGGACCTGCCGAGGAGTCGTGTCGCGTTCGGGTTGACCGGGATGACGTCGTAGCCTTTTGCGGCCATGTACGACGGAACGCGACGCGCGGCCTTTTCGGGATCTCTGGACAAGCCGACAACGGCGATGTGCTGCACATCGTCGAGGAGCTGGCTCAACTCTTCCGGTGAGGGATTGCCTGGATCGGAGGAGTTGGTGAGCAGGTGGCTGATTCGGGTCATCGGGTCCATTGGGGCGAGCATACCGGGCATCTGCGTAATGCCGCAACCGGGTGCGGACCGTGTTGCCACTGTGGGGTACCGGTGCGAAGCTTTTCTCCCCCCTGTTCGAAGCCCATCCGACCGCACGGTGCACCCATGGAATTCGTGATCGCGGCCGTCGCCGCACTGGTCCTCAGCGTCGTCGGCTACTCGTTCGGCCGTTCGCGCGGGAGAGCCGCCGGACTGGAGGACGGTCGCGCGAAGGGGATCACCGAGGGGCGAGACGCCGGGAAGGACGAGGGTCGGACCCTGGGCATCGAGGAGGGCCGGAAGGCGGGGGCAGAAGAGGGTCGTCGGGCCGGAGTGGAAGCAGGCCGTACGACGGGCTTCGAAGAAGGTCGGTCCGCCGGGATCGAAGAGGGGCGCCAGGCGGGCTTCGAGAAGGGCAGGGCCGCCGGGATCGAGGAAGGGCGTGCCGCCGGTCGTGACGAGGGGAGTCAGTCGGTCGACGAGCAGTTTCGAGCATTGATCGAGGCCGTCGGCCGAGGTCTCACGCTCGAGGATGTGGAACCCGGCAGCGCGATCGCAGAGCTGCAGACGGCGCTCGAGCAGGGGTGGGCGCCCAGGGAAACCGAGCGTGAGATCGCGTTGCGCGAGGCGATCGGGCGGGTCAGCGCATTTCTGCAGAAGGGTGTACGCGGGCCACTGACAGATATCCCGGAGTCAGCGGATCTCGATGAGGTACGGGAACGGATCGCTCAGTCGCTGGGCGCCATCCAGGACCTCGACTTCTTCCTCTCCGAGATCGACGAGGTTCGTGAGGGAACGGATCTGAGCAAGCTCGTACAGGGGGTCTC
>JBDGVT010000287.1:0-11129 GCA_039585495.1 Gemmatimonadota bacterium | reverse complement strand
CCGGCGGCGGCGCGCTTCGCTCGCCGCTTCGCCGGTTCTCATCCGGCTTCCCTTGAAGAAAGGCCCGGAGCCGCTTTGCGGCTCCGGACCTCAGTCGGGACGGCCGGATTCGAACCGGCGACCCCCTGACCCCCAGTCAGGTGCGCTACCGGGCTGCGCCACGTCCCGAGACGCGGGAAAGCTAGTGCTCCGGCTGGGTTCCCGGAAGCGCGTTCGCGACATCACCAACCCACCCGATACAATGGGTCTGTACCCTCGATGTGCCGTACATCAACACGGGAGATCCCTTGTTACGCTCGTCCCTCGGTATTGTCTCGCTGACACTTCTGATATCCGCGAATGCGGCCCCCGCACAGCAGACCCAGACCGACGACTACACGCGCTACGAACTCCAGGAACCGGGAAGTGCCGGATTCCGGATCTTCTATGACGTTTCGGCGACGACGGCGGGGGCGCGGTACTTCTACAACACGATCCGCGACGGTGCCGAAGAGGAGGTCCACAACGTCACGGACCTTCACACCGGAGGCGCGTTGGAGTGGGAGGTCGTCGACGGCGCACATGCGCGGGCGAACGGACACCCGAGGGCGAGCCTGCAGAGCCGCTACATCAAGGTGACCTTGGCCCGAACGGTACCGGAGGGCGGACAGGGCCGTATCCGGATCGACCTTCGATCGATCCCTCGGGATCCGCAGGAATGCCGTGGTTCTGCCCTCCGGCTACGAGCTGATCGGCGCGAACTACCCTGTCCAGGTACTGACGGAAGACGACAATCGGGTCCGCGTGAGCTTCATCAGCCCGGGCCCCGGCGCGGTACCGCTCCGTGTCCGTGGACGGCTCACGACGAACACGTCCGCAGTCTCACCGCAATCGAGCATCGAGGGCGAGCCCGCTCCGACGTCGGGCGGGGGTGCCCCGACACGCGCCCGCGTCGACTACGTGGCTCCGGAACGTGCCTTCGAGAACCGGGACATCACCTACTACCTGCAGCAGCCGGAAACGAACTCCTTCCGCCTGTTCCACGACTACACGGAATCACGTCCGGGCACGGATCGTTACATCAACGTCGTGCGCGCGGGCAGTTCAGCCTCCGACCCGGAGGCGTACAACCTCGATACCGGTGAACGCCTGGAGGTCGAACAACTGACTGGATCGGAAATCGCGGCGAGAGGCATCGACCTCGGCGATGGCGCTGAGATGGGCACCGAAGTCGTAGCCATCTGGTTCGACCCGGTCCCCGAGGGAGCTTCGGTCCGCTTGCGGATCTGGGAGACGTACACGGACCCGGGCCGCTATGTCCTGAGCGGAACCGAGTTCGTGTGGGACCGGAACTTCGGACGCGCTCGCAACACGGTCGTGCTTCCCGATGGGTGGTCCCTGACGGCGAATTCGATTCCCGGAGTGATCGACGAGACCGAAGACGGGCGCATCCGGATTCGCTACGTGAATCCTCGCCCGGACGGCATCCAGGTGTTCATCAAGGGTCGCAGGCGGTAAGAACGCTGGCCCGACGCCAGAGGGCGCCGGGCCAGGAGACTACCTACTCGCGAGCGTGGTCTCGCCTAGGGCCAGATGCCTCGATCGAGAGCCACTCGGGCCACCCGCTCGACGGCCACAACGAAGGCCGCCGTACGTAGGTCGACCGGCTGGAGCGTCTTGCCCTGCCTGCCGAGCGCGACCCTCCGCGCCTCGAGCTCATCGAGCGAGTCCTCAATCTCTGCCTGCTTGTCGAGAACGCCGTCGGTCGCTCGAATCATGATGCCCTCGAGCTTGTTATTGACCTCTTCTTCTGTCCATTGCTCGTTCTTGTTGTTCTGGACCCACTCGTAGTAGCTGACGGTCACGCCACCCGCATTCGCGAGGATGTCCGGCAGAACGACGATGCCCTTCTCCAAGAAGATCGCGTCGGCCTCTGGAGTCGTCGGCCCGTTGGCGAGTTCGACGATCATGCGCGCCTTCACGTTGTCGGCATTGTCACCGCGCAGCTGGTTCTCGAGGGCAGCGGGGATCAGAATGTCGCACGATACCTCGAGCACCTCCTCGTTGGTGATATCGCGGCAACCGGCCATCCCCTGCACCGAGCCCGTGTTCTTCTTGTGCGCGATCACTGCGGCGGGGTCGAGCCCATCTTCATTGATGATGCCGCCTCGGGAGTCGCTCACCGCAATGATGCGCGCGCCCTTCTCATGGAACAGGCCAGCCGCGATCGCGCCGGCGTTACCGAATCCCTGGATGGAGACCGTCAGTCCTTCGAGGGTCTCAGCACCGTCGAGGATGCCCTTGGACAGCGCGTGGATCGTCGAGAAGAGCCCACCTCGCGCGGTGGCTTCATTACGACCCAACGACCCACCGATATGGACCGGCTTTCCGGTCACCACACCCAGGTTGTTGGCACCTCGGTGCATCATCTCGTAGGTGTCGTAGATCAATGCCATCGTCTGGGGAGTCGTGTTTACGTCCGGCGCCGGGATGTCTGTGAACGGGCCGATGCTGTCGTTCAACTCTGCGATGAACCTGCGTGTGATCGCCTGAACATCTTCATCGCTGAGCCTCTTCGGGTTGCAGACTACGCCACCCTTGGCGCCACCGAACGGAACATCCACGACCGCGCACTTCCAGGTCATCCAGGAAGCGAGCGCTCGTACTTCGTCCGCCGTCACATCGGGGTGGTACCGGATGCCGCCCTTACCAGGACCGCGGACTCGGCTATGAATGGCCCGATATCCGACGAAGTTTCGTACCTCACCTGTGCTCGTTTCGATCGGGAATTCGACGGTCGTCAGCTTGTCCGGCCGCTTCAAATACTCGAACAGACCCGGCTCGAGGCCGGGCAGGTACCTTGCCGCGTTGTCGCACTGCCGCTGGGCAATGATGAAGGGGTTGAGTTCTTCGGCGACGTCGGCCATTTCGGGGACCTCGGGGGCTTCGGAAACGTCTGGGACCGGCATAGTAGCAGTCGTCATGGGGACTACTCTCCGCGAAGGGGAGATTCGGAGGTTACCGCTGTCAGGTCAAACCTACCCCGGTCACAAACCCCGTCTGTGGGGGAATCGGTGATATCACTGTAGTCCATTCGACCCCTCGGAAAGCAGCTTCGGTTCATCGGTTTCACCCGCCCCGATGGCAGTCCCAAGGCTTGCATCCGGATCCTCGATGCGACAATGATTGATGAGGCTATCCCCCCATTCAGTTTGCCACCCCTGCCCCACTCCGAGGCCCTCCCAACGTGCCGATTCCTACCCGATCAATAGAGAGATACGCGTGCGGAGACAACGGAGGTGACGGCGGCACGGTCTCGACACCCACGTCCATAACGACTTCGGTAACGACCCTTTCTTTCCCGTCACTGGGTACTTCACAATCGCTCTCCGCGACCGTCAGGGATCAGAGCAACAATGCGATGACGGGTCAGGCCCTTTCGTGGACTTCGTCGGACGGCAATGTGGCCAGTGTCTCCTCAACCGGTTCCGTCACCGCAGTTGGAAACGGGACCGCCAGCATTACGGTCACCAGTGGGTCCTTGCAGGCGACCGTGGCTGTCACGGTTAGGCAGGTCGCCGTGGGCGTCTCATTGAGTCCGAGTTCGTTACGGGTCAGCGTTGGCGGCTTGGCTCAGCTTACGGCCTCAGTCGTCGATGGTGCCGGAGCGGCGATCACCCTGCCTACTCTGGCGTGGAGCACGAGTGACCCGAACGTCGCGCTCGTGGACGGTGGGGGCTTGGTCGGTGGCGTGGCCCCAGGTGCAGCCGTCGTCACGGTACAGGCGAGTTTCAGCGGCGGACCTGTCGTGACGACCGATGCACCGGTGGAGGTGACCGAGGCACTCATGATCACCTCGTCTGCCACACTCTCCAGTGTGCAGGGCGTCAGCTACAGCCACTTCCTGACGGCGTCAGGCGGAGACTCCAACTACACGTGGTCCGTCTCGGTCGGCGCACTGCCCGACTTCCTTTCGCTCAACCCGAGCACGGGTGAACTATCGGGAACGACGACCATCGTCGGCACGACGATCTTCACGATTACCGTGGTCGACGGAGCGGGTGACTCAGATAGCCAGGAGTTCACACACGAGACATTCGGTCCGCTGACGATCACGACCACGACGCTCTCGGACGGTGATACGAACGCCGCGTACAGTGAGACGCTGATGGCTTCTGGCGGCCAGGCTCCGATCACGTGGTCTCTCGATTCCGGCTCGCTTCCGACGGGCCTCGGCCTCAATGGCACGACCGGGGCCATCACCGGCACACCGACCGTATCCGGCGACTATCCGTTCACCGTCCAGGCAGCGAGTTCGGATGGGCAGACTGCACAACAAGCGCTCTCGATTTCGGTCTTCGACCCGGTCTTCTCTGACCAATTCGCGGGTGGGTGGGACTGCGCCATTAGCCAGATCTGTCAGGACGTGTACGACTTCGACCTGCAAGACGGCTCCGACGTCGAGGTGATCGTCCACACCGTAACCGGGGCCTCCGTTCCACGTCTCGCGCTCTTTGGACCGGGGATTCCACTCGACGGGATCAACCTGTTCACCGGCACGACAAACGACCGTCTGTGTGTGGGGCAGGACATGACCGACACCGCCTCGGTAACCGTGTCTGGCTCCGGCACGTACCGGCTCGCAGTGGGCCGTGACTGGGGCCTGAGTGCGGGCGTCAGCGGTACCTATGTGGTGGACGTGAATACGAGCCTGCCGGTGCAGCCACAGGGTCAAACCGCCGACGACGTGACTTCACAAGCGAGCGGTGCCAGTTGCCCGGACAACAACGATCCCAGCCTCGACTCGTTCAACTTCAGCGGCTCCTCTCCGATGGATCCAGGGGCCTCCGCGACCGTGTCCGTGACCGCATCGGACCCCGACGGAGATCCACTGACCTACACCTGGACAACGACCGGGGGCACGATCACCGGCAGCGGAAGCTCGATTACGTGGACTGCTCCGACCGAGTCGAACTTCTACAACGTCAACATCGAAATCACCGACGGACGGGGTGGTAGTACCTCGGCGACGATCTCACCGGCGGTCCGTGGCTTCACGCTGCTTGTGCCGACGGACGACGGTATCATCGCGATCGATGAGTTCGGGGCCACGGAGACGTTCTCCACCGATTTCGCCTTCGGTCTGGAGGTCAACGGACTGAACATCTATGCGGGTAACCCGATCCAGCAGTACGGTCCGCACGGTGGCAGCCCCTTCCGTACCGTACCAACACCGCCCGAGGTCACGAGCTGGATCCAGTTCGCCACCCTGCCCCAGACCGGTGGATTCGCACTTCTCGACAACGTCGATGACGAAGTCTCCATCGTGGATTTCAGTGGGAACTGGGTGACCACGATGGCAATGCCCGAACTCTCCCCGGGCGGCAACCAGAACATCTACGGAGTCTGGGACGGCACACAGCTCCTCGTATCGGAAACCGGGACATCGAAGGTGGCCGCGTTCGATCTCACCAACTTCCTGTCCTCGATCCATCGCGATCTGAGCGCCAGTTTTGGTAGCCTGAGCGCGATCGCGGCAGATGGCTCGGACGTTTACCTGGCAACGCACGTCGACCTGATGGAGCTGCCTCCGGGCGGCGGATTCACGCCGATCCACACCACCATCCTGGGCGGCAACATCGTCGGGATCGCGGTTCACGGAGGCTACATCTATAGCGCTGTGAACTTCGAGGGCCATATCCTTCGAACCGAGATCGCCACTGGAAACACGGTCGTATTCGCAACCGGACTCAACCGCCCGGGAGACCTGGCCTTCTACCCGGTCGACCTCGTAGGAAACTGACCCCGGCCAGCCCAGTCCAGCGTCGAGCCAGACGCTGGACTGGCGGGCCGGATCATGGTCGATTCAGCCCTCGCTACGACCCTAGGCTCACTAAGCGAATCGTCCCCCCGGCGGTGACCTATCCCGAGGTAAGTGACTGTGGCAAAGATCCTCATCGTCGATGATGAAGAAGGCGATCGCCTGATCGCTCAGGCGATTCTCGAACGCGCGGGACACGAGACGTTCTTCGCCTTTGATGGCGAGGACGCCTTGAGACAGTACGCTCTAAAGGGCGTCGACGTCGTGATCACCGATCTTCAAATGCCCGAGGTGCATGGCTTCGAGCTGATCTCCGTGCTTCGGGACTTCTCCAGGCCTCCTGCGGTGGTCGCGGTCTCAGGCACCGGCTCGTTCCAGCTTCACATGGCCGAGGCGTTGGGAGCGAAGTACACGCTCACGAAGCCTCTCGACGCGGAGCTTCTGCTCGATGCGGTCGATCGATCGATGGCGGACCTGGCGGCCGAGCGTGACGCGGAGAGCGGCGAAGAGAGCTAGGCAGCCTACCCCCAGAAGAAAAGAAGCGCCGCTCCCACCGCGATCGCCACCAGTCCGAGTCCGCCGAGGCGGCGCGCGAACGCTGGACTCCCGAGACTCGCAGCCATCGCGAGCTTAAAGACCAGGTTGGAGAGGATCGCGATCAGCACGATCCGCCAGCCCACGGCCGGATCCAAACGATCTGTGGCGACCAGTTGTGACGTCGACAGTGTGATCGCGTCGACGTCGGTAAGGCCCGACACTGCAGCCGCGGCGAAAAGTCCGGCATCTCCGAGCAGGTCCTGACCCGCAGCCACGATGAAGAGTACGAAGGCGTAGAGGGCCCCGAAGAGGATCGCGGGCTTCAGCTCTGACGGGTTGCCCGGTTCGAGAGGATTGTCCCCGGGAACGGTCGCAGACTTCCAGATCGCTGCTGCCACGATCGCGAAGAACGCGAACATCACGAGCAGCGGAGGGCCGGCCACCCTCAGGAACGACGGCGCCACCGCTCCGATCTCGAGAAGAATCCGGATGAAGACGACGCCGGACGCGATCCACACGATGACCACGGCGGTGGCGTCCATCCCCGGCTCGGTCTTCGTCTGCCGGGCGTAGGAGATCGTCGTCGCGGTACTGGAGATCACTCCTCCGAGCAGCCCCGCGAGCGCGGTACCGGCGCCTGCCCCCATAATCCGGAAGGCCCCATAGCCGGCGAGATTCAGGCCCACGATCAGCACGACCATCCACCAGACCTGCCGGGGGTTGATCACGTCGTAGAGCCCGTACGTCTGATCGGGGAGAACAGGGAGAATCACGAGTGAGATCACCACGAACTGCATGATCGCGCGCACGTCACTGTCGCTCAGCCTGTCCACCCACCTGCGCAACTGCTCGCGCAGATGCAGGAGCATCGCGGTCGTGGCCCCGCAGACGATCGCCACCTCTCGCGGCCCCAGTACCACGAGCGCACCGATGAGGTACATGATCACGATGGCGGCTTCGGTCGTCTGTCCGGCGTCGGTTCCCGGTCCCTTCATGAGAACGACGTTGCCCGTGATCATGAGCGCGGTCATGGCTGCGAGGCCGCCGACGACGACCCACGGAGTGGAGACCTCACCAACCAGGCCCGCGACAGCCCCGGCCAGCGTAACCAGACCGAACGTTCTCAGGCCCGCGAGAGGCGACTCGGCACGCTCCTTCTGCAACCCGACCAAAAGCCCGAGTCCGAGAGCGATGCCCACGTCCATGAATGTCGTGCTCAACATTTGGGGCCCCAGATGCTGGAGTTGTGTCTAGAAGTGGGCGTTTCAGCGGGTCCCGCGCAACCGCCTGATAGCGCGGGTTGACCTTTTCTCGGGGGCTCGACTAACTTCTTTGGCCTGTTGCGGGGTGGAGCAGTCTGGTAGCTCGTCGGGCTCATAACCCGAAGGTCGCAGGTTCGAATCCTGCCCCCGCTATTTGCTCGAGAAGCGCCGCCCAAGGGCGGCGCTTCCCATGTTCGGATGCTTCAAGGAAGATACGGTGCCGAGTTCGGTCCTCTGGATGGAATCCGATACGTGGAGCCCGCGAAAGCGGGCGGGAGCGGGGGGCCGGTAGCTTCGGCCTTCTCCGACGACTTCCCGCTCGCGCCGTCATCGGCTCGGGCGGGTTTTTTGTCGGGGCCAGGTAGCTCAGTTGGTAGAGCACATGACTGAAAATCATGGTGTCGGCAGTTCGATTCTGCCCCTGGCCATGATGGGTCGCCGTTCGCGGCGTGAAGTGAGTTGGACATTTGGACATAGAGGTCCGTAGCTCAATTGGTAGAGCACCGGTCTCCAAAACCGGGGGTTGGGGGTTCGAGCCCCTCCGGGCCTGTAGGGTGGATGAGAGCCCCGGTCGTCTAATGGTTAGGACACCAGGTTTTCAACCTGGCAATCGGGGTTCAATTCCCCGTCGGGGTACTAGCAGGACCTGCGAGCCGCAGGGAGCAGGGAGAAGTTGTTTCAAATGGGGGCTGTAGCTCAGTCGGTTAGAGTGCCGGTCTGTCACACCGGAGGTCGCGAGTTCGAGTCTCGTCAGCCCCGCTCTTGGTTTTTTGACAAATCGGGACCGTTCGTCTTTCAGACAATGGTCTCCCAGGTCGTGTGGAGGGGGCCGTAGCTCAGTTGGGAGAGCGCCTGAATGGCATTCAGGAGGTCAGGGGTTCGATTCCCCTCGGCTCCATGTTGGTTGGGCCAGAGGCCCAAAGTGCCAGCTGAGCTCGGGTGGCGGAATTGGTAGACGCGCAGGGTTCAGGACCCTGTGGGGGTTAACCCCGTGAGGGTTCGAGTCCCTCCTCGAGCATCTGTTGCCCAGCCGGGTGACACGTAGTTGTTATGCCCACGTGCTGGAATTGGTAGACAGGCTGGTTTGAGGGACCAGTGTCGGAAACGGCGTACAGGTTCGAGTCCTGTCGTGGGCATTTGCAGAGTTGTATGCGCCCGTAGCTCAGCTGGATAGAGTGCCTGGCTACGGACCAGGAGGTCGGGGGTTCGAATCCCTCCGGGCGTACTTGTTGAGAGGGTCAGGGCGCGTAGCTCAGTTGGTTAGAGCGCTACGTTGACATCGTAGAGGTCACAGGTTCGAATCCTGTCGCGCCCATGCCGGTTGGACGCAGGGGCCGTAGCTCAGATGGGAGAGCGCAGCGTTCGCAACGCTGAGGTCAGGGGTTCGATCCCCCTCGGCTCCACTTACTATTCTGCCACCATAGCTCAGTTGGTAGAGCACGTCATTCGTAATGACGGGGTCGTCGGTTCAAATCCGACTGGTGGCTCTGTACATCAGCACTGGTGGCTCTGTACATCAGCATTAGCCCCGTGGTGTAACTGGCAACACGTCGGATTCTGGTTCCGAAGAGTCTAGGTTCGAGCCCTAGCGGGGCTACTTTTTTGAGGGCGCACGGACAAGACGGTGCGTCCGGGGAGGGATGGCCGAGTGGCTTATGGCGGCGCCCTGCTAAGGCGTTGGTGGCAACACCGCGTGGGTTCGAATCCCACTCCCTCCGTTGATTGTATCGTCGTGGGAATTGGTCGGGAGCGAATTCGTGCCCAGATGTTCGAACCCACGTGCACTTCCGAAGGAAGGGCACAACGTGGGTCCGACTCGAGCGACGATCAGGGAGATCGGGACGCCCTAACGGGCTACTCGCGAGAGGAGCGAGGATCGCCGAAGGCGACCGCAGCTCAATCCCGCTCCCCTGGTATGTGTGGAGCGGGGTGCGCAGGACCGCAGCTCAGTCCCACTCTTCTGTACGGTCGTGTACACCAACGGCCCATGGCTTCGTTGGACGGGTGGCCGAGTGGCTTAAGGCGCACGATTGGAAATCGTGTGGACATAGTCCGCGTGGGTTCGAATCCCACCCCGTCCGTAGTCTTTTGCAGTCCGTTCGAACCCACGTGATCTTCGAAGAAGAGCACAGCGTGGGCTCGAGCCGAGCGACAGAGTGGGGTGCGCGAAGCGCCGAGATACGGTGACTCGCGAGACGACGGCGCATGGCGCCGTCAGTCCGGTAGAGCGCTGCGTTCGGGTCGCAGAGGTCCCCGGTTCGAATCCGGGCGCCCCGATTGATTGTCCGCGAAGCGGTCGTGACGGATTGCGACCGGATCTTCAAGCGGCAAAAGTGTTTTGAGAAAACCGGTACATCCGGGCGCCCCGATTGATTGTCCGCGAAGCGGTCGTGACGGATTGCGACCGGATCTTCAAGCGGAAGTAGAGATTGCCCGACTCCACGACGACCTGAACAACCTCCTGCAAAACGTGGGCTTCGCGGCGAACCTGCTGCGCCCGCGCGACGCTGTTTGGAGCGCTGGCAGAATGGTATTGCACTCGCCTCGAAAGCGAGCGCCCGAAAGGGCTTGGGGGTTCGAATCCCTCGCGCTCCGTGTGGCCCTCCTGGTCCTGTGACCCGGGGGGCTTTTTCATGCATGACTGGCTAAGTTCCTGTCATGTTCCAGACACGATCTGTTCGCGGCGGCCTTTCGGTCCTGTTCGTGACCGCCCTCCTTTCGGGGTGCACGGACGACCCGATGATGATGGACGACAGCGGCGACACATGGGCCCTCTCCTTCGATGGGGCAGACGACTACGTCCAGGTGGCCGACGCGCCGGCACTCGATCTGACCACCCACGTCACGCTCAGTGTGTGGTTCTACTCGTTGGGTAGTGTCTCGGGTTATCCCGGCCTGTATCTATATCGAGCTGGGCTCACAGGTCTGTCTCGACTCGGTCGGTACGATGGCGTCCAACGCCTGGACCCATATCGCGGGCGTGTACGACGGGACGACGATGCGGCTCTACCTGAACGGAAATCTCGATTCAGAGCAGCCGCTGACGGGCGCGATCTCGACGAGCGATCGTCCCCTCTACATTGGAAGCGACCCTGCGGAATCCGGCGCGGTGACCGGCCACCTGCATGAGGTCTGCGTCTGGGAGGTCGCCCGCAGCCAGTCTGATATCCAATCCGACATGAACAATCGGATGATGGGGAGCGAGTCCGGACTGGTGGGGCTGTGGCACCTGGACGAGGGCATGGGCTCCATGGCCTCCGACGCATCTCCGAACGGACTGACCGCGATGCTCGGGGAGACTGCAGGCATGGACATGACCGACCCGATGTGGGTCGCGACGACCTGGCCGCACTAGGTCATCACGCCTCGATCAATTCTGCGTCTCGTGACGCTGTTGCCTCCGCTTCGGGCCCTTCAGCCGCCTCCTTGATCGCCACGACGATACGCGGGATCAACCGTCCGAACCGGAATCTGAACAGCCAGGCCAGCACCGTCCTGGGGAAGGGTTTCGCCCGGTAGTGCACTTCCAC
>JBDGVT010000286.1:0-3353 GCA_039585495.1 Gemmatimonadota bacterium | reverse complement strand
GCTGTCCCCCTCCCAGATGGTCTTCGTAGCACCCTTCCGACCCGCGTGACCGAGCTGCATCGCGATCTTGGCAGGCGTCTGCCCATGCACGAAGTCCACGATTCGCTTCCACGCTCCGACGTGCTCGCTCCGGTAGAGTCCTGCGCACCCCGGGGATATTCGAGCGTCTGCCGATACGTCGGTCATCTCGGCATAGACCATCCCGGCGCCGCCGACCGCGCGGCTCCCCAGGTGCTGCAGATGCCAGTCGCCCACGGTTCCGTCGACCGCGGTGTACTGGCACATGGGCGACACCACGACCCGATTCGGAATCACGAGGTCGCGAAGCCGGTACGGCGTGAACATCGGCGGGGGCAACGGCGTTCGGGTGGACACGACGCCGCTCTGTCGTTCGGACTCGGCGGCAACCCACGCGTCCACCTCGGTCAGGAAGTCGGGGTCCCGGACCCGGAGATCCTCATGCGTGATCCGCAGACTCCGCGTCAGCAAGGTGAAGGCGAACTGAATCGGCTCCAACTCCATATACCGTTCTGCGTCCTCGAACCACTCGAGGCTGGCCTGCGCCGCCCGCTGGAGTGACTCGACCGCTGGCCTCCTCCCACCTTCGTAGACCGCGAGGCTCGCCGCGATACTCGGCTCCGCCTGGAGCGCGTCGCGCAACGCAATAGCATCCAGCATCCCCAGCCGCGTACCCGAACCGATCGAAAAGTGGGCGGTGTGAACGGCATCTCCCATTAGAACGACATTGTCGACCGCCCACCGCCGGCATCGGATCGTCGGGAAGCTGCGCCAGATACTGTTGTTGGCGATCAGGTCGTGTCCTTCCAGTTCTTCCGCGAACAACGCCTGACAATATGCGAGAGCATCGGCCTCGGACGCCTCGTCCATTCCCGCAGATCGCCACGCCTGCTCGGTGCACTCGACGATGAAGGTCGACCTGCCCGGCTCGTACTGATACGCGTGCACACGCCAGAGCCCGTGCTCATTCTGGCGGAAATAGAAAGTGAACGCCGGAAAGGGCTTCGTCGTCCCGAGCCAGACGAATCGATTCGGGCGCCAGTCGAACTCCGGCTCGAACCGCTCAGCGAGTTCCTCGCGAACCGACGAGTTCACGCCGTCGGCTCCGACGATGAGATCGAAGTCGGGATAGTCGGACACACCGGTGAACTCGGTCTCGAAACGAACGTCGACACCCATCGCGAGCGCCCTTCCCTGCAGCACGGTGAGCAACGTCTGCCTGCTCATGCCGCTGAAGCCGTGCCCCGTCGAGCGCACGACGTCACCCTGATAGTGGACGTCGATGTCGTCCCACCGAACGAAGTGGTCCGTGATGGCCGCGTAGGTCTCGACGTCCGCGCCTTCGATATCGGCGATCGTCGAGTCGCTGAAGACGACACCGAATCCGAAGGTGTCATCGGCACGGTTGCGTTCAAGCACGACGATATCGTGCGATGGATCGGCCGCCTTCATCAGCGTCGCGAAGTACAGGCCCGAGGGGCCACCTCCGACGATGAGGATTCTCACGCGTCGTTCTTTTCAGCGGCAGACTTCGCCTCGGCGACCATCTTGCCTGCGATGATGAGGTGCTGGATCTCCGTCGTGCCCTCATAGATCCGGAGCGCACGAACCGAGCGATACAACAGATCGACCGGGTGATCTGCCATCACGCCTCGACCGCCGAGCACCTGGACGGCGTCGTCTACGATTCGTTGCGCAGCCTCGGTCGCGAAGGCCTTTGCCATCGCGGCCTCAACGGTAATCCGCTCTGCACCCAGATCCTTCTCGTAGGCCGCCCGATACACGAGCAGGCGGGCTGCGGTCAGCTCAACCGCCATCCGACCGAGCTTCTCCTGAATCAACTGGAAGTCTGCGATCGGCTGACCGAACTGTTCCCGTCCAACGGAGTGATTCAGCGCCTCACGGAGTGCGCGCTCGGCCATCCCGCATGCTGCTGCGCCCACGGTGGGACGAAGCTGGTCGAGCGTCGCCATCCCGATCATGAAGCCTCGTCCTTCTTCGCCCAGCCGGTACTCTGACGGCACCCTGCAATCCTCGAACGCGATCTCGCCGAGGGGATGCGGCGCGCTCATGATCTGGGGAGCGACGAACCGGAGCCCCTCCGTGTCGGCAGGCACGATGAACGCCGTGATCCCGCGACTACCCGCGTCGGGGTCGGTCGAGGCAAACGCCACGTAATAATCCGCGATGCCGGCGTTACTGATGAGCCACTTGTGGCCGTTGAGGACATAGTCGTCCCCGTCCCGCACCGCTCGAGTCCGCATCGCGGCGACATCGGACCCCGCCTCCCGCTCCGTGATGGCGAACGCGGCCATGAGCTCACCTTCGAGGGCAGGCTTGGCCCATCGACCTTGCTGCTCCTCCGTTCCCGCAATCAGCAGGGGCGTAATGCCGAGTCCCTGTAGCGCCCAGACAGCGTCGGCGAGGGGCGACGCGGCGGCGATCACCTCGCGCGTCAGGCAACACGCCCGCAGATCACGCGTGCCAATCGGAGCGAAGACTCCCTCGGCACCCATCAATGCGAGGAGCGCACGTGCCTCGATCCGCCCCTCTTCATCGGTACGGGGCTCGACCCGACCGGCCAGATCTCTCGCGGCGAACGCTGCTACCGCTGCGCCCCCCGGGTGATGATCCGCTTCGAGGAAGGCTCGTACGGTGTGGGTGTCGGACATGGCCTCAGACCCCCCGGGTCATCACAGGAAGTTCGGGTCGCGCTTCTCTACGAACGCTTCGTACGACTCGCGAAAGTCTGGGTGGAGCATGAGCGCGGCCTGGATCTGAGCCTCCGCCTCGAGCGCTCCGGCCAGGTCCATGTTGGCCTCGCGGTTCAGGGCATCCTTCGTGATCTCGATCGCGAACGAAGGCCCACGAGACAGCTTCTCGGCCAGAAGGGTCGCCGCCTCGAGCGCGGAGCCCTCCTCCACGACGCGGTTGTACAGTCCGATACGATGCGCTTCCTCGGCGCTTATGAACTCACCCGTCATGAGCAATTCGCTGGCCTTCGCGAGTCCCACGATTCGAGGAAGCATCCAGGCCGCGCCCATGTCGGCCCCGGAAAGCCCGACCCTCGTGAAGAGATACGCGATCTTTGCCGACTCGGCCGCGACCCTCATGTCGCACGCGGTGGCGATCACCGCTCCCGCGCCCGCAACCGTGCCGTTGAGCGCCCCAATGACGGGCTTGCGGCATCGCCGAATCGAGAGCACCAGATCGCACGTCATGCGCGTGAACTCGAGCAGGCCGCGCATGTCGCGCTCGAACAGGTGGCCGATGATGTCCTCCACATCGCCCCCCGAACAGAACCCACGTCCAGAGCCGGTGAGGATGACCACCCG
>JBDGVT010000285.1:0-3518 GCA_039585495.1 Gemmatimonadota bacterium | reverse complement strand
TCTCCGGCTGGAACGCGTTGGTGGAGCAGTACGGCTCCATGTCGCTCGCTGAAGTTCTCGGTCCGGCGATCCGGACGGCCGATGAGGGCTTTCCGGTGAGCCCGATCGTCGCGCGCGATTGGGCTGATGCGGTGGACCATCTTCGCAACGACGCCGGAGCAGCCTGCCTCGACGTTCCTCGTCGACGGCGAGGCGCCACGGGCGGGGGACTGGTTCCGAAATCCGGACCTCGCCCGGAGCTTCGAACGGGTCGGGTCTGAGGGCATCGAGACCTTCTATGGTGGAGCCCTTGGTCAAGCCGTCATCGACGGGCTCGACCAACTGGGGGGATACCTGACCATCGAAGACCTCCGAGATCACGATATTCGGTGGGTCGAGCCACTCAGCATCGACTTCGGTCGCTACACCCTCCACGAGCTTCCACCCGCCGGTCAGGGCATCGCGGCATTGCAGATGCTCAAGATGATGGAGGGATTCGAGTTCGGGGCGATCGAGCATCACTCCGCGGAGTATCTACACGCGCTCATCGAGACCAAGAAGCTGGCCTACGCCGATCTGGCCGCGCACGTCGCTGACCCGGATCACATGGACGTCCGGCCTGAGCGCTTGCTCGATGCCGGCTACCTCGCCGAAAGAGCCGCCCTCGTCGATCCAGACCGAGCTGCGCAAAGGCCAGACCCCGGAGCCCCCGCCACGGAGTCCGAGACCGTCTACCTCACGGTCGCGGACCAGTACGGGAACATGGTCTCCTTCATCAACTCGATCTTCGGCCACTTCGGCTCGGGAGTCGTCGTACCAGGCACGGGGGTCGTGCTCCAAAACCGCGGCGCCGGCTTCACGATGGAAGAGGGACACCCGAATCAGATCGGGCCTCGGAAGCGCCCGTTCCACACGATCATCCCTGCCTTCGTGACACGGGACACCGAACCGTGGATGTCGTTCGGCGTCATGGGCGGGCCGATGCAGCCCCAGGGACACGTACAGGTTCTTCTGAACATGGTCGCGTTCGGGATGGACCCGCAGGAAGCGATCGACGCTCCCCGCTTCCGGCACCTCGACGGCGCCGCTGTCGCGATCGAGAACCTGGATCCAGCGGTGGCCGCACGCCTCGAGGCGCTGGGCCACGATTTACGGGATCCCGGCGGCGTGGCCTTCGGTGGCAGCCAGGCCATCGTCAAACTCGAACGAGGGTGGGCCGCAGGGTCCGACCCACGAAAGGACGGCATGGCCGCTGGACACTGACCCTGATTTCGTCATTCCCTTCGACCGTCTCCCGGAGAAATTCGCGGAGAACGTCGAGCATCCACCCAAGGTCCCGGTGACGCCCCGACCCGCAGCCACGATCGTGCTGCTACGGGACGCCGAAGAGGGCATGGAGGTGCTCCTGATGAGGAGGAACCGGAGTGCCGGGTTCGTTCCGGGCGCATACGTCTTCCCTGGAGGAAGGGTCGACGGGAGCGATTCCGGCCCCCCGCTCACCGACTGCCTCGATGGGCTCACCCCCGAGTTGGCCGCCGAGCGCCTCGACATGGGTGACGAGGATCCACCGGCAATCTCCTACTACCTCGCCGCCCTTCGAGAAGCGTTCGAGGAGACCGGCATCCTGGTCGGCATTCGATCCGATGGTTCTGCGCCACCCACCGCCGCCGAGGACCCGGTCGTCGATTCCGTTCGCGACGACGTCATGGAAGACCGCCTGTCGTTCGCCGAGGCGCTCGGTCGGCTCGAGTGCCGCATTCCGGGAGACGCGGTCGAATACGTCGCACACTGGATCACACCCGAACCAGAACCTCGCCGGTACGACACACGCTTCTTCGCCGCCCGCGTGCGGCCGGGCTCGAAACCGATCATCGACCCGAGAGAGATGACGGACGCGGTATGGGTGTCGCCACGGGAGGCGCTACGCAGGGCCGATCTCGGTGACCTCCCGATGGTGTTTCCCACGATCAAGACCCTGGAGGACCTTCTCGGATTCGATACGGCGGATGCCGCTCTCCACTCGTTCGGTGCAGCGCCGATCCGAACGATCCTGCCCACGCTCGTGATCACCCCGACCGGCATCGGCATGCAACTCGACGATGCGGACTGACCTTTTTTCTTGCTCGCTCGGTATCAGCAGTGAGATTAAGGCTGTAGCTAACCCCGAAAGAATGGAGGGGCGGCGGTTCGCCGCTCTCTGACGCGATGATCCGATCCTCCGTTGCGCTCGCGCTGCTGGCCGCATCCGGTGCGGTTCTGGCGAATCCAGGCACAGCCCAGGTACAGGGCACGGCCCCTCTCGAAATCCTCTACGGCTTCACGCTCATCGATGGCCGTGGCGGACCGCCTCTGGAGGATGCAGCCATCGCGATTCGGGGCAACGAAATCCTCACCGTGGCGAGTCGCCGGGATCTGCTGTCCGGACCCGACGCCCCGCGTGACGCCATTCCGGTGAACCTCGGTGGCGGCTTCGTAATCCCTGGACTCATCGACGTGCATGTCCATCTCGGCACGGTTCCCAATCGACAGAGAGCCGAAGCTGAGCTCTACCGCTTGCTGTACGGCGGTGTAGTCGCGGTGCGTGATATGGCGGGAGATGGTCGCGCCCTGGCGTCTCTGGCCCGGGACTCGAGACTGGGTCAAATCGACGCGCCCGATCTGTACTTCTCGGCCCTCATGGCCGGGCCCTCGTTCCTGAACGATCCCAGGCCACAGTCGTCCGCAGCGGGAGAAGTTGCCGGAGAGGTCCCGTGGATGCAGGCGATCACGCCGGAAACGGACGTCGCCTTGGCGGTCGCTCAAGCCAAGGGCACCTACGCTTCTGGCATCAAGATCTACGCGAATCTCGACGTCGCCGAGGTCCGGAGCATCACCGCCGAAGCGCACCGACAGGGGATGAAGGTGTGGGCACACTCCATGGTGTTTCCGACTCGTCCTCTCGACGTAGTCCGTGCAGACGTGGACGTCGTCTCACACGTATGCCGTATCGCCTGGGAAGGCATGGCCGACGCGCCGACCGAATACCATCACGATCAGGTTCCGCAGTACGCGAACTTCAGCGCGTCTTCACCGGTCTTCACGGAGCTCTTCGATGAGATGCGCGCGAGGGGCACCATTCTCGACGCCACGCTCTCGATGTACGCACGCGCCGAGAACGACCCGAACAATCCGGTCTCGGACCGATGCGACGTGGACTTCGCTCGAGCACTCGTGCAGCGAGCCCATGAGGAAGGGATCCTGATCGCAGCGGGCACGGACTACATGACCCCTCCCGACGATCCCTACCCGGCGCTTTACAGGGAACTCGAAGAGCTGGTAGCGAACGCCGGCATGACTCCGATGGCTGCGATCGAGTCGGCGACCCGCGTCGCAGCCGAAGCGATCGGCGTCGAAGACACCTACGGCACGCTGGTCCACGGTCGGCCCGTGTCTTTCGTCCTTCTGGAAGAGAACCCTCTCGACGACATCGCGAATCTCCGTTCCGTGCGTGAGGTCTGGAAGAACGCCGAGCGTTTCGATCGCGGTGCGTATCGGCCCCC
>JBDGVT010000284.1:0-3355 GCA_039585495.1 Gemmatimonadota bacterium | reverse complement strand
TTCCAGCGACTCGACGAACTTCCGCCTCGCGTGCGCCCAGCATCCGAAGTGATCGAGTTGGTTATTCTGCTTGGCCAACGACTCGTAAACCTCGTAGCCATCGGTCTGCAGTTTCCCGCCGAACCCGGCGAGCAGTTCGGCCGCGACCTCGCCTCCCCGACCGGGACCGAACCAGTAGAGCACACCTTTGCCCGGCCGGGTGATCACCCAGAAGGAACTTTGCTTGGCTTTTCCTTTGGTGTCGGGGTCGAGTAGTTTCACGGATGTTTCATCTACCTGCAGATAGTCGCCGCTGAGCAAGTCGAGCCGCAGGGCTTCGTAAAGGATGTAAAGCAACTCGCTGCAGCGTTTCATCCAGTGGCACATCGTGGCGCGATCAATCCGGACCTGGTGACGGGTGCGGAAGATCTGCTGGAGCCGGTAAAAGGGAAGATGGTCGCAGTATTTGGCGACTAACAGATAGGCCAATAGTCCACTTCCGGCGACCGCCCCGGGGATGACGCGATACTCGGCGGGCATCTCGGCGGTAAGGACGGGAGCGTCGACGGCCTCGTCGCTGTTTTCCCGCACCGCGGGGGACAGGGCGCGCACGGCGCGGCGGATGCGGAGTCGGCGGAAGTAGCCGGGCACGTAGTTGATCTTGATCGTTTCCTCCCAGCGGATGAAGCGGCGCTCGCCCCCCGTGACCGGGCATTCGCGCTCGGACTCGGGCAGGTCGAGCTCGATGGTCTCCTCGGGCAGGTCCTCGGGGAACTCCATCTTCTTGGAGCGGTGCTTGCGCTTGGGTTTGGTTTCTTCGGCAGACGGCTCGGGTGCGGTGTCGAGGGCGGCTTCAGCTTCGAGGCCCTCGAGGATCAGCTGGAGCTCGTCGGGATGGATCTTCTCGGAGCTCTTCCCGAAGAGCTTCGCCTGCAGATCCTTGAGCTTCCACTCGAGGTGCTCGCGGCGACTGCGCTCCTCGGCGTGGGCCTGCCGCTCCTCGGCGTGGGCCTGCCGCTCCTCGGCGTGGGCCTGCCGCTCCTCGGCGTGGGCCTGCCGCTCCTCGGCGTGGGCCTGCCGCTCCTCGGCGTGGGCCTTGCGCTCCTTCTCCAAGTCCGTTTCGAGGGAACTGAGTCGGCGTTGCAGATCGGAGACTGTCGGGACGGCGGCGATGGGCATGGTTAGCACATCCGAACTATCTGCCCACCGGCTTTTGCTCCGCGGGCGGGGCGAGTTCGTGCGAGTTGTTTTTTCGATACCAGGAACGGGGTTCGACTCTGGAAAGGTCGAGTCCGCCGAGCAGCAGGCTGAGCGATTCGTGCGTGATCGTGGCGGCGGCCTGGTCGGTGTCCCAATCCCAATGAAAGCGCCCCTTTTCGAGACGTTTTGCGCAGACCCAGAGACCCGATCCGTCCCAGACCAGCAGCTTGATCCGATTGCGGGCACGGTTGCAGAAGACGAAGACATGACCGCTGAGCGGATCCTTATCCAGTTGGTGAGCGACGATGCCATAGAGTCCGTTGAAGCTCTTTCGCATGTCGGTGACACCGGTGACGATGAAGATGCGGGTGGCCGAACTCAACGATATCATCGTCGGCTTCCTTGCTGGGTGTGGAAGGTCGAAAGTCCGGCGAGCAGCTCGGGGAGCTGATCGGGTGGGCACTCGATGGCGACGCGCGGAGAGTCCAGGGAGCATTCGATCCGCAGGGCCGGATGGGGCTTGGCAGGGCGATCATCCCGGTCCTCCATCGGCCTGACTTCGAGAAGCTGCGGGGAGGGCGCGTCTTCGACTTTCGGATCGATCGCGCGGGACCGTTCCCGGCGCAGTTGATACTGCAGGCTGGAAACCGACAGCCCGTGTTCGGAGCAGAAATCGACTTGCTTCTTGCCGCTGCGGTGAAAGGCGCTCAACAAAGCGCGCCATTGTTCGGGGGATCGTCGTTTGGACATCCCGAAGCGTAGCGGTCAACCGCCGGATCGGTATATGCTGTATGTGAGACGCTTACGGTGGAGAAGAGGCAGTTACCGGCGGTGAAGGCAGGAACGTTTTATCGCAAGCTTGACGAGACGCTTCGCGAGATGGAGTTCGCCGAGAAGGTGCGTGATCTCTGTCGATCGTCCTACAAGAAAGCGAGTTCGGGCGGGCGACCAGGTATCGACCCGGCCGTTTACTTCAAGATGCTCATGATTGGGTTCTTCGAAAATCTTCCCAGTGAGCGGGCCATTGCGAGCCGCTGCGAAGACAGCCTCTCGTTGCGGGCCTTCCTTGGCTACGACCTGACCGAAAGCACACCAGATCACTCGTCGCTCTCGGTGATCCGTACGCGCCTGGGAGTGGAAGTCTACCAGAGCGCGCTGGAGATCGTGCTCACCGGGCTCTACGAGCACGGGCTGCTCAAGGGGCGAGACCTTGGCATCGACTCTTCGATCATCGAAGCCAACGCGAGCCTGCGTGAACTGCAGCATCGCAACACCGAAGAGTCCTACTGGGAGTATGTGAAAAAGCTTGCTGCGGAAGCGGGAATCGATCCCGACGATACCAAGGCGGTGCGTCGTTTCGATAAGAAGCGCAAGGGACGAAAGACCTCCAACGAGGACTGGGTCAATCCACACGATCCCGATGCCAAGGTCGGACGGACCAAGGACGGGGCCTGCGACATGGTTTATCAGCCCGAGCATCTCACCGACCTGGAGACCGGGGCGATCATCCGGGCCGAAGTGAGAACCGGCGATAGCGGAGACAGCGAAGAGTTGTCTGATCGTGTGCTGGAGGGATGCAGGACGCTGGCGGGAGTCTGCGAAGATCCCAAACAGGAGAAAGTGGGACGGAGCCTGACAACCGACGAAGGCTACTTCAGCGCAGAGGAAGTCTGTGCGTTGCAGAGCGAAGGCATCCGCACGGTGATGGGCGACCCGCACGAGTCACGCAGGAACAAAGACAAGCAGTGCAAGGTGACACGCCAAACCTTGAACAAGGCGAAGCGAGCCGTGAAAAGCAAAAGCGGAAAGGCACTTCTCAGAAAGCGAGGCGAGCACCTGGAACGAAGCTTCGCCCATGTTCTCGATCACGGTGGGTTGAGGCGAGCTACATTGCGAGGAAAGGAAAACCTGACCAAGCGACAAATCGCCGCAGCGATGACCTATGACCTTTCGCTGCTGATGCGCAAGATCTTCGGGTTTGGAACGCCGAAACAGTGGGCAGCACAGTCCGTTTCGGCTCTTATCTCGCTTGCAGATCGCCTCGTTCGACTCTTCGACGGCCTCCTGAGCTCGCCTTTGCGTTCCGATTCGAATGGGCGGTGTTCGGACAACTTGCTCACCATATCGCGGAGATCGTGGATCATCCCGGAAATCCGCCGTTCTTCATCAGGCTGCC
>JBDGVT010000283.1:0-3360 GCA_039585495.1 Gemmatimonadota bacterium | reverse complement strand
AGCGGGAGAGATCCAGGTCCGCGGCCCAACCGTCTTCGCCGAGTATTGGAAGCGCCCCGACGAGACCATCGAAGCCTTCACCGCGGATGGGTGGTTCAGAACCGGAGACCAGGCCCTCATCGAGAACGGGGCGTACCGGATCCTCGGTCGCACGAGCATCGACATCCTCAAGACGGGCGGTGAGAAGATCTCGGCGCTCGAGATCGAGGACGTGCTGCGCTCACACCCGGACATCGACGACGTTGCGGTCGTCGGTGTCCGGGATCCCGATTGGGGGGACCGGGTCTGTGCTGCGGCCGTCGCGTCGCCGTCCTCGCAGGTGACGGCGGAGGCCCTGCTCACGATGGCGAAGGAGCGTCTGGCGCCTTACAAGGTCCCGAAGGACGTCGTGTTCGTGAGCGAGCTGCCACGCAACGCGATGGGAAAGGTGATGAAGCCCGAGGTCCGCGCGCTCTTCGAGCCTGAGGTCCACACTTGATCGGGGCCGTATTGGAGAACCTGCGCGAATACTGGCTCGTGCACTCTTTGCTCCTGTTGTATTCGGTCATGCTCGCGCACCACGCCTGGACGGGGAATCGACAGACGAAGGGGCTCGCCGACTACTACGTCGGAGGTCGGAACATGGGTGGCTGGGTCATTGGCCTCTCGTTCTTCGCCACGTATGCGAGTACGAACTCCTTCGTCGGATTCAGCGGACGCACGTACGAGTGGGGTCTGCCGTGGCTGCTGTTCATCCCGACGTCCGTCCTCTTCGCGCTCTTCGCATGGCTCGTGGTGGCCCCCCGGCTGCGCGCGTTCACCGCCGCGATGGACTCCCTCACCATTCCGGACTTCATCGGTTTTCGATTCAACAGCACCGCAGCCCGGGTCCTGGCCGCACTCATCGTGATCATCGCGTCGTTCTTCTACATGACCGCGGTCTTCAAGGGAATCGGAAACCTCCTCGAGACGTTCCTCCACATTCCGTATCGCGTCTCGATTGTGATCGTCTTCTTCATCGTCATGCTCTACACGGTGATCGGTGGTTTCATCAGCGTCGTGAAAACGGACGCCGTGCAAGGCGTGGTGATGATCCTGGCGGCCGTCCTCCTCTTCACTGGCACCGTTGGCGCGGCCGGAGGACTGGGCGCGATCTCCGAGGTGCGCACCCAGCCGGGCGGCGAAGCGCTGTTTCATTGGGGAGGAGGGGTCGCTGTCCCGGTACTTCTGGGAACGATGTTCGCGGGACTCGTGAAGTTCGCCGTAGAACCGCGCCAGCTATCCCGCTTCTTCGCCCTCCAGGGGGGCCGCGCGATCAGGACCGGGATGATCGTCTCATGCGTCACCTTCGCGGTTGTGTTCTCCCTTCTGATTCCGGTCGGGATCTACGCCCGGCTCCTCCTGCCAGGGGGCATCGAGGACACGGATCTCGTTGTGCCGACCCTGCTGACCCAGGTTTTCGGCCCCGGGACGGGAGCGTTCCTTCTCGTGGCGATGGTCGCAGCAGCCATGTCGTCCCTCGACTCGGTCCTCCTGGTCATGGCTTCGACGGCGGAACGAGATCTTGCCAGCGTATTGCGGCCCCGGCGTAGCGAGCAGGCGGAAATGGGATGGACCCGAGGCTGGGTCGCACTCTTCGCGCTCGTTACCGCCCTCATCTCCTTGAACCCGCCGAGCGGTGTCGTGGAGCTTACCGCCGTCAGCGGGAGTCTCTTCGGTGCATGCTTCTTCCCTGCCATCGTTCTGGGCCTCCATTGGTCCCGCGGGAGCGGAGCGGCGGTCATCAGCTCCTTCGTGGTTGGCATCACCGTGCTTGTCGCGTGGGACTTCGTCCCAGGGTCCGAGGTCCTGCACGAGGTCTTCCCGGCGATGCTGCTTTCGATCACCTCCTATTGCGTGGTGTCGCTGCTGACCGAGGACGGTGCCGACGAACAGGTGCGCGCCCTCATGGCCGATGCAAGGCGACGTTGACCGCCTGATGGATCCCGTCCGCCCTTGCGTAGTAGCATCAGACCCGCCCTGGGCGTAAAGCCCGATCGACTGTCACCCAGGAACCCGACCGTGAGCACCTTGGTCCTCGCCCAGCACCAGTCCGACATCCTGAGCTCGCTTCGCCGTCTCGACGGTCGGGGCACGGTTGGCGACGTGGTCGCAGATTCAGGACTTCCGAGTGACTCGGTACGCGCCGGCCTCAAGGCGCTGCTCGAGTCACACCGGGGGCACCTCGCCGTGTCCGACTCCGGAGAGCTCGTCTACGAGTTCGATCCGAAGCTCATCGAACGAGGTACGGAGCCGTTCCTTGCCCGCGCAGGCAAGACCATGAAGGGTCTGATCACGAAGGGGTTCAAGGCATGGATCGTGGTCATGCTGGTCGTCTACTTCGTTGTCTTCGTGGTCCTGGTGATTGCGGCGCTCTTCGCGAACCAGCGGGGGGGCGATTCAAGAGGTGGCGGTTGGAGTCGGGGCCGGGGAGGGCATCGCGGCGGCTTCCATTTCGATCCGTTCATCTGGTACTGGATCTGGGGCCCACGCTGGCGGATCGGCCGGCCGTACTACGGTCAACGCTGGGAGCGAACACTCGACAAGGGCGACAAGGTCCCGTTTTACAAGAAGGTTTTCGCCTTCGTCTTCGGGCCCGATCGCCCCAAGCCGACCCAGAAGCAGCTCGACCGCGGCACGCTGCGCCTCATTCGATCACGAAGCGGCGTGATTACGACGGCCGAACTGGTCGAGCACACGGGGTCGACGGTCGCCGAAGCCGAAAACGAGATGGGACGTCTTCTCGGTGCGTACGATGGTGAAGCAGCGGTCTCACCCGATGGCGAGTTGGTCTACGCCTTCCCCGGGGTCATGACTTCAGCGTCGGATACCGGGAAGGTGCGTGCTCCCAATCCATCCTGGATGAGGCTCGAGTACCCTCGGGAACTCACCGGTAACACGATCGGCGCCAACATGATCGTGGTCGGTATGAACGCGTTCACGCTGATCGCCGCTGCCACCGCACCCCTGTTCATCTTTCCGAGGCTGGGCCTGGGAGGGCCCGAAGCGTTCATCGGGCTGGTCCTGATCCCGGTGATCTTCAGCTTCCTCTTCTTCGCGGGCCCGCTCACGCGGATGGCTGGGGTAAAGTTCGAGAACCGCCGCCGCTCCCGGCGAAACGTCAGGAGAGTGCTGCTCGGCCTCATCTACGAGCGTTCGCTGCGTGGAGGTCCTGGGGTCGGAGTGGGAGAGGCGCACGACTTCGTGAACA
This sequence comes from Gemmatimonadota bacterium, assembly GCA_039585495.1. Classification (GTDB taxonomy): domain Bacteria; phylum Gemmatimonadota; class Gemmatimonadetes; order Longimicrobiales; family Gaopeijiaceae; genus UBA2589. The sequence goes on along the minus strand of JBDGVT010000283.1, from coordinate 131 downwards.
CACGCCTTGATCGGGATGTCGCACGCGCTGAGGTGGAGGCAACGCTCAATGCTCTCGCCGCGGAATTCGACGCCGATGTCCACCCGGGAGAAGACGGCCAGCTCCGATTCACCTTCGACGCCATCCGACAG
>JBDGVT010000282.1:0-3366 GCA_039585495.1 Gemmatimonadota bacterium | reverse complement strand
CAAGCCGGACCTCCGCGAACTCGAGAAGGAGTTCGACCGGAGTCTCATGCGGAGCTACCGCGACCGGCTCACCGAAGAAGAGGTGGAGGATCTGGTGGCGTACCTGGCAGCACTAACCGGAACTGGACTTAGGGGGATTTCATGAGCGTGCGGAGCCTGTGCCGTCTCCTCGGTGTCCCGCTCATCGCGGTCGTCGCGATGCCCTTCTCGTCACCGGCTCCGCTGAACGCTCAGGTCACGTATGAGCGATTGGTGCAGGCCAAGGCGGAGCCGCACAACTGGTTCAACTACTCGGGCTCCTACGCCTCGGAGCGGTTCTCTTCGCTGGATCAGATCAACACCGGAAACGTCGCCGACCTCCGCGTAGAGTGGATCTATCAGACGAGTCCGGGTCTGGTCGAAACGACTCCGGTCGTCGTCGACGGCATGATGTATCTCACGGAGCCGCCCAGCACGGTGACCGCTCTCGACGCGCGCACCGGGCGGCGGATCTGGCGGTGGGACGCCAACGTCGCCCGCGAGACGCTGAACATCGGCTTTCCCCGTGTGAATCGTGGAGTGGCGATTCTCGGTGAGACCGTGTTCGTAGGCACTCTGGACGCACGCCTCGTGGCCCTGGATGCCGAGTCCGGCGTGGAGCGGTGGTCCACGGACGTGGCTGACAACTCGGTCGGATTCTCCATGACGGGCGCCCCGCTGGCGATCGACGGGAAGGTGATCGTGGGTGTCGCCGGTGCGGAGGCGGGGATCAGGGGATTCCTGGACGCGTACGATGCCGAGACCGGCGAATTGCTCTGGCGCACCTACACGATTCCAGGCCCTGGCGAACCGGGAAGTGAGACCTGGCAGGGCGACAGTTGGGAGCACGGCGGGGGCTCGACGTGGCTGACGGGTTCCTACGATCCCGACCTGAATCTCATCTATTGGGGAATCGGCAACCCCGCCCCCGATTGGAACGGAGACCTCCGACAAGGCGACAACCTCTATACCTGCTCGCTCCTGGCCTTCGACGCCGATACCGGCGAGATCCGATGGCACTTTCAATTCACGCCGCACGATGTGCACGACTGGGACGCGAATGAGATTCCCGTGCTCGTGGACCTCGAATGGGAGGGCAGAGACAGAAAACTCGTGGTGATGGCGAACAGGAATGCGTTCTACTATGTGCTCGACCGAGAAACGGGTGAGTACCTGCACGGTCAGGAGTATTCGAAGCAGACGTGGGCTGAAGGCCTCGACGAGAGCGGACGCCCGATCGTTCTGCCCGACACCGAGCCGACGGCCGAGGGCAACCTGGTCTGGCCGAGCCTTCAGGGCGCCACGAACTGGTTCAGTCCGAGCTACAGCCCCCTGACCGAGACGCTGTACGTGCCCACCCGGCACATGGGCGCGATCTACTACAAGGCGGCCGCGGAGTACGAGCCTGGCCGGCCCTACATGGGTGGCGGCGAGCAGGCATTGGCGGGTGACGATGCCTGGGGGTACGTGAAGGCGCTGGATGTGTACAGCGGAGACCTCAAGTGGGAGTACAGGCTCCTGACTCCGCCGTGGAACGGCCTCATGGCCACAGGTGGCGGACTGGTGTTCGGGGCCTCCAACGAGGGGAATTTCTTCGCGCTCGACGCTGAGACCGGGGAGTCTCTTTGGGACTTCCAGGCGGGGGCCCCAGCTCGCTCGAATCCCATGTCATTCGAGATCGACGGTCGCCAGCGTGTGGTGATGCACGCAGGCAACGCCGTGTACGTGCTGTCACTTCATTGAGTCGAGGCCGAGGCGCCTGATGCGGAATCGGTGACGATGGACCGCGTCCGTCAACGCGACCAGAGGATTCGTGACACTTCCCCAATAAGGTCCCCGAGCTCGTCGACCGTGTCTCGATCGGTTGCGGTCATCACGCACACGACATACGGAGCCTGGGGAGCGTACACGATCCCGCATTCGTGCAACTCGACGTGCGTGCCGCTATCCGTCGTGGCCGTGTGGTAGCCGAACTTGGACGCTACCCGCGTGTCGGGTGGCAAGTAGCGACGCAATCCGTCTTCAAAGCGGCTCTTGGTCAGCAGGTCGAGCGCGAACTCGGATTGAACCCGACCGAGGAATGAACCGTGATACAGTGAGCGGAGCATTGCCGCGACCGTGTGGGCATCGAAGTAGAAGGTATCGTCCTTGACGATCTGCTCGGCACTGAGGTTGTAGAGCATCTCGGAGATGCCCTGAGCTCCTTCACCCTGCAGGAGGAGCTGAGTCGCATGGTTGTCGGAGTACTCGATCATTCTCCGGAGTAGGTCGCGGTAGGTGTACGTAGTGCCAGGCTGCAGGCGGAGAGAATCGGGTGCGCCCCTCATCGTGTCATCGAACACCGACTCTTCCCCGCCGGAATAGTGGACCTCCCGATCCAGGATGCCGGGCTCCGAGTCCTCCCGCTCCAGCGTGTGAATGAGAACGGCCACCTTGATCAGGCTCCAGGGGGAGAACAAGGCTCGATCATTGATGCCGATCCAGCCCCCATGCTCCAGATCTCGCGCGTACACCGATACCTGCAACGTCGGATCCGATCGTTCTCGGATCGAAATGGCCTCCGCGATGTCCGCGCGCGCCCGCGTCAGCGAACCCTGCGAATTCTCGGAGCCCGCGGACTCCAGGAATGGACTGGTCAGGACCGCGCCCCGGAATGCGGCCCGCTCGGCCGCCGCCGCGACCTTCGTCTCCCTGACGGTGAGCCGGCCTCCAAGGAATGCGACTACCAGGGAGACCCCCACCGAAACAACCCCGACCACGTTCAGCCGACGCATTGCGCAAGCTCCTGGAAGTGACACATGTGTGATCGGCGCGTCCGCGCCTACTCATGGTGTTTCATCTCTGACACCGTGCGTCGTGGAAGTGTTAGACCGTACCGAGGTCAGAAGAGCGCGAGGATTGGTGGCAGGTGACGGCCTTCCGGGCTACTGTGACGTCGTGAACCAAGAGACCGGAGATTGGAGTCTTCACATGATCAAGCGCCGGACCACTGCGGTTGCCCTCGCCCTACTCCTCAGCGCCTGTGCGAGCGGCCCTCCTCCTGAGCCGCCGCCTCCACCCCCACTCGATCCGACAGGCGTGTTCGACTTTACGGCGGAGGTCGACGGGATGGCGGTCAATGGAGTCCTGACCATTCGAGGGTCAGCCGAAGAGGGCTACCGAGGAAGTCTCGACTCTGACATGGGGCCAGCGTCGGTGTCCCGTATCGCGATCGACGGGCAGACCATGACTTTCTACATCCCGGACGCGGACGTCGGCGTTGAGGTGGTGTTTGCAGGCACCGAATTCAACGGGAGCATCAGCGGAGCCATGGGGGCGGGCAACTTCTACGGGACGAAACGCGAGGGA
>JBDGVT010000281.1:0-9210 GCA_039585495.1 Gemmatimonadota bacterium | reverse complement strand
GTGGCATCTCCGTTCCACCCGTTCGGCACGTGACAGTAGGCCCACGCCGTGTGCTTCCCTTCAGGAGCACGGGTAGGGTCGAAGAGGGACGGCTGTGCGAAGAGGACGTAGGGGCGATCGGCGAGTCGACCCTCCGCCGGAGCGCGTTCCGATTCGCCGATCTCTTCGAGGGTTCCACCGAGGTGCACGGTGCACGCGCGATCCACACCCTTCGCAGCCCAGGGGATCGGGCCGTCGAGCGCCCAGTCGATCTTGAACGCGCCGGGGCCGTACTGCCACTCCTTCAGCGAGTCGGCGTAGTCGTCCGGAAGCCCGCTGCCCGCCACGGCCGCGACCTGCCGGTGGGTCAGCGCCAGTAACCGGGCCCTCGCCGCCGGAAGATCATCGATCGACTCGATGCGGGTGCCCGTTTCGATCGTACCGCCCAGCGAGCGGAAGAGCGACGCCAGCGCGCCGGTCAGCGCACCGGCTCCGCCCCGTGGAATCGGCCAGCCCACCGCGTGGCCCGCCGCCATCAGCGTGAGCCCGATGGCCGCCGCAGGGCGCTGCTCCAGAGGGAGCCCCGAGTGAGCCGCGTTTCCGGCGAAGAGTGCTCGCGCGCCGCTCGTCCGGAATGAGGATGTGGCCCCCGATGTCGAGCGCATGGCCCGCATGCCGAGGCGAGTTCAGCACGTGGTCGGCGAAGCTGGGCCATGCGCGCACGAACGGTTCGACGAGGCGCCGATAGGCGCGCTGGTCCTTGCCGAGTCCCCTGGCCGTCTCGTCGAGGCTCCGATGGAGAAAGACCGTTTCCTCTCCATCGAGCGGATGAGCGAGCGGCACCTCGGGATGAACCCACTCCAGACCATGCTCGGCGAGGGGCAGGGAGGAGAAGAACGGCGACCCGATCCCGAGCGGATAGACCGCTGAACCCACGTCATGATAGAAGCCGGGCAGCGTCAGCTCTTCGGTTCGGGCACTGCCACCGATCGTCTCGTTCGCTTCCAGGATGAGCACGGACAGGCCCGACCGGGCGAGCTCGATGCCAGCCGCGAGACCATTCGGCCCTGCGCCGACCACGACCGCGTCGAGGGGCGCGCTCACGGGATCAGTCCCTCGTCCTCAGTGCCCCGCGTATGGCTGACCGAATCGGATCAGTACCGTGCTGACGGCGTCTCCAGCCACGGTGACGATGTAGAGGCGATCGTACTCCATCTCCTCGATCGGACCTCCGGGATCACCGCCGAGCGCCGCGACCATACCAGGTGTCGTATTGCTGTGTCCCAGAACGAGATGCCGGCCCGGCGTCGCCTTCAACTCCTCTGCGAAACTCGCCAGGTCCCGGGGGTTGTAGAGCTGGATCTCCAGGCCGGTGGCATCAGCGGTTGGCCGGCCCGTCATCCGCGTCCTCTTGTAGTCGGTGGAGTGGATGTGGGTCAGATCCGCGTCCGCCAACATCTCCGCCATCAGTCGCGATCGATCCCACCCTGGAAGAGAGATCACGGGGTCGCTGGTGCCGTCTTCCGCTCGTTCGGCGTGCCGCACGACGTATACGACGACGGGCTCCTGGGCGGAGAGTCTGGTGCTGTCCGCGAGAGAGGACGGCACGACAGGGAGCCCGAAGAGGACGAGTGAAGCGAGCAGGAACGTACGGCGATACATGGGCTTCTCCGGGGCAGGTTCGAGTCGTACGAAGCTAGCCGACCTCAGCGAACACACGCCATGGCGACCGTGTGGGCCGGGCAAGGACTACGTCGCCTGTACCGCTCCCAAGACGTCGGACAGCAGCCACCAGACGCCGGCCACCAGCACCGCGGTCGGCACGACCCATCGAAGCCATCTCACCAGTGCCCTGTCGGCGAAGGAAGGATCCGGACCGGCGATCTGCTCGAGCAGCGTCGCCCGGTGCATGACCCACCCCACGGTGAGCGCGGCGACGAGCGTGCCGACCGTCTGCGCGCCCGATCCGAAGGTCAGGTCCCACGGTATGAAGATCTCCAGATTGATCATCGGAGGCACCGCGAGCACCATCGAAACGACGTAGACCGTCCACGTTGCGCGACGGCGGGTCCAGCCGAGCGTGTCCGTGAAGCCCGCGACCAACACCTCGTACGCGGCGATCCCTGAGAGGAGCGCCGCCCCGAAGAGCCCGCCGAAGAAGAGGAATCCGAAGAACCAGCCGACGGGCAGCTGTTGGAACACCTGGGGCAGCGTCGCGAAGAGCAGGCCCGGCCCGGAACTCGGCTCCAGGCCGAACGCGAAGACGGCAGGGAAGATGGCGAGTCCAGCGAGGAGTCCCGCTCCGGTATCCCCGATGACCGTCCACATCGCGGCTGACTGTATGTCCGCTTCGTCGGCCAGGTACGATCCGTAGACGAGCATGAGCGTACCCCCGAGACCGACGGAGAAGACGACCTGGCCGAGTGCCGCGACCACGACCGTCGGCGTGACGTCGGCTAGATCGAACGCGAGGAGCCACACGACGCCTTCACCGGCGCCGGGCAGTGTAAGCGAGCGAACCATGATCACGATCAGGGTGAGGAACAGCACGGGAGTGACGATCGTGGAGACGCGTTCGATCCCGGCTCGTACTCCCTTGAGAATCACGGCCGCTTCCATCCCAAGCACGAGCGCTGTGAAAAAGAGCTGCAGCCCCAGCGACTTGGGCGAAAATCCCGTCTCCGGTGGCAGGATTGCGGATGTCTCCACCTCCATGCCTACACCGGCTGCTGCGTACCCGACGGCATGGTAGGCCACCCACCCGATCGCGTTCGTGTAGTAGGCCACGGCGACCCACACGATGCCGCAGAGAATCCTGCCCACCCAGCGGCCTCCCGGCACGCCGATCCGCTCGTAAGCGCCGAGGGTGCCGTGACGTGTGTGACGGCCTAGCGACCACTCTCCCATGAGCGCCGGGACACCGACCAGTGCTGCGATGACGAGGTAGAGGAGAACGAACGCCGCCCCGCCGAACTCGCCGACCATGTAGGGGAACCGCCACACGTTCCCCAGCCCGACCGCCAGCCCGACCATCGTCGCGAGGACGCCGAGTTTCGAACCGAATGTCTCGCGTCCGCCACTCCGGGTGGCGGGGGTGCCCGACTTGACGCGGTCGCTCACGAGCCCTTGCCCATCGCCGCCGCGAGCGCGTCGAGTGCCTGGTCGACATCGTCCGTGGTGTTGTAGAAGTGCGGTGCGAGCCGGATCGCCGGACCTCGGGCCGATGCGATGATCTGTTGAGCCCGAAGCGTCGCTTCGACCGCGTGACTGTCATCACAGGCGATCGCGGTCGTGGGTGCGCGCCGAGTCGGGTCCGTCGGACCCAGGACCGTGAGTCCGCGTTCTATGGCTCCCTCTACACATCGCTGACCCAGCGTCGACGTCCACGCTCCGATGGCATCGAGGCCGATCTCTCGCAGCCACGCCATCCCGGCACGCGCCACGTAGGCTTCCATGATCGGGGGGGTGCCGGTATCGAGGCGGCGCGCGCCCGCGCCCCAGTCGAGCGTCGTCGCGTCGAACGCGTACGGGTTCTCACGACCAAACCATCCGGTGATCGCCGGGCGAACGCGTGCAGCGATCCCGGGTCGCACCCAGAGGAACGCGATCCCGGGGATGCCCATGAGGAACTTGAGATTCCCGGAGGCGACGAAGTCAGCGCCCGAGGCTGGGGCATCGAACGGCTCGCTACCCATCGTCTGATAGGCGTCGACGTAGAGAAGGGCGCCCTTCGCGTGGGCGATCTCCGCGATCGCCGGGATGTCGGATGTCCTGCTTGAAGCCCGTCTGGTAGTACCCCCGGCATGCAGACACCACCGCGGTGCGGTCGTCGACGAGTCGCTCGTAATCCTCGAGTTCGAGCGCGCCGTTTCGTACCGGGACCCATTCGACCTCGGCGCCGAAGCGTTCCTGAGCGAGCCACACATGGCCGACCGTCGGAAACTCACCCCCGCTCGCGACCACCCGACGCCGGTCCTGCGTCCAGTCGAGTCCGCTCGCCACACTCGCCGTCGCCTGGGATACCGAAGTCGCCACCGACACGTCGTCGGGGTCGGCCCCGATGAACGCGGCGAATTCGGTCCGGGCGGCGTCCGTTTCCGCCATCCACGTATCCCAGTCCATCCCGTCCTCGGCCCAGGACGTGAGGTACGCGTCGGCCGCAGCGCGGGTCGCCTAGCGGGATGTGCGTGCGAAGAATCGGGATCTCCCCGCGCACGGAGGCCAGATCATAGGTCGGGTTGGGCATGGGCGGAGGATAGGGGGCAGGAGCCCGACCGGCGAGCGTCTACTGTGGACTGCGTGCCAATTCGGCCCCGACGACGGTAGCTGCGCGACGGACCCCTGGATCGGGCGGGGGCTTTGGACCCATCTTTCCCGTGAGCGTGCGAGTGAGGATCGCCGGTGACTTCGGTTGCTGGAGGAAAGTCCGAGCTCCACAGGGCAGGGTGCCGGATAACGTCCGGGCGTCGCAAGGCGATGGAAAGTGCCACAGAGAGTAGACCGCCGATGGCCGTTCGCGGCACAGGCAAGGGTGAAAGGGTGCGGTAAGAGCGCACCGGGCCGCTGGTGACAGAGGTCGCACGGTAAACCCCACCCGGAGCAAGGCCAAATAGGGGATGAGGGGCTGCCCGCTCCGTCTGAGTCCCGGGTAGGCTGCACGAGGTCGTTGGTAACAGCGGCCCCAGATGAATGATCCTCCCCCGAAAGGGGACAGAACTCGGCTTATTCCGCGCGCTCATTCTGACGGCGCCCGTCGCACACCAGCGGCGGGCGCCGACCTTTTTTGTGGGGGACTCTCTCGACAGGGCCTTGCAGGTCGGAAAGTCGGGGGACACGATTGTGCGTCTTCTTCCTGGGATCTCCCATTCAGTCATCACGACCCTCCCGGCGGCACCCCGGCCCCGAGCTCCTCGCGGCCTCCTTCGTAGTGCTCTTCCAGGAGCTCGCGCTCATCCGCTGGTTGCCGGTGGAGGTGCGGGTCACGGGGTATTTCCCCAACCTGATCCTGCTGAGTGCATTCCTCGGATTGGGTGTGGGTGCGCTCCGATCGAGGGAGCGATCGCTCCTCTGGCTGTGGCCCGTGAGCCTCGTTGCGCTCGTGGCGGGTGCGTGGGCCCTGGGCCGCGTGGCCTTTACCGCTGAGGGCGTTACCGAGCACCTCTGGTTGTTCTACCTCGACCTTCCCGAGGGTGCGCCGGTGGTGGAGGGCGTGAAGCTCCCGCTGCTCGCCATCTTCGTCCTCAGCGCCGTGTCGTTTGTGCCGTTGGGCCAGTTCGTGGGTGTCCGTCTCGAGGACTTTCGTCTCGGCGGGTCAGCGCTTCGAGGATACGCAGTCGATCTGACAGGATCGCTCCTCGGGGTGATCTGCTTCACCGCGGTGAGCTTCTCTGGTGCTCGTCCGGTGTGGTGGTTCGGGGTGTTTCTCCTGGCCGGGCTCGTGTTGGTCCGACACGACCGGATCGGGCGGATCCTCTATGTGGGAGCCGCGGCCTTCATTCTCGTCGTCGTCGTGTCCACGACGGGTCCTGAGCGGTTCAGTCCCTACTACGCACTCACCGACATTCCGGTGGAAGGGCTACCGGACCGTCACATCCAGGCCAACGGGTCTCTCCATCAGATTGCGCTGGATTTCGATTCGGATGCCGGTGCGCTCGAGGACCGACGCAAGACCCTGTTCGGATATCACCTGCCGTACCGGGTGCTCGATCGACCGATTCGAAAGGCGCTCGTACTGGGTGCTGGGACCGGGAATGATGTGGCCGTGTTGCTCGCGGAAGGAGCGCAGGAGGTGCACGCGGTCGAGATCGATCCCGTCATTCTGGACCTTGGTCGGACGGTACACCCCAACCGGCCCTACTCCGATCCACGGGTCACCGTCCACAACACCGACGCGCGGTCGTTCCTCAACGAGTCCGAGGAGGATTTCGACCTCATCGTCTTCGGTACCCTCGACTCGATGACCCGGCTGTCGGCGCTCTCCAACGTGCGCCTCGACAACTTCGTGTACACGCGCGAGTCGTTGGCGGCGGCCGAGCGCCTGCTGACGGACGATGGGGGGGTCGTGATGTATTTCTCCGTGGGGGAGGACTACATCTTCGAGCACCTCGCCGCGCTGCTCGCGAGCACGTTCGGTGCGATGCCGGCGGTGCATCGGGATTACTACACGCTCTTCAACATCATCTTCATGGCGGGCCCCGCGTTCGCGGACCCGACACAGGAGGAGGACCCCGACGCCTGGTATCTCCAGGAAGAGCTCATCGGCCCCACCATCCCGAGCGACGACTGGCCCTATCTCTACCTCCCGTCGCGAGGGGTCACCTCGTTCTATCTCGGCATGATTGCCATGCTGGCGACGCTGAGCGTTCTCGCGGTTATGAGCGTTTCCAAGGAGATGCGCGATGCGCTCCGACGGAGAGAGGGAGTCGATGCCGAGATGTTCATCTACGGGTTTGCCTTCCTCCTGATCGAGACCAAGTTCGTAACGGCCATGGCCCTGGTCTGGGGATCGACCTGGCTGACGTCGGCGGTGGTGTTCGGGGCGATCCTTGTGACCATCCTGGTGGGCACCATCGTCATGGAGCTGAAGCCCGTCCGGTGGCAGGTCGCGGGCGTAGGACTCGCAGCCGCCCTGCTCGTCACCTATGCGGTTCCCCTGCATGCGCTGCTGCAGACTGATCCAGCGGCCAGACTCGCACTCTCGGTCCTTTACGTCGGAGTCCCGATCCTCTTCGCGTCGCTCTGCTTTGCGTCCCGTTTCAAGGCGAGGCCCGCCGCGGATGTGGCGTTCGGGTGGAATCTGCTCGGGGCGGTCGTTGGCGGGCTCGCGGAGTTCTTCTCCATGTCATTGGGCTTCCGGGCGATGACGCTCGTGGCCGTCGCCGCCTACCTCATCGCGTTCGCCATCGGCACCCGCTCCGATACGCAACGAGTAGCGGCCCCGGCCGACGGTTGAAATCCGCCTACCAGCACGCCGACACTGAGACTATGTTACTCGTCGTCTTCGGGGCTGGAGTGCTTCGGGACGTGAACATGCGCCCGTAGCTCAGCTGGATAGAGCGCGTGCCTCCGGAGCACGAGGTCACAGGTTCGAATCCTGTCGGGCGCACTGACCCGGGGTCCCAAGGGACCCCGGGTTTTCTCTTTGGGCAGTATTCGAACCTGTGACCGAGCAGAAGTGTGGACTCACGGTTCGACTCGAGCGGGAGATACGGTAGTCGAAGATCGGACAGGATCTCCGCGAGAGGAGCGAGGATCGCGAAGCGACCGGAGCTCAATCCTGTCGGGCGCACTGACCCGGGGTCCCAAGGGACCCCGGGTTTTCGTTTTGGGCAGTATTCGAACACAGGTTCGACTCGAGCGGGAAGTGTGGAACTCGGAGACCAACGGGTAGGTCGCTACGACTCGGACGTGGATGGGCGTGACGGGAGGTGAGCCGAGACTCGGCCACACGCGTTGCGCCGATGGGGCATATGACGAAGCCGCCACCCTGAATAAGAGTGGCGGCTCGTCCATATCGTTGTAGTCAGCTACGCCAGCGTTTCGTCCCTGCGGCGGGGTTCACCCGCCTCGGTTCAGTACGCTCAAGCCGTCTTACGGCTCGTGCTCACATGCCCGGCATGTGGGACAGGTCGGGTCGCAGCGTCCAGACGCGGGTGGCCAGGGGGGTCATGTACGCTTCAAACGTCCGGATGATATGGATCGCATCGGCGTGGCCATACGCCTGCGCTAGCATGGACGCGAACGCGTCGCCCCCCATCTCGTCCATCTCGCCCATCGTCTCATGCGCGAGCCCGATGAAGAGTTGCGGGCTCGAGTCCGCACCTACGACCTCGTTCACCGTGTACCGGGCACCGGCCTGCTCCATGACCGCCTTCACCTTTGCCATCGCGGACATGACCGCTTGTCTGCCCTCCTCGGTGGCCTTGAAGTCGAATTCCATGACCTGCCAGATCGGAACGACGGCGTCGGGGGCCGGCTCCAGGGAGACGTCCGACCAGGTCGTCCAGGTCCGAACGTCGAGGTCCAGCACGTGCTCTCCCGCGTTCTGCGCGAAATCCGCCATGTCGGCGTGCATGTCGATCGGCGGATTGTCGAAATCGGCCCAGGTGTGGCCGGGTGAGACCCAGACGTACTCGATGCCTCCGTGCATGGCCTGATACATGAATCCCGGCCAGGGATCGTTCTGATCGACATGCCATCCGACATGCTCGCGCATACCCTCTTCGAGCTGCATGACGTGAGCCAGGTTCGTCGTTACGAAGTATCCCATCGTGAGGTTGCCATCCTGGGCCTGAAGCGGCACGGCGAAGCTCAAGAGGGTGCAGGCGAGGGCGAGTCTGATTCGAGCGTTCATGAGGGGCTCCTGACAGGGGAGGGATATAGACCCGGAAAAGAAGTCAGGTGGGTCTGAGGATTCTGCAATCTAGAATGCAGCCATCGGGATTGGCAAAGAGGAGCCCAGGTCTGGATCTTCGGCCCGTGTATGCTGCAGTCCCCCGAGACTGCACTGAGAGCCAGAAGCAGGGTCGAGCGCCACACACATCGACCGTTGGAGTCACAACACAGTCCCGACGGCGCGGCCCACGAGCGCAGTCAACGTCATCGCTACGGCGCCCCACAGGGTCACTCGAATACTTCCTCGTAGTACGTCGGCTCCACCGGCGCGGGCGGCGATCCCCCCTAGGACCATGAGTGATGCGAGTGAGGCGGCGGTTACGAAGGCGCTAAGGGAATCCAATGGGGCTGCGTTCGCTACTCCGAGTGGGAGGGCTGCACCGCCGGCGAAGGCGAGGGCCGAAGCAGCTGCAGCTTGGATCGGTCGCGCCAAGTGGACCTCTGACAAACCCAATTCGTCGCGCGCGTGGGCGCTGAGGGCATCATGCCGCGTCAGCTGTTCCGCGACCTCGAGCGCCAGCGATCGATCGAGGCCTCGCGACTCGTAGATCGTTGTGAGTTCCTCGAGTTCAAGATCCGGATTGCGTGCCAACTCAAGACGTTCTCGGTCCAGGTCGGCCTTCTCCGAGTCAGCCTGAGAGCTGACCGACACATACTCCCCTGCCGCCATCGACATGGCTCCGGCAACCAGGCCTGCGATTCCTGCGAGGAGGACCTGTCCTTGGGCAGCATCCGCCGCGGCAACGCCGACAAGCAGGCTCGCTGTGGAGACGATGCCGTCGTTGGCTCCCAAAACTGAGGCTCGGAGCCACCCGATTCGTTGAACGAAATGCGGTT
>JBDGVT010000280.1:0-6039 GCA_039585495.1 Gemmatimonadota bacterium | reverse complement strand
CGACAGGTATCTGAGCGTGCTGGAAGAGGGCGGGCCATACCGGATGCTCAGGGAGATGGACCCTGGAGGTGAGGCACTTCAAGCGTTGCTGGGGAGCTACCTGGACAGCGTAGGAAGCGAGACCGGCAACCACGGATGCTACTTCGTGCACGTTGCCAAGGAACACCGCGGCTCGGACCCGGAGGTCCAGAAGGCCATTCGGATCGGTATCGCGCGCATGAAGACGATCCTGACAGACCACATGAAGATCGCCCAGGAGCAGGGGGTCCTTCCCGAGCATCTCGATCCCTCTCAGGCGGCGCTGCTGATGATGGCCGTGGCCTGGGGCTCCCATGTTCTCATGGAAGCGGGAGTCGAGCAGGACGAAGCCCTGTCGGCCGCTCGGGTCGTTTTCGACATGGGTCGTGAGCCGGCATGAGCCGGAACTCTCTTTTTTTCTGTAATTCTGTACAGAGCAGTACATAACACTGAAGGAGACGAACCATGTATCAACAAGATGAAACGCCACCGCCACAGGGGTTCGTGGCTCGCTTCACGAGAGGAATGATCCGCCATCGGCGGATCGTTCTGCTGGCCGGGGTCGTTCTCTCGGCGCTGGCGGGTGTGGGCGCGCGACACCTGGGGCTCTCGACGGACTACCGGACGTTCTTCTCGGAGGACAACCCGGACCTGGTCGCGTACCAGGAGCTCGAGGACATCTACTCCCAGAACGACAACGTGCTCTTCGTTGTCCGCCCAAAATCGGGCGACGTCTTCACCGAGCAGACCTTGGAGGCCCTTCGGGACCTCACCGAAGACGCGTGGCAGATCCCGCACTCCACGCGAGTCGATGCGATCTCGAACTTCCAACACACGTGGGCCGACGGCGACGAGTTGATCGTCGAAGACCTGGTGCCCAGGGGGGAGATCACGCCCGAAGTGGCGGAGCGAGCCCGACGCGTGTCCATGAACGAGCCGTTGCTCCTGGGCCGCCTCGTGGCGAAGAGCGGCCAGTCGGCCGGCGTGAACGTACGCATCTCACTTCCAGGGGTGTCCACAGATGAACTGCCCGCGACTGTGGAAGCGGTGCGGGGGCTGGAGCGTGAGTACCGGGAGCGGTATCCAGAGCTCGAGATCCAATCCACCGGCGTCGTGCTGTTGAACATGGCGTTCGCAGATGCGCCCACGAAGGATGCTCCGCTCGTCATGCCGGCCATGTTTTTCGCGCTGCTTTTGGCCGTTGTCGTGATGCTGCGCTCCACGGGAGGCACGGTGGGGACGTTCATCGTGATCCTGTTGTCCACGCTCACGGCAGTCGGCGTCGCGGGACACCTCGGCGTCTTTCTGGACCCGGTCAGTGCCGCGGCCCCGGTGATCATCCTGACCATGGCCGTGGCGGATTCGGTGCACATCATCCTCTCGTATTTCCACGGGCGTCGCACCGGACTGGAGAAGGACGACGCCATCGTCGAGGCGATGGTGATCAACGCCCAGCCGGTCTTCCTGACGTCATCGGGTTCCTCACGCTCAACTTCGGGGACTCCCCGCCCTTCAGGCTGCTGGGCAACCTGACGGCCTTCGGCGTCGGGGCAGCGTGGCTCTACTCCATGACCGTCCTTCCGGCTGTTCTCGCGATGACCAGTGGACGGGTGCCTGCGCAGGACAAGCGAAGCGTCATGCAGCGGGCCGTGGACTGCATAGCCCAGGTCGTCACGGAGAAATCACGCCAGATCCTCGTGGGCTCGATCGCCGTGGTCATCGCGCTCATTGCCCTCGTGCCCACCATCGACATCAACGACCAGTACTTCGAGTACTTCGATCATTCGCTCCCGATCCGGCCGGGGACGGAATTCGCGATGGAGCATCTCACCGGGCCATACGTCACGAGCTTCTCGCTCGAGTCCGGTGAGGCGCAGGGGGTGTCTGACCCTGAGTACCTGGCAGCGGTAGAGGACTTCACGGAGTGGCTGGAAGGACGCCCGGGCGTGGCACACGTCAACAGCTTCAGCCATACCATGAAGCGCCTGAACATGAACATGCACGGAGATGACCCGGCCTTCTTCGAGCAGCCCAACAGTCGAGAGCTGGGCGCCCAGTACTTGCTGCTCTACGAGATGTCGCTGCCCTACGGGCTCGACGTGAACGATCAGATCAACGTGGACAAGAGCGCGCTCCGCCTCGATGTGACGTACGGCGATGTGGACGTCTCGACGATCGAACAGGAGACCCTGGCCGCCGAGGCCTGGTTGCGGGAGCACGGCACGCCGTCCATGCGGAGCGCGAAGGGTACCGGCCCAGCGATGATGTTCGCCAAGATCACGCGACGAAACATCGCCTCGATGATGTTGGGCACCGGCTTTGGATTCTTGCTCATCTCGGGGATCCTGATGTTCGCGCTGCGAAGTGTGCGCATGGGCATCATCAGCCTGATCCCCAACGTGGTGCCGACGCTGGCGGCATTCGGAGTCTGGGCAATGGTCGTGGGTGAGGTCGGCTTCGCGGTTTCCGTGATTGCCGGGCTTTCCATCGGGATCATCGTGGATGACACCGTCCACTTCTTGTCCAAGTACAACCGCGCACGCAGGCAGATGTCCGCCAGGGCCGCAGTGGACCACGCGTCGGGTCACCGCGTACATGGGCGGGCTCACGGCCCTCACCGTGATGTGCGCCCTCGTGGTGGACTTCCTCCTGCTGCCTGCGCTCCTCATCGCCTTGGATGGCGAGCGTGCGCACAGCCCTGCCCCGGAGTCGGGGCCGAATCCTGCTCGCCAGCCGATTCCGGCCAGTGCGAGCTGATCTGATATACAACTGGAGATATGGATCATGAAAACGAAATCGAAGACCCAACGACGCATGTTTGGCCGAGTGGTGGTGACGGCGCTGGCCATCGTGGGGATCGCCCAAGCCGCACCAACGGGAACAGCGGCGCAAGCACCAGAGGAGCGCGGTCTGGCCGTAGCCCAGGCAGCCGACGCCAATGACGTCGGGTGGGGTGACAACAGGAGCAACATGCGCATGGTCCTGCGCAATCGGGCGGGGCAGGAGAGCACTCGTGCGCTCCGCCGCATGGCGCTCGAGACCCATGGAGACGGATTGGGAGACCGGAGCATCATCGTGTTCGAGTCCCCTCGTGACATCGAAGGCACGGCACTTCTCTCGCACACGCGGATCTTGGATCCGGATGATCAGTGGCTCTACCTGCCGGCACTTCGGCGGGTGAAGCGGATCTCGTCCGGCAACAAGTCTGGCCCATTCGTGGGGAGCGAGTTCGCCTACGAGGACCTCGTTTCACAGGAGGTGGAGAAGTACGCCTACCGTTGGTTGCGCACCGAACCGTGCGGCGATCTGGAATGCGACGTGGTGGAGCGGCTCCCGGAGTACGAGAACTCGGGGTACGCGCGCCAGGTCGTCTGGTGGGACACGGCAGAGCATCGCGCTCAACGCGTCGACTTCTACGACCGGAAGGACGTCCTCTTGAAGACGCTCACCGCGCACGGGTTCAAGGTGTATGGCGAGGGCTTCTGGCGGCCGGATCGGATGGTCATGGAGAACCACCAGAACGGGAAGACGACGGAGCTGGTCTTTGAAGGATGGGAGTTCGGCTCGGGATTGGCGGAGGACGACTTCACGCCGTCTCGCCTGAGGAGGGCCCGATGAGAATCGCAGGCCTGCTGCTCGCCATTGTACTGGTGCTGGGCCCCGGCTCGGGTTCGGCCCAGACGGTCGAGGTGCGCGGGGAGCTGGGGGCGTCCCTGCGCGCATTTCCCGAGGAGGCGCTGTTCCCAGGCCAGACGGATGCGCGCCTTTCGCCTTCCTTCGTCCTGACTCCGGAAATACTGGTTGAGTCCGAGGGTGGATACTGGCTGTTGGAAGGGCAGGGGTTCGCCCGACTGGATGCGCACGATGGGAATCGTTCCCATGTGGATGTGCGTGAGTTCGGCCTGACGTATCTGGGCGATCGCTTCACCGGGTTCGTGGGTTTCGGACAGGCGTTTTGGGGGGTAACGGAGGTCCGCCACCTGGTCGACATCGTGAACCAGGTGGACGGGGTGGAGGATCTGGACGGGGAGGACCGGCTCGGGCAGCCCATGGCATCGCTGACGCTCGAGGGCGCTTGGGGCGCAATGGACCTGTACCTGCTGCCCTACTTCCGGGAGCGGACGTTCCCACAGGCCGACGCGAGGCTGGGCGGGCCGTTACCCATGGCCGAAAGTGCGATCTACACGTCGGGGCAGGGGCGTTGGAGCCCGGACATCGCAGGCCGGTTCTTCAAGACGGTGGGCTCGCTGGACTTTGGGCTGTCGGCGTTCAACGGGACGTCGAGGGAGCCTCGACTCACGCCTTCGGTCTCCGTCGCCGGTGCGCCGGTGCTTCAGGCCGAGTACGACGTGATCGATCAGGTCGGCCTCGATGCGCAGTGGACCGGCGAACGAACGCTGCTCAAGCTCGAAGTGATGACCCGTGGGGGGCACGGCGAGCGGCTGTACGCCGTCTCCGGAGGGATCGAGAATACGCTGTATCAAGTCCTCGGCAGCGATGGGGACTTGGGTCTGCTTGCCGAGGTGATGTATGACTCGAGGGGGAGTGGGGCGCCTGCGACGATCTTCGAAAACGACGTGTTCGTCGGTGGGAGATGGGCCCTGAACGATGTCTCTGACACAAGCGTACTCGGCGGGCCGCTCATCGACCTGGACACAGGTGAGGCGCTCATTCTGGTCGAGGCAGAGCGCCGGGTCGGATCTGATTGGAAGCTGAGCTTCGACGCGCGGCTGTTCGGGAATACCGATCCGGAGTCGTTCATCCACACCATACGGCGAGACGGATTCGTGTCCCTTTCCGTGTCGCGGTTCTTCTGATCGGGAGGCGGCGACGTCGCGGGCATTTGCCGGGCCCCCGAGCATCATCGCAGCCTGATGCTATTCACCGGCTGGTCCAGCGTCGTGCATGGTCTCGTCATGGCCGGGCAGGCGCTGTTCGACGCGAGCGAGCACACACATCTCATTGGAGATGTCCCCCCGCTCGTGCTCATGGGGGCGGCGTTGTTGATGCTGGCACCGCGCCGGGTTGCCGTTGTCGGGATGCACGGAGGGTAGGGCGGTGGGAGGTAGATCACCCGGAGGCGCTGGGAGCCGAGCCTCGCCCGTCCATTTGCTTGCCCCCGCGAACCCCAAGCGCATCTTAAGCCGCCTCCGTCGTCTCGCTGCTCCGGGTTGATGCCATGATCGTTCGCCTCGCTACTCTCGCCCTGCTTTTCGCGGCGCCTCTCGACGCTCAGGAGGTCGACTGGGACATCACGGTGCCCCGCGGCGACGCGCGGACGATCAGCTTCACCACATCAGAGGGCACCTGGATGTCCGTTGATGTGTCCCCGGACGGCAGCACGATCGTGATGGACCTCGTCGGCGAGCTCTGGCTCCTCCCGATCGATGGCGGGACGGCCCGCCCGATCACGCGCGAGAGCGGGATGGCCCTGAACTTCCACCCCTCGTACTCACCCGACGGATCCCGGATCGCGTTCATCTCGGATCGGGACGGGCAGGACAACGTCTGGATCTCCGATGCGGACGGATCGAACCCGCGCCAGGTATCGACACAGCGGGACGATCGCATGGCGCTCCCCGTCTGGACGCCGGACGGCAACTACGTCGTGGCACGCGTTGGAGGAGACTCCAACATCAATGGCCAGGGCTCCCTCTGGATGTGGCACGTGGATGGTGGGGCAGGTCTGCGTGTGACGGAGGAGGGCGTGAATGCCTCGTGGCCCGAGCCGTCGCCGGACGGACGGTACCTCTACTACGAGGAGAGGGTCGCGGCGGGCTTCGCGGATCCGAATCCGGCGAATGCGATCTACCAGGTCAGGCGCCTGGATCGCGTAAGCGGCCGCGTCCTGGAGATCACGAGTGGGATCGGGCCCGTACGCGACGGAGGTGGGGGTCGGCGTTCCAGTGGAGGCGCGATCAGCCCGGCCGTGTCTCCCGACGGCGAGTGGATGGCCTTCGGGCGGCGGATCGCGGACGGAACGCAGATGATCAAGGGGCACGAGTACGGACCGCGAACCGC
>JBDGVT010000279.1:0-3448 GCA_039585495.1 Gemmatimonadota bacterium | reverse complement strand
CCCAGGATCAACTTTGAAGTGCAACACGGGTTAGTCGCGGCGTAGTTCACGACGTTCCTCCGGGGTGAGGTAGTCGAGGCGCTTCCTCGGCCTCGAGTTGAGCTGTAAAGCGATCGCTTCACATCGGGCTTTAGAGAGACGAGTCATGCTGGTCCTCTTGGGGAGGTACTGCCGGATGAGGCCGTTCGCGTTCTCAGATGATCCACGTTCCCAGGAGTGATGGGGAGTGGCGAAGAAGAAGCGAGCGTTCGTGGCCGTCTCGATCTGCTTGTAGCCGTGGAACTCGGTTCCGTTGTCGGCGGTGATGGTACGGACAGGTAGTGGTGCGGCCCGGATGAGGGCGACGGTGGCGCGATTGAGCTCGGCCACGGTCCGACTCTCCAGCTTGCCGATGAGGATGTAGCCGGTGACGCGTTCGACGAGTGTGACGATGCAGGGTTTTGTGGTGCCGAGGACGGTGTCGATCTCCCAGTGGCCGATTTCGTCACGTGACTCGACAGCTGCGGGTCGTGCAGAGATGTGGCGTTTGCCGGCGAGTCGGCCTCGGGAGTCGTAGGCCCCGTATCGTTTGCGCCGCTTCTTGCCGGCCTGCCGGAGGAGCTTGTATTGGGAGCCTCCGCGACGTTTGTCGTGCCAGATGTGGCGATAGATGCTTTCGTGGCTGATATGAAGCAGGCCGTCCCTCTTGAGTCGACCGGCGATCTGCTCAGGGCTCCACTGCTCATGGAGGCGAGCGCGCACGAGGCTCCAGTCGGCGTCGGTGAAACGCTGATTACGTCGAGACCGAGAGCGTCTCCAGCGAGCGAAATCGTGTGCAGTGGAAGGCCGATATCCACCGTCCTTCCTCGAGTTACGGCGTACCTCACGGCTGATGGTGCTGGGTGCACGATGAAGTGCACGGGCGATGCGGCGGACGCCGTAGCCTTGTTTGCGCAGCGTGGACAGCGCATATCGCTCTTCCGAGGTGAGCTGGCGGTACGACCTCATGAGTCCCTCCCTGTTCTTGCCGGTTCAAGGAGGTTCTGAGGTCGCCAGCTCACCTCTCTTCGTCTAGAGGGCCGGGTTCGTACTCGTGTTGCACTTAGTTTGTGAATCCGCGCCCCCTAACAAGCGCTTGCTGCTGTCGCTTGTAGACGGAATGGGTCGCGTGCAGTGCACGCGGTCGACATCTTCGGGGCGCAGCAGAAGCGCGAGACGTTAGGTAGCTCCCGGCGAGAGGCCGTGCTGCCTTTCTTTGTGAGTACGATCCTAGTCGCTCGGAGGGGGACTGGTGGCCTTGGAAGCGGACACAGCGGTGAAAGGTCGACGCCTCATGGTCGAGGCGCTGGTGATCATCGGTAGTATCCTCCTCGCCTTCGGTATCGACGCGCAATGGGAACTGGCTCAAGAGCGTCGATCCATTGCCGCGCTGGTCACCGGTTTGGAGGAGGACTTCCGTGCGACCGTGGCTGAAGCACAACGCGTCCTGGGGAATCACGGGGGTGGAGCTGACGCGGCGGAGCGATTGATCTTGCTTGCGGAAGCTCGACCGTTGGTGCCCACTGACGCCCCCATCGTGGACAGTCTCTTGTCCATTGTGCGTGTGAGCGGCGCATCTTTCGACCCGCCGCAGGGCGCCGTCAACGCGCTCCTCGCGAGCGGATCTCTCCAGGCCCTTGATGAGCCGGAACTGGCGACTCGCCTAACGGGATGGCCCTCAGAGGTTGAAGATCTCCGGAAACAGGAGTCGGGCCTTGTTGGCCGTATGGTTCGTTTCGATGAGGTCCTGACGGGCTTCGGTGTGCGCATGGACTACCTGGTGGCGACGGATCACACGGGTGCCGAGTTCGGAAGGCTGCCTTGGGAGCCCCGTCCGACGACAGCATGGATGGCTCTGAACAGCGCGTCCGCACGCAGCGCTCTCGCCGACATGTACCTCGGGCTCCGGTTCACCACGAGGTCCGCTGAGGCCCGAGTGGCTAGCGCGAACCGAATCCATGCGCTGTTGACAGGGTTAGTCGAGTAGCAAGTAGGCCCGGTCGGGAGCTACCTAACAAGGAATTGCTGCTGTCGCGGGATGGCGTTGTGGCTCGCGCCTACGGCGCTCGGTCTGCATTGTAGTCGCGCAGCAGAATTCCAAAGTCGTTAGGCATCAGTCCAAGACCCCCCTGTAGAGGACAAACCAATGAGTGAACTGGACGCCCCTCCCGGTTCAGACGCTTTGGGTCGCCGGCTCCTCAGCGGATTTGGTCAACTCCTCGTGATCATTCTCGGCGTTACCCTTGCACTTGCTGCGGATGCGTGGCGCGAGTCGATGGTCGAGCAACGCCTTGAGGAGTCCTTTCTTGACCGTCTAGTAGACGATCTTGAGACGCAACGCGAGGAATTCGAAGAAGCGCGTCTTGAGGTCAGCCAGGTTCTGGCGCACGGCCTTGCCGTGCTGCCCTATATCCGGGGAGAATCGGAACTCGACCGCCCAGTGGGAGTGCTTGGGTCCGCTTACCAGGCATCACGGTACAATGCGACCATCGAACTCGTGGACCATACGTACGTCGAGCTCCTTTCGACCGGGGGCCTCGGTGTCATTACCAGTCCCGAGATTCGCGCCGCGATCGTCAATTTCTACAGGCGCTACGCGTTTGGACGTCCCGATGCACTAAGGGCCAGCCACAATGCGGGGTACTACAACGCTGTGCGCGGTCGGATTCCGGTCGAAGTCCAGAGACTCCTGCGATACACGATTTCACAGGAGGAGACACTAGGCTGTGGCCAGGGGGATACCCCGCTCGAGTGTCGCTTGCCCGTAGAGGACGCTGCGGCGAGAAGGGTCGCCGCTTCTCTGGTCGATCCCGGCCTCGCTCAGAGCCTTAATCTCTGGATGCAGAGTCTCGTGAACGAACTAGGGCTAACCGACACATACGACGAAGTCGTGCGCGATGTGCTCGTCACGATCGAAGAGAACCGGTGATAAGGTGGTGTGCGGCCTAGATCTTCGGGGGCCACGAAGCGGATCCGCCGACTGATGCCTAACAAGGAATTGCTGCCGTCGCGGGATGGCGTCGTGGCTCGCGCCTACGGCGCTCGGTCTGCATTGTAGTCGCGCAGCAGAATTCCAAGTCGTTAGGTCGCACCTGCGCTGCGGCCAATCCCACCGTGAGGCGTGAGACGCCGATGACTGAGTTCGAGTATCTGGCCGTCCTGGTGTCGCTGATTCTCGGCCTCGGGATTACACATCTCCTGACCGGCCTCGGGCGGATGATCCATCGGCGTGGGCAATACAAGCATGATGCGGTGCACCTCCTATGGACGGCGGCCACGTTCTGGACGCTCATGCTCAATTGGTGGGTCTTCTTCGAATCACGCCGAGTCGAGGAATGGAGCTTCGGTCTCTTCTTGATCGTGATCGTCTGGGCGGTGCTCTACTTCCTTATGGCGGTGGTCCTCTATCCACCGGACATGTCTGAGGGGG
>JBDGVT010000278.1:0-4363 GCA_039585495.1 Gemmatimonadota bacterium | reverse complement strand
CCCGATGATGAAGAGAAGCACGAGGGCGGAGGTTCGGTGCTCCACCGCAAAACTCGTGACGCGGAACTCCTTGAAGAGCTCCGTGGGTCCACGGCTCACGGTCTCACCGTTTCCTTGCGAGTCCTGGCCGTCCGCCTTCTGGATCATCTCACCCACCCCTCCGCCCGACGACGTCGATCCGATCCCCATCGGCCACGGACTTCTGACCGACCACGATGAGCTGCTCGCCCGGTACCACTCCGGCCTCGATGACGACCAGGTTCCGCCGCGTCGCTCCCAGCACGACGGGCCTCACCTCCGCGACCGCGACCCCGGCCTCCTCACTCGCCACAAAGACGACGTAGCCTTCTTCCACGCGGACGAGCGCGTCCTGTGGCACCACGACAGCGTCTTCTACCTCCTCCCGGATCACCGCCATGTTGGCGACCATCTGCGGCTTGATCGCGCCATCAGCATTGGCAACCTCGACCTCGATCGTGAAGGTCCGATTCCCCGGGTTGATCGTGGAACTCACGTAGCGAATCGGGGCGGTGAACACCTTGCCACCCAGGGCTTCGAACACCATCTCGGCCCCCGCTCCCACGGACACATCGCTGGCGTAGCGTTCAGGCACGCCGGCGAAGACCTTGATCGGGTGCAGATCGACCAGCCGACCAACGGGCTCGCCGGGCCCGACCATCGTTCCGATATCCACGTGTCGCTCGTCGAGCACACCGGAGAACGGCGCCCTGATCACGGTGCGTGAAAGCCGCTCCTCCAGCCCTGCGAGCGTCGCCGCAGTTTGCTCAGACGCGAATTTGGCTTCCAGATACGCGATTTCGGAGCCGACTTGCTCTTCCTCCCACAGGCGCTTTCTACGATCCCACGTCTGC
Organism: Gemmatimonadota bacterium; assembly: GCA_039585495.1. Classification (GTDB taxonomy): domain Bacteria; phylum Gemmatimonadota; class Gemmatimonadetes; order Longimicrobiales; family Gaopeijiaceae; genus UBA2589. The sequence continues at coordinate 3,491 of JBDGVT010000278.1, read as the reverse complement.
TCCGCGAGCTCCGCGGCAGCGCGGGCCTGATCCACCTGAGTCCGCAGGAACCGATCATCGATCTTGGCGATGGCGTCACCCGCTACGACCCAGTCCCCCCGGTCCACGAAGAGCGTCCGGATGATGCCACTCTCTTCGGCCTCGAGCATGACGTCCTGATTGGCCATCGCGACCGACGTGAGCCTGATCTCCTCGATGAAGGTCTCCGTAGTGATCTCGGTCACTTCGACGTTGATGACGCGGACGAACTCCTCGCTCGGGCCAGCGTCTTCGGCCTGGACCGATCCGCAGCCGCTAAGCACCACAACGGCCGCGATCCCCCACGACCCTCTGATCCGCCCACTCATATCCATGATCTCCCCAATCGTCCCCGTCGAATCGTTCCTGTTCATCGATCGTCTCCGCTCACAACGTCCGGGACGTCGACCAGCGGTACCTGGCCGATCGCCTCGTCCAACTGCGCCCTCGCCACCAGGTAGTCGTAGACCGCCTGTGCGTAGTTGAACTCGCTCTGCCGCAGCGCCACCTCGGCGTCCGTGAGCTCCAGCTGACTTCCCAGTCCTTCTGAGTATTGAGCTGTCGCGATCTCGAATCCGCGCTGAGCCTGGCGCACCGCGAGCTTCTGTCCGGTCGCTCGGAGATACGCCTCCTCGACGCCCTCCATGATGGTCCGCACCTGGCTCTGAGCGATCTCGACCCCTACCGAGGTATTTGCCTGCGCTTCGCGAAGAGCCGCCCTTTTCTGATCGATCCGCGCGTCGCGACGAAAGCCCTGGAAAATCGGCAAGCTCACGCGGAGGCCTACCATTTTCGAGTCGGCGCGCTGACCATTGGATCCGCCGAAGAAGCTGGGGCTGCCGTTGCTCTGGGCGGCCACCATGTAATTCCCGAAGAGTGTGATCTCCGGCAGGTACGTGGCCTGCTCCGCGCGCATCTCGGTGTGTCTGAGCTCCTCGGTCAACTCCAGCTGCCTGAGGTCCGAACGCAGTTCCCCGGCGTGTACCAGGGCCTGTTCGAGTGCCCCCGGGACACCCTCGATCCCATCGATCGCGAGCCCGTTGAAGGTCAAGATCTCCCGATTGGCCTCGCTGTTGTTCCCAAGATCGTTCAGGTCGATCTCCGCCAGCGCCCCGCTCACCTCGAGGCTCTCGTGATCCGGAAGGTTCACGTGGATCGCGAGCTGGCGCCTCGACTGGAGAATGGCGTTGCGTGCGCGTCGCAGGTTCGGCTCGAGGTTCGCGAGTTCGACCTCCAGACGGAGCACGTCGTATTCACTCGTGAGCCCGGCTCGGTTGAGAGCCTTGGTCTCGGCCAGCGACTCCCGCACACGATTCACGGAGTTTTCGGTGAGGCGGGCCTGTTCCTGAGCCAGGAGCAAGGCGTAGTAGGAGGTTCGCACCTGCGTGACCACGCTCTGCGCGCGGCCCCGCACCATTTCACTCTGCAATAGTTCGAAACGGCCGGCCGCGCCCAGCGCCACGATCACGCTCGGCTTGAACAGAGGCTGTTCTACCGCAAACGTCGAATTCCAAACGTTGTCGGCTCCGAACTGGACTCCGATGTAGTCGTCCGGACCTGCCGTCGGGTCGAAGATCGCGGCCGGTAGGAAATTCAACGCCGGCGCGATGTTCCTTTGGTACGAAGCATTGAGGTCAATCGAGGGCATGACGTTGCTCCATGCCTCGGAAACCTGCTCCTGGGCGACCACATGCGCTTCCCGTGCCGCAATGAGATCGCGATTCGTGTCCAATGCAGCACGCGCGAGATGGATCAATCCGACCCCATCCGTCTGCTGTGCATTCGCAGGCGATACCCCTAGAGCAAGCGCTCCAAGAGCGACCAGGGTTGCTCCAAGAGTCACTCCAAGCCGCTCACGGCGGCAAAATCTACCGTTCATCCCGTCCTTGATCCGTCCCAAATACGTAACCGTCGGCCTCAACCAGTCGACTGAGCCGCCTCCGCCTCCATCCGTCGTGCCAACTCGGCCGCGAACTCGGCCGTGGCCACACCCGCGAATAAGCGCGCCCCCGAAGCCTCGAACAGGAGTCGAAACTCCTCCTGGCTCACGCGGAAATGGCCGTGGTGGTAGAGCTGAACCATGCCGTGGGCGTGGGCCCACATGGTGATCGACGCCTCCCGTGGATCCCCCTCCTTCAGAATGCCGGACTCCATGCATTCCCGGACCCGATCGATCCAGAACTGATGGATTGCGGTCCCCATCGACTCGATATCCTCCGGGAGATCATCCATGCCCAGGTGTTCCGGCCCGGTAAACAGCATCGAGTACCACCGAGGGTGGTCGAAGACGAAGTCGAGGTACCCCTCGCCCGCTCCGAAAAAACGCTCGAGCGGTGTGGGGGCTCCGAGCGCCGCATAGAGGTACCGGGAGAACGTGCGGTGAGCCTCGCGGAGCACATCCGCGAGTACTTCGTCGCGTCCTTTGTAGTGGCGATAGATGGTCCGACCTCCTTCGCCAGCTTCCTCATGGAGAGCCCGTCCAGCCCGTTCCTCAAGTAGAGGTCACACGCGCAGGCCAGGATCCGTCCACGCTGATCTGACATGTGAACACTGTACACAAAGCCTGTCTTCGGATCAACAGCAGCCACGCTCACAGCGGTAACGCCGTTTAGTGCGGAATGGTGCGACCGAAATCGGTCCAGATGCATGACGGATCAATCAATCGGGCATGGCGGCGGTGTTTCTAGAGGATCGCGTCCAGGTAGAAGTCCAGTCGGAACCCCTGCGGATCCCGAAGGCCCCACGCGGCGTCGAGTCTGATGAGGCCGTCGAGAAGCGACGCGCCGGCACCCAGCGAATAGAACGCGTCGTCGAAATCGATCGTAGAGTGATCGCCGGCCCAGGCGAGGTCGGAGAAGAGCCCGAGCGACCCGAATGAGAACGAACGGGCGAGCTCGACCCGACCCCGACCGAAGCTTTCGCCACCCGCCAGAAGAGGGTCGTAACCACGCACGGTCCGAGGCCCACCGACGTACCAAAGACGCTGAGGCGTCGGCGATCCCCACGACGTTCCCGCCCCTATTTCGGTGGCAAACCGGAATTTCGACGTGAGAGGGAAGACCACTCGCCCCAGTAGGGACGACCGGGCATAGTCCGTCATACCCGTCCCCCCCTGCACCAGGAGGTCGAAGCCACCCTGCGCGAGATTCGGGTCACTCCCCCACCACGGTGAGAACTCGATGGATCCGCCGTACTCCCATCCCTCATCCGCCGTCAGGTCCGCCCGGTATGCCCAGTCGTCCTTCCAGAACTGAAAGAGCGCGAAATGGGTCTCGGTCGACGCGGCTCTGTGGTATTCGGCATACCCTCGGACGCGGAACGTCCGGCGTGCGGCCTCGGGTGGCGACCACTCGAGTGTTGCCCCGGAACGCCGGTAGTAATCGCCGTCGTCCCGTCCGAACAGGAAGGCCAGCATGGAGTTACCGAGCCCGAGGTGACGGGCACCTTCATCGATGGCGGCGAGTTCGTTGTAC
>JBDGVT010000277.1:0-3752 GCA_039585495.1 Gemmatimonadota bacterium | reverse complement strand
TCGAGCAGGATCTCCGCGAGCGGGACGTCATCGAGGATCCCCGGGTCCAGGTCTTTCCGGAGTACACGGATCTGATTCTCCGGTTGGCCGGTGACGTGGGCTACCAGGTCGTTCCCTGTGCCGGCTGGACCCGCGAGATGTCGGACCTGCGCAGCGTCCGCATCGGGCAGTTCGAGAAGACCGGTTCGCGGGCCTCAGAGAGGAGTACGCCCACGAATACTGGCTCCTCGAACCGCTGGCCGAGCGTGACGACGTCCAGGTCCTCGACCTGAGACCCTTCTTGCCCCACTGAGGTCAGTCGTGGCCCGGGCTTGTCGGGGGAACCTCGATTCGTTTCCTTGCGTTATCATTACTCGAATGATTAATGCAGTTCAGGGAGGACAGGTGGCGGGACACGCGTGGTGGCACGGATGAAGAGGGGAAACCGGCTGGGGCCGGCGCATCTCGTCTATCGGTGCTTCCTCATCGCTCTGCCGGCGGACATCAGGAGAAGTCACGGCCCGGAGATGTTGGACGCGTTCCGGGTCATGTGGGACCGGCGCTCCGAGGAAGGTCGAGGCCGGGCTTCTGCGTTCGTAGCGCGCGCCTGCGGCGATGCCCTCATGGAGGGCTTGTCCGAGCGACTCCGCAGAATCAGAGACAGCCGGGCGGTACGGACGCTGAGCCGTCACCGCCGAACCAGAAACGGGGATGGAGGTGGGATGATGATGGGTGATTTTCTGGATGACGTGCGATTGACGTTCCGCGGATTCCTCCGAGCCAGAGGGGTCAGCGCAGTTCTGGTGCTGACACTCGCCCTGGGGATCGGAGCGAGCACCGCGGTATTCTCGGTCCTGGACGGGGTGCTCCTCCGACCCCTGCCCTTCGATGAGCCTGACCAACTCATCACGATGCGCCATGAGTTGACCAATATCGAAGGCGCAGGATTGTACGGCATCCCCGGCCCCGATCTGCTCGACTACATGGACGGGGCGCCGTCGATCGCAGGTGTCGGGAGCATCGCTGCACTCGACACGAACCTCAACGACGATCAGGGTGCGGCGCGCGTCACCATGGGGTGGGTGACACCCGACTTCTTCCCCGTGCTCGGGAACGACGCCGCGGTGGGGCGCATGTTGGATCCGTCGGATTGGACGCCCAGGACACGCGCCCAGATGGAAGATCCGACGTTCGCGCCGCCCCCGATGCCCGTCATGCTTTCCAATGAGATCTGGAGAGATCGCTTCGGGGCCGACCCGGACCTCATCGGGCGGAGCGTGACAATCAACGGCACCCAGATGAACGTCATCGGCATCCTCGAGCCGGGCTTCCGGGTGTTCACACCCGCAGACGCTGCCGTCCCGTCGAAAATCGACGCGTTCACCTACATGCCTCTCCCCATGACCGAAGGGGAGCGAAGTGCAGGCCAGGGCCTTGCGATCGCCCGGATCGCACCGGGAGTCTCGATCGAACAGGCCACGGCAGACCTCGAGCGGGTTACCGCCTCCCTGGTGGAAACGCATGAACGCCACGCGCTCCTTGGCACCCGCCTTGTCGTCGCGCCACTCCTGGACGGAGTGGTCGGCGAAGCCCGCTCATTCCTGTGGATCCTCTTCGGCTCCATCGGACTCGTACTCCTCATCGCCATCCTGAACGTGGCGAACCTGCTTTTGGTGCGAGCCGCCGAGAGGAATCAGGAGTTCGCGATGCGGATCGCACTCGGTGTGAGCAGGACCAGGCTGATCCGGCAGCTTCTCACCGAGAGCGTGGTGCTGGCTTCGCTCGGTACGATCGCGGGTCTGGCCTTCGCTTCGTTCGGCGTGCAGGCGCTTGTTGCTCTCGCACCGACCGATATCCCGAGAGTGACGGACATCGGCATCGACGGCGGCGTCCTTCTGTTCTCCGTCGCAGTTTCATCGGTGGCGGCAATCCTCTTTGGACTGGCCCCCGCGATCATCTCGACCAGGGTCGATCCCGCGACGCTACTCACGAGCCGTGGGGCGATCGGAATGGGCAGGACTGGAGGCAAGGTCCGAAACGCCATGATCGTCGGAGAAGTTGCCCTCTCGGTGCTGCTCGTCGCGGGAGCGGGGCTCCTGCTACGCAGTTTCGGAGAGATCGCGGCGGTGGATCCGGGATACGATCCGGAAGGCGCCGTGGCGCTCGAGGTCGCGTTGCCATTCTTCACCTACCGGCCGCTGGAACGGCGACAGGCTTTCTTCGATGAGCTCCTCGAACGCAGTCGTGCGATCCCCGGCGTTACGGCCGCTGGGGTGGCTCCACGACTCCCGCTCACGGGAGGTTCAGGAAGCTGGTCGGCCATCTACGGTCCTCCAGGCACCGATCTCGACGATCCCGAGGGCACGAGGGCACGGTACCGACCGGCGTCACCGGGCTTCCTCGAGGCGTTGGGTGCGACACTCATCGAGGGACGAACCTTCGACGTCATGGACGGCGCCCAGGGCGGCGAAGTGGTCGTCGTGATCGACCGCGCCCTCGCCGAAGCCGCTTTCCCCGATGGCGACGCGGTCGGCAGCTACATCGACATCGCGATCGCGGCCTACATCGGCAACGGCCGCAAGGCGACCGCGCGCGTGGTTGGCGTCACCGATGTGGTCCGGTACGAGACACTTACGCAGGACGGCGAACCGACCATCTGGATTCCGTTCAACGAGTACGCCCCACTCGAAGCGGCGCTCGTGCTCCGCGGAGCGGGTGATCCGACGGCCGCAGCCGTGCAGGTTCGAGAGATCCTGCGAGACATCGACCCCGGTGCTCCCGTGTACGCTCTACGAGCACTGACCGACGACGTGCGCACGGCAACCGCTCGAAGTCGGTACGCGCTCCTCCTCATGGCCATTTTCGCGCTGAGTGCGCTGGTCCTGGCAGCGGTCGGACTCTATGGCGTCATCTCGCACTCGGTGCAACAACGGACCCGAGAAATCGGTGTGCGTATCGCACTCGGAGCGCCGACGACCGAGATCGGACGGATGGTTCTCGTACAGGGCGCGAAGCTGGCGATCGTGGGCGGAGTTCTGGGAACGGTCATCGCCCTCCTCGTTACTCCCATTCTCGAGAGCCTTCTGTACCAGGTCGAGAGTTGGGACCCGATTACGCTCGCAGGCACGTCCCTTCTCCTTGCCCTGGTTGCCACCGCCTCCGCCTGGTTCCCAGCGGCCCGCGCCAGCCGCCTCGACCCGATCGACGCGATCAGGACAGAATGAACATCGACGACTATCTGCCGCTCAGCGCCCCGATGTACTCCGTGTTGATCACGTTGGGTGATGGCGCGATGCACGGCTTCGGCATCATCGAGACGTTCGAAGAGAATACCGGGCAGCGAGGGGCGCTGCTGCCCGGTTCGCTCTACAACACCATCGCGAGGATGATGAAACAGGGGCTCCCAACACCATCGCGAGGATGATGAAACAGGGGCTCCTCGACGAAGTCCCACCGCCGGCTGAGGAGAGCGACGGACGCAAGCGCTACTACCAGGCGACGGAACTCGGTCGAGCGGTAGCGGCCGCCGAGTCCTCGAGGCTGAGGGCGCTTCTGAGATTGGCGGACGGAGCGGGACTAGCCCCGAGCGGTCAGGCGTAGGACTTTATCGTCTCAGCAACGTCGAACCGCGGCCGAATGACGGTCGAACGAGAGGGGACGAAGACGATGACGATGAAGCGATTGACGTTGGGACTCCTGGCTATCGCCCTGGTACCGGTTGGGGCTGACGCGCAGAGCCACGCCGACCACGCCGGTGCCGAACGTGCCGCCAT
>JBDGVT010000276.1:0-3469 GCA_039585495.1 Gemmatimonadota bacterium | reverse complement strand
CTTTGCGGCGGCGTCGGGGAACGTCTCGGTCGTGACGAGTCTGCTGGAGCACGGTGCGGAACTCGACCGGCGGGAGACACATCGCGGTCAGACTCCGCTCATGTTCGCGGCGTCCGCTGGCCGCGCCGAAGTAGTTCGTGTGCTCCTCGGCCGAGGAGCACAGCCGGATCTCACGACTCCCGTGGTCGACATTTCGATTCGGTCAGGTGAGGATCGGGCGGCGGAGGGTGTTCGTGAGGCTGTGCTCGAAGCGTTTCGAGGAGATCAGCCGGAAGGGACGAGCTGGCAGCCGACTCCGGCCGAGGTTCAGGCGGCGGTCCGTGCGGCAAATGCCGCGCAGGTCGAGGGCGCGGATCCTGGTGAACGCCAGCGGCGTGACGAACCGGAGCCGGACGTCGATCTAGGAGATGTTCGCTCGTATTCCTACGCAGACCTGGTGTATGCGCAGGGAGGACTCACCGCACTCCATCACGCAGTGCGGGAGGGAGAAGCCGAGACCGTGTTCGCCCTCCTCGATGGGGGCGCCGGCATCGACCGGGTGACGGCCGGCGATCGAACGAGCCCGATGCTGATGGCGCTCGTAAACGGACACTTCGATCTCGCACTTCAGCTTCTCGAGCGAGGCGCCGATCCGAACATCGCAAGCCATGCCGGCACCACGCCGCTCTACGCGGTCATCAACACGCATTGGGCCCCGAAGGCGCGCTATCCACAACAGCAGGCGTACCAGCAGCAGCAGGCGACGCATCTGGACGTGATGAGGGCCATGCTCGAGGCAGGCGCCGATCCGAACGCCCGCCTTACCAAACACCTGTGGTTCATGGAGTACACCTTCAGCCAACTCGATGTGGATACGCGGGGCGCGACTCCGTTCTGGCGAGCGGCGTATGCTCTGGATCTTGAGGCCATGCGCATGCTCGTGGAGCACGGTGCCGACTACACGCTCCCCACGACCTATGCTCCCCGCGGGCGGTTCGCCTTCGCGGCGCCAGGCAGTGAAGCGGATGCTTCGGGATTGCCGCCCGTTCCGGTCGGAGGCCCGAACGTCCATCCAATCCACGCCGCTACCGGTCACGCGTACGGTACGGGCTTCGCCGGGGTGTCTCATCGACATGCTCCCGACGCATGGCTACCTGCGGTGCAGTACCTCGTCGAGGAGCTGGGCGCCGACGTGAACGCGAGAGACGCGGACGGCTTTTCTCCACTGCACTGGGCCGCATCGCGGGGTGACAACGATGTGATCCGGTATCTGGTCAGCAAGGGCGCGGACGCGACGGCCGTGAGTCGGCGCGGACACACCACGGCCGACATGGCCAACGGGCCCGTTCAACGCATCTCGCCGTTCCCCGAGACGATCGCGTTGCTCGAGAGCCTGGGGTCGTTGAACAACAACAACTGCGTGTCCTGCTGAGACCTTTCGGCCCCATTCCTCCGGACCGACGCTAGCTGCCCAGTCTCTCCGCGCGCCGGATCAAGTCCAGGTGGTACCTGGCTTGAGCCAGCCCTGCTTCGGTCGACGGGAAGCCGATACGACCGTCGCGATCGGAGTCGGCGCCAAAGGTCATCGCCCGAACCAGACCGGCCAGACGTTCGATCAGGGATAGCGCTTCCGCAGGCTCCGTCGTGCGTTGGATCCGGCGGGCCATCGCGATCACGTCGTCGGCGCGACTGAGTGTCGCCGTGGCTGCACCCGAGATATAGGCACCATGGAACAGGACGGTTTCAGAAGCCCCTTCGACCTGCATCGCCGACTCGATCTGGAGGAGGATGCCTTCCGCCGCGCGCTTCACTCCGTACCCGAGACCAAGGCCGTTGCCGACCTCGACCGGATCGATGGCGTGAAGTACGTGCGACATGTTCTGCACCATTCGGTTCAGATTCGTCGAGTCCGTACCGGCCAGCCGGACGTGTTCGGCGGCGATCGTGGCTTCCGCCATTCCCGTGTCGATGAGTCCCATCCCACCCGGGGTATCCGGAAACGCTTCGCTCATCGACGCGAGGTACATGATGACGTCGTCCGGCAGCGGAGGCCGCACGGACAGTGAGTCCAAAACGGTCAGCGAGTCGAGTGCCGTCAGAGAATCGACGGCCTGAGTCGAATCCCGCACCTGCGCCAGGGCGCCGTCTGGGGCGACCAGGGGGATGAGGACTGTCGCGATGAGCGCTACGCGCATGGGTGTGGCCCTGAGTGCATGGATGGTGGAGAGCGGGAAGATGGCGAGCCCGACGATTTGGGAGCAAGGCACCCGCGATGACCGCTCAGGCTCAGTCGCGGGTCGCGTGACGGTCCCGGTACCGTGCGGCCTTGGACCGATTGCCGCAAAGAGCCATCGAACACCAGCGTCGTCGCCCTCCCTTGCTCGTATCCACGAACCAGGTCCCGCACTGATCGGCGGCGCACTCACGAAGCCGGGCCGGATTCACCGTCGTCAGGAACTCGGCGGCATCGATGGCGATCGCTGTGAGTAGTGCCAGCGCGTGGTCCTGGTCGATGTGGCGGTCCAGGCGGAGGAGCCCCGTCGCATCGTCCGTACTCAATCGGTCCGAGCGGCTGGCGAACCCGATCGCTCGGTTCAGCACGAAGAGTGTGTCGGGTGGAATGACCGATCTGCTCGCTACACTGTGCAGTGCCTCCCGGATCGCCGTGCGGAGCTGGCGTGCCTCGGTCAGCAGCGCGCGACGGTCGGGAAGGGCGCCCGGGATGGGAAAGTCGTTGGAGATGAGCGGATCGCGTCCCTCCCACCAGACCGCGAGGTCGTCCACCGAGCGGAGCGGGTCGAATCCTCGTCGCAATGCTGGACCTGCGGAGCAATTCGCGAAATCCAGGCCAGGCATCCGGGGAGGGCTCGGCGTCTCGCTTGGATCGAGTGGGGTAACCATATAACAAAGATATATCAGTGATTTAGATTATCAAACTGTATAAAGAGATAATAAAGGTTAATTCTAGGGGGTGAGGGCGATCTCAATGCACATTCCCGGCCCCTCGCGCGCCCTGGCTACATTCGTCATCATCCACGCCTCATGGCGCCATCTGGCGCTTCGATCCACAGGCCGAAGGGGAGCGTTCGTCATGCAGCGGGGAATCAAGCTCTTGGCGCTCGTCGCGACCGCTGTCGTGGGCAGCTGCGCGCCGGCAGACGAAAGCACGGACGTGGCCACGCGGGCGTTCGAGTCGGTGGAGCGGGTCCGGCACACGGTCGAGTCGACAGGCCACCCGTTGGCCGTGTGGGAGAAGAGCGCTTCTCGGCCGCGCGCGGCCATCCTGTTGGTCCACGGTCGCACGTGGAGCACGGTGCCGGACTTCGACCTCGACGTGCCCGGCGAAGACCTGTCGCTCATGAATGGCCTGGTCGGTCTGGGTTACGCGACGTATGGGGTCGATCTACGCGGGTACGGGGAGACACCTCGGGACGAAACGGGTTGGAACACCCCGAATCGCGCTGCGTCCGACGTGGCGAGCGTCCTCCGG
>JBDGVT010000275.1:0-3476 GCA_039585495.1 Gemmatimonadota bacterium | reverse complement strand
GCACAGCGCCTCGTAGCGCTCGAGCTGCCCGCGCTTCTCTTCGACCCGTCGCGCGAAGCTCTCGGTCAGCCGGCGCCCCCCCTGCACCTTGCCCAGCACGCCGCCCAGAAGGCCGCCGCCGAGGGGGCTCCAGGGGAGCAGGCCCAGGCCGTAGTGCCGGCAGGCCGGGATCACTTCGAGCTCGACCGTCCGATTATCGAGATGGTAGATGCTCTGCTCGCTGGCCAGGCCCATCAGGCCGCGTCGCGAGGCCTCCTGGCAGGCGGTGGCGATATCCCAGCCGGCGAAGTTGCTGGAACCGACGTAGACGACGCTACCCTGCTTCACCAGGTTGTCGAACGCCTGCCAGGTCTCGTCCCAGGGGCAGTCGCGGTCGACGTGATGCATCTGGTAGAGGTCGATCCGGTCGGTCTGCAACCGGCGCAGACTGTTCTCGCAGTGCTTGCGGATCTTCAGCGCCGACAGGCTGCGACCGTCGCTGTTCGGTTCGCGCCGGTTCTCCTCGCGCTTCACCGGGTTGTAGACCTTGGTGGCGAGCACCACCGCGTCGCGGCGGCCGTCCCCCTGGGCGAACCAGTTGCCGACGATGATCTCGGTGTCGCCCTGCTGGCGCCCCGCGCCGCCGTAGACGTCGGCGGTGTCGAAGAAGTTGATGCCGAGCTCGAGCGCCCGGTCCATGATGCGGAAGCTCTCCTCTTCCGAGGTGTACGAGCCGAAGTTCATGGTGCCGAGGCAAAGGTTGCTCACCAGGACGCCGTGGTTGCCGAGCCGTCGATGTTGGATGGGCATGGCCGCATGATATCCCGGTGGCGGCTTTCGGACCTAGTGTCTAATCCCGGCCCGCTTCGCTCTCGCCCACACTCGTGGGTGGCGATGCATCTTCCGAATCAAAGTCGATCATGACTTCCCTCGGCAACAGGTCGTAGGCGGCCCCGCTCGCAACATCGATCACGAGGGGGATCCCGGATGCCACGGCCCCTGCCCCGATCACGATGGTTTGCGCGGTCGTACAGAGGTCGGTCCACCCTTCGGATCCACATGGGGAAGCAACAACGAGGATGACCGCAGCGGCAAAAGGAATCACGTCGAGTACGAGCGCCCCCCCATCGATCGCGTTCGTGATGATCACCTCGCGCTCTTGATCACCGAGTCGTACCAGCAGCGTGTAACCACTCCCGCGACTCAGCTCCAAGGTGATGGGCGTGACACCGAGGAGTTCCCCATCGAGGTAGATCTCGGCACCCTGCGGGTTGGAGTCGAAGGGGATGGATTGGGTTGGACCCTGGACCGATAAGGCGCAACTCGTTGCCAGGACGAGCACGGGAATCAGGGCCAGAGTGAGCAGGAATCGTCGCGGGTCGACAGTGTGGCGGTGCATGATGACCTCCCATATTCCGGTATCCAGGGGCTACTGAAGACTCCTTCAAGCAAGTCCCGATGCATCACTCAAACTCGGCCACGATCTCTTTGGGTACCAACTCGTAGTAGTCGTTCGCCACCAGGTCGATCACGAGGGGGGTAGCGCCGATCGCCACCGACACGATGACCCCGGTGGCAGCCTGGCCTGCATCCGTTCCGAACTGCGCAGCCGCCGAGCCGACAAGGAGGGCCGTCCCCAGCCCCCCCATCAGCACAACACCATCACCGACGAATCCGACCGTACCGTCCACCCCCACCTGCCGCGTCAGCGTCCAGCTGCGCACCTCGCTGCCGTAGCGGATCACCACCTCGTGCTCACCGGTGGTGGAGAGTTCGACGCTGATCGGGGTCGTCCCTACCAGCTCGCCGTCGATGAACACCTCTGCCCCTTCGGGCACCGAGCTGACAGGGATCGCCTGCATCCTGGGGGTGAACAGCGTGGCGCAACCGCTCACCAGGAGTAGCAGTGACGAGGTGACAGCCGCGCCGAGCCTCTGTGTGGGTGTCATGGCAACCGACCTCCCTCTTCGCTAGAACCCGCCCCTCCAGGGTTCGACGTTAGGCAAGGGGGGGAGGGGGCGCTAGGGTGGTTTTCCTACCCGGATGTCGGCCATCTGCTGACAGGTTGGGTGCTCCGATCACTGAGGGAGCGACCGAAACACCGTGCGCTTGCCTGCGTCCGAGGAACCACCGGCGGTGCGCACCCATCGATCGAACGCCCAGGTGCCGGCTGCTCGCTGCCTGAGAACAAGATCCTCAGTTCGCCGGCCCAACCGCACGCCGGCGTGCCCCCCTACCTCCCGGGGCTCGCCGCGACGATCGGTCGAGGATCCCGTCGGCGTTGCCGACGACCGGACGCCGAACGCTCAGCACCACGACGCGGTCCCGTCGTCCTCATCCAGGATCCGTTGCAGCGCATCCGGATTGAGCCGCGCCATCGCCCGGTCGACGAAGAGCCCGTCCTTGCGCCACAGCCGTCCGTCCAGATGGATCTCGCCACCGCCGTAGTGGGGCAGATGGCTCTGCACGATGTCCCAGTGGACCTGCGAGAGCCTCCCCTCGCTATCGGTGCCACCGGGGGTGAAGTGGAGGCTCCCGGCCATCTTCTCGTCGAACAGGGTGTCGATCATATGGCGCCTCAGGTAGGGGTTCACGCCGATCGCGAACTCCCCGATGTAGCGCGCGCCCTCATCGGTGTCGAGGATCTCTTCCATCGCCTCGCGCTCGTCGGCCTCGACCCGGACGACCCGACCGTCCTCCAGCGTGAGGGCGATGTCGCGGAACACCAGACCCTGATGGCTCGAGGGGATGTTGTACGCGATGCGTCCGTGGGCGGATTCGCGAACGACCCGCATCGCCGTCTCTCCGTCGGGGATGTTCCAGGTGCCGGCGCTGATGTCGCAGTCGATGCCGTCGATCGAGAACGTCAGGTCGGTGCCGGGGGCGACGATCCTCACCTCGCTGGCGCTGTCGAGCGCCTCCTTCAGCGGCTCCATCTCTCGGTGGAGGCTCCGGAAATCCATGGCGCAGACCTTGAAGAACAGGTCGGCGAACGCGTCCGTGCTGAGGGAGCGCTGCTGAGCGAGCGATCGCGACGGATGGCGGATGACGGTCGATCTCGCTCCCGCCTTCCTCCCCTCCGTTCCCAACCGGATGTGGAGGCTACCGAAGTACCGCAACGTCTCCGGCGGTACGTCGGAGAGCTCACTCGCGTTGTCCTGCCCTCGGATCATCAGGATGCGGTCCATGCCCTTCCGGATGCTCAGATGGTGGTCGAACCACAGGTCGAGCTGCTCCCGGGTCGCGCCGATGAGCCAGGCCCTGCGAACGCGCAGCGCCTCGTGTTGCAGGAACGGCAGACCGCCCGCATCCTTGATGGCGTCGACCACCGCAACGATGAGATCCTCGCAGTCGTCGAGTGCGTCCACGAGTACCCGATGACCGGGTTGGATATCGAGGGCGTGGCGGGCGATGATCCTGGCGGTGGCGTTCAGTCTCGGGTCGTTCCCCATGCGCCATTCTAGCGTCGGGCGTGGTCCGTGCGGGGATCGCTCTCT
>JBDGVT010000274.1:0-3488 GCA_039585495.1 Gemmatimonadota bacterium | reverse complement strand
ACTTCGGAGACGTGCTGGACGCCGGGCGAGCGGGCCTCCCCGGGTCAGCCACACAGCTCCGCGACCTTGCGGCGTCCGGTGATCAGCCCGCCATCGTTCGGGCGACCGCGCTGGCCCTGACCGCGGCGGACCCGTCCGCCTCCACGTTGCAGGCGATCGAGGCAGGATCGGAGGACCCCGATCCATTTGTGCGACTCGCTGCGATCGCGGCACTCGAAGGCTTCCCTCCGGACGCCCGACTGCGCGGCGCCTTCCGCCTGCTCCGCGATTCGATCAGAGCGGTTCGGACCGAAGCCGCGCGTGTCCTCTCGCCGATCAGCGTGGCGTCGCTCACGCCGGCCCAGCAGACCCTGCTCGGCGAGGTCGTGGAGGAGTACATCGCGACTCAGATGGTCAATGTCGACCACCCCAGCGCACATGTGAACGTGGCAAATGTCCGCGCCCAGCAGGGTGACCCCGTGGCTGCGGAGGTCGCCTACCGCGATGCGATTCGTGTGGACCCCGACTTCATTCCCGCCTACCTGAATCTGTCCGATCTCTACCGGGCCCTCGGGCGAGACGGCGACGCGCGCGCCACCCTGGAAGAGGGGCTCCGGATCGATCCCGAGGAAGCTGCGCTCCATCACTCCATGGGCCTGGTGCTCGTGCGGCTGGGAGAATCCGGATCAGCCGTCGAATGGTTGGCCCGTGCCGTGGAGCTCGCTCCTGAGGCCCCGCGATTCGCGTACGTGCTGGGAGTGGCACTCAACTCGACCGATGATTCGGACGCGGCGATCGGAGCGTTGACGACTTCGCTCGCCCGGCACCCGTACGATCGCGACCTGCTGACGCTTCTCGCGCTGCTTCATCGTGACAGGGGCGAGCGAGCCGCGGCGTCAGGCTACGCCGAACGCCTTCTAGAGGTGGCACCCGACGATCAGGCGGCGGCGCAGCTGTTGGCGGATCTGCGTCGGTCTCCGGACTGAGCGCGTTGGCTGGATCGCGGTCAGGCGGTACCAACAAGGTGGTTTGCCTTCACGCCCCCCGCGGCTCAGCTTGGCGGACATGAAGCGATTCCTGGTCCGACCCCGGAGGGTGACATGAGCTACGAGTTCAGTGCGGCCGAAAACGAGATCATCAGCAAGACGGGCTGGCGAACCAAGGTTTGGGGAATGCTGACCTTGGCCGGGGGCATCCTGACTGCGCTCATGGGTGTCGGAGCCGCGATGACCGGGGAGGCGTTCGGTCTCATCGCAGGTGTCTTCTACGTATTGCTCGCGTTGATCCCGATCGTCATCGGGAGGAGCTTCATGGCGGCCGGCAACGCGCTGGGTTCCGTGGTCACGACGCAGGGCAATGACATCGATCATCTCATGGCTTCGATGGAAGGGCTCGGCAAGGCGTTCATCATCCAGATCGTCGCGACCGCGATCTGGGCGGGACTCATCGTGCTCGGAATCGTGGCCGCGATCGCTGTGCCGACCTTCGCTGGCTAGGTAGGAGATCTGCAGGAGTAGTCCCGGCGTGGTGCAGTAGCGCTTGTACTACCTCACCGTCTCGGCGCATGTGCTGGCGGCCATCGTCTGGCTCGGCGGCATGTTCTTCTTCGCCATCGCTGCACCCGTCCTGCGGGGCATCGAAGACGAGGAAGTGCGCGTGGGTCTCTTCGATTCGCTCGGTCGGAGGCTCCGGCTCGTAGGATGGATATGCGTGGGCGCACTCCTGGCGACCGGTGTCGCTCAGCTCCAGATGAGAGGCTGGTGGGGAAGCACATTCTGGGGGCAACCCGGATTCTGGCGCACGGCGCTCGGGTCGGCCCTTGCGTGGAAAGTCGGCCTCGTGACGCTGATGATCGCGGTACAACTGCTTCACGATTTCTGGCTCGGGCCACGCGCCGGACTCGCCACGCCAGGCAGCGATGAGGCTTTCTCGTGGCGTCGCCGCGCCGTACATGTCGCGCGGCTCAACGTCGTCGTGGGTCTCATGCTCGTGTACGTTGCGGTGCGGCTTGCCAGGGGTGGGTGAACGGGGAGCTCTCGCCGATCGGCCGGCGCCCCCTACGTGGCTGATCTGGCCGAGTTCGGTGATGCAGAGGAGTTTCTCCAGGCCGCGGCGGTCCGGACCAACGCCGCTCTGGATGCACCCGTTTCTTCGTCAAGCCCGTTTCCGGTCCTGATTAAAATCATGGTGGCGGTGCGTGCTAAGGTGCCTTTCGTTCAAAGCCTAGAAGAACCACGCGCTCGACGTCCAGCTGGTCCGTAGTCCGCCCCAGAACGTAGTCAGCTCCGATCTCGTAGATCGTGAGGTTCTCCGGTGTCTCGAACCGACCAAGGGCCTGACCGTCGGGTCCGAAGATCGTCCACATGTCGGGACCCTCCTGCGAGGGAGGACGAAAGTCCTGGACCCAGAGGTTGCCGTCGGCGTCGGTCTCGAGAGATCCGAACGCTGGAAACTCGGTTGGGAAGGGAACACCCTCGAAAGCCGCACGCCTCCGGGCTTGCTGAGCCTCCGGTGTTCTCTCGACCAACGCATTGATCTCTCGGTCGATGTCTTGCTGGGTAACCGGCCGCAGTTCGCCGCGGACCCGAACCACGCTCGTAAGGGCGCCATCATCGTCGAAAACGGGCAGCGAGTACGCGTCTGTCGGCGCGATCACAAGTCGGGCACCCCAGACGGCGGTGTGGCTGCTACGCTGGATCGGTGCCCGAGTGATCGCGATCATCTCTCCATTGCTACGTAGGTACGCCTCTGAGCCGGGATGGAGTCCGAACGACACTACGGTCTCACCCCGGTCGTCCAGGTATGCGGCGGTAATGGGGGGACGGATCATTCCGTCCTGGGGCTCCTCGAGGTCCAGAGCCGTCCCCGTCGCGATCACCGACCCGCTCGACAGAACGTGGACAGGGCCGAAGGAACTCATGTTCTCGCGGGCCTGCAACGTCAGGGTACGGCCGAGAGCGCCGTCATGATCAAGGACTGAGAGTCTACGTAGCCTCCCGTCCCAAGCGATCAGCGAGTCGCCCGGCCAGGCGTCGATCTGCGTCAGCAGCGTGAACTCCCCAGGGCCCTCACCGCGTTGGCCCCATGAAGCGACGTGCTCGCCATTTCGGTCAAATACACGGATCTGCTGACTACCGCCATCGGCAATCACGATGCTGCCGTCCGTGCGCAGGTGCGCATCGGCTACGCGGAAGAGCTGATACGCCTCGCTGCCCTCCAACTCCCCGACCTGCGTCGTCGGCGTATCCGCCAGACTCCATGAGAGCAGGCCCATCTCGGCCAGTGGAGCGTTCTCCACGATCGAGACGCCGGCACTGTCGCGCATCGTTGCGGTGGGGACACTCGGACGAGGCTCATTTTCGTCGGCGCAACTCGTTGCGAGTACAGCGAGTACAACGAGAAGGGCGGTTTTGATTGATGTCATCGGGCTACTCAGCGGATCGGGCCAGGACCATTTGAATACGGCTGAACTCGATGTTGTCTTACCCGGAGCGCTTTGGGAAGCTCAG
>JBDGVT010000273.1:0-3518 GCA_039585495.1 Gemmatimonadota bacterium | reverse complement strand
ACGTGAACGACGTGAACGAGCGGTCGACGACTTTCACGCCACGCTACCGCATCACCGACGTGCTGAGTCCCGACGAACGGTATTGGTATGACGCGGTGGACGGAGGTGTCCCGACCATCGTCACGGGCCCCGGGAGCGGGTCCGTCAGCAGCGGCCAGGCCGCGGTCGTGAAGACGTGGGGTGCGGACTGGGAGGCTCGTCTTGCCCGAGAAATCGACGACGTCGAGTACGCTTGGTACCGAGACACCGGTCCCGACCGCGGCGATCGTGCCGTTTCGCACGACGATGGTCCCGTTCTCGATGACCTGACCCGTCGCGGTATGAATCGTGGCGCCCCGAAGCACCATGTCCTGAGCCTCGACAGGTGTCCCCGGGAATGAGCTCGCAACGATCAGACTGAGGGAAAAAGCGGTGAGGCGCAGGCGCATGGCGAAATCGCTATTGGACGGGTGGGTTGGAACCACGCGTGGCAGCCTAGGTCTCGGCCAAACCACGAGCAAGGGTGCCCCATTTCACGTCCGGATTCGAGTCCGGGAGGCATCTTGCCCGGGTAGCTCGTCCCGCAGTACAGTCCGCCGACACCCACAACCAGCCAGCAAGAGCCGATCATGTCGCCCAATCGCCGTGACTTCCTTCGTTCAGCCGCCGTAGCCGGGGGAGCACTCGCGCTCGGTTCCGCACCCCTCGACGGGTCCAGCCCGAGTCCAGAACCCCGTCCGGTGAAGACACGGTCGGTTGCACCGCTCGACGTTCTCATCCTCGGCGGTACGGGCTTCATCGGGCCCCACGAGATCCGGTATGCCCTGGCTCAGGGTCACAACGTCACGATGTTCAACCGTGGCCGCACGAACCCACACCTCTTCCCGGACGTCGAACGTCTGATCGGAGATCGCGACGATCAGCTCGACGCGTTGCGAGGACGACAGTGGGACGTCGTCATCGACAACTCCGGCTTCTACCCCCGCCACGCCCGGCTTTCCGCGGAACTCCTGGAGCCCAATGTCGGGATGTATCTGTTCGTGTCCTCGATTTCCGCATACTCCCAGGAACTCCAGCCCGAGCAGAACGAATACGACGCCCCCTACGCCATGATGGACGACCCGACCGACGAGTCGGGCGGTCCGTACAGCCAGTTCTACGGGCCCCGGAAGGCCCTGTGCGAACAGGAGATCGAGCGGGTCTTCGGAGCGGAGCGCACGACGATCGTACGGCCGGGCCTGATTTCGGGGCCCGGCGACCCGACGGACCGGATTCGCCACTGGCTCGCGCGCATCGACCGCGGCGGGGAGATCCTCGTGCCGGGCGAGCCAGAGGATCCCGTGCAGTACATCGACACCCGGGACCTCAGCGACTGGATCGTTCGGCTCATGGAAGACGGCACGGCCGGCCGGTACAACGGCGTGGGGCCCGCCCACGACATGACCCATGCCGAGATGGTGCACGGACTCGGTGCCGCCTCCAACACGCCTCGGTCGTTCACATGGGTGAGCGAGGACTTCCTTGCTGCGAATCCCGTCGACGGACAATCAATCGCGGGTAGGTACAGCCCATGGGCGACGCGAGAGAACCGAGCCTTCATGCAGGTCAACAACGACGCTTCGATGGCATCGGGCCTCACGTACCTTCCGTTCGCCGAGACCGTCCGCGCCATGCACGAGGAGTACATCACCGTGAGCACCGCGGGTTACGTCGAAGACTACGGATGGAGGGGTGGCGCGCCGCCCGAGGTTCAGGACCAGATCCTGGCAGCCTGGCACGCCCAGCGGTAGCGGGTCGGACTGGCCTAGTCCGTCTCGTCCCCGTCTTCCCAGATCTTGCGGAGGTACTCGAAGGTGTAGATGCCCGTGGAGTGCCCGTCACTCCACACGCACTGAATCGCGTATCTGCCGACGTAGTGGATCGCTGTCGGATACACATGGTCATCGATCATGGCAGCCGTGAGCGTGCGGACGCCGGTCATCTCGTCGACGCAGCCCGCGCAGGGACAGAGAAGCCTCAGATAGCGTGGGACATACTCCGACGAGACGCCGTCTTTCCAGATGATGCGGAGCCGGCTCTCGTCCTCGGTGGGGCCGATCTCCATCGGCACGATTCTCGGGTCACGCGCCACGCTGTTTCAACTCCTTCACGAGTTGGCGAAACGCCCTGCCCCGATGGCTGCGTCCGTCCTTCTCCGCCCCGGACATCTCTGCGAAGGTCTTCCCGAGGTCGGGGTCGTAGATGAACGGATCGTACCCGAAGCCACCCGAGCCGGCGGCCGTGTCGACGACGAGTCCGGGCGCCTCTCCTCGGACCAACAGAGGCTGCCCGCCGTCCCGTACCAGTGCCGCGACGCAGACGTAGCGGGCCGTCCGATCTTCGGGAGGGACATCCTTCAGTCGGTCCAGCAGGTGCCGGTTGTTGGCGTCGTCCAGCGCCTGCCCCGCGAGGTCACCCCCCCCTTCAAGCTCCGCGTCGTCTGCGAAGCGCTTCGAGCGAACGCCAGGCGCGCCACCCAGTGCTTCGACTTCGATTCCCGAGTCATCCGCAACCGTCGCGAGGCCCGATCGCTCGAAGAAGTAACGCGCCTTGGACGTCGCATTCTCCTCGAACGTGTCGTATGGCTCGAGTCCTTCTTCAGCAGGATCATAGGCGACGCCTACCTCGTCGAGATCCCGAACGACGAGCCCGGGAACCTCACCGAGAATCCGGCGGATCTCACGAATCTTGCCCGCGCTGCGGGTCGCGATGAGGAGTTCCATGGTATGCGACCCGCGTTCAGCCAGCGGCTAGCGTGTTCGCCTGTGCGGCGAGCAACGTCTCGATGCCTGACATGGCCAGGTCCAACAGCGCATCGAGATCTCGACGCGGGAAAGGATCGCCCTCGGCTGTGCCCTGCACCTCTACCAGACCGCCGCTCTCCGTGGCGACGACGTTCATGTCGACCTGGGCACTTGAGTCCTCGCGATAATCGAGATCGAGACAAGCAACGCCGTCGACCAGCCCGACGCTCACCGCCGCGACCTTCTCCCGCATGGCACTGCGTTCGATCAGACCCTCCTGCAGCATCCAGTCCGATGCGAGCGCCAGCGCCACGCAGGCCCCGGTGATCGATGCGGTCCGTGTACCGCCGTCCGCCTGGAGTACATCGCAGTCGACGGTAACCGTGTTCTGACCCATCAGGCTCATGTCGGTGACCGAACGCAGCGATCGGCCGATCAAGCGCTGGATCTCCTGAGTGCGGCCCTTGGCTCCATTCCGCTCACGCCTCGTGCGCGTGTGGGTCGCGCGCGGGAGCATGGCGTACTCCGCGGTGACCCAACCCGCTCCACTGCGTTCGCGCCACGGCGGCACGCCTTCCACCACCGACGCGGTGCAGAGTATCCGCGTATTACCGGTCGCGATCAGACACGACCCTTCCGCGTAGGGCGCGACCCCGGTCTCGATCGTGATCGCCCGCCCCTGATCGGGTCGGCGACCATCATGACGCTCACTCATTTCAGATCCTGGATTCGTTGAACTAGATCGGTCGTCGAACG
>JBDGVT010000272.1:0-3558 GCA_039585495.1 Gemmatimonadota bacterium | reverse complement strand
GCGATGAGCGCGCCAGCCAGGGCAAGTGGATACCTGAAGCCCACCTCGGCCTCGAACAGACCCATACCTGTCATCGTACCCCGGTACATCAGGAACGAGAGCGGCAGCCCGGCAACGACTCCGACTCCTACCAGACTCAGTCCCGACCGCGCGATCAGGCCGACGACGGTCCCACGACCCGCCCCAAGCGCCATGCGAACTCCGATGTCGCGTTGCTGCTGCATCACGGAGTGAGACATGACGCCGTAGATCCCCATCGCAGCCAGCGCCAGCGCCATCCCACCCATCAACGACAGGAAGAGCGCGAGGGACTGCGGACCGGCCAGCGACTCGTCGATCGCAGCCTGGAGCGTCTGCAGGTTCGCCACCGGCTGATCCGACTCCACGGACCACACTGCTTGTCGCACCTCGTCCGCGAGCGCACTAGGGTCGTCCGTGGTGCGCACGGCGAACATCGCTGAGCGGAGGGCCGCCTGCGACGCGGGGAGGTAGATCTGCTCACCGGCCCGGCCGGCAATCCTCATGCGCTCCTGCAGGATCGTCGGAACCACACCGACAATACGCCGCGAGCTGCCGGCCACAGTGATTTGGCGGTCGATGGGGTCCTCCCCACCGAATTCCCTCGTCCCGAACGATTCACTGACGAGCGCGACGGGTTCGCTGCCGAACTGGTCGGCCTCCGTGAAGAGTCGTCCGCTCCTGAGCGGAATACTCATCGTCTCGAAGTAGCCGGCGTTCACGACCTGGAGTCCAGCCGTAGGCTGATCGATCGGATCGAGGGCTTCACGGCCATCCACCGTGTAGCGGGTCCGGGAGCCGCTCATGGCGCGCGGCAAGCTCGACATGACCGCAACACCATCGACCCGTGGAATCTCGGCGAGGACCCTCAGAACTTCACCCTGGAACGCGGCGACCGACTCATCATCCTCGTATCGATCGTCGAGCGCCGAGAGCTGGAAGGTCAGGAGACCCGTCGCTTCGAACCCGGGGTCCGCGTTCGCCAGTTGCTGGAACGCCTGAATCAGGAAGCCCGAGCCGGTCAGGAGGGCGAGCGCCACCGCTACCTCCCCGACCACGAACGAATTTCGCAGACGCTTCCGGCGGCGGCCTGCCGTGCCTCCACGCGCACCGTTGCCCAGCGATTCGCGGAGGTCTCCCCGAGCGGAGTGGAGTGCCGGCGCAAGGCCAAAGGCGACACCTGCCAGAAGTGAAACGAACAACGTCACCCCCAGCACCTCCGGCTCGAGCGACGGAAAGACCGCCTCCGGCATCTGCGCGGGCATGGCACCTCTCATCCATTGAACGACCCATCTGGCGAGCAGGGCCCCGACGGCCGCCGCCGAGCCGGCCATGAGCACGCTCTCCGTGAGCAGCTGGCGAATGATCCGCGCTCGACCCGCCCCCATCGCCGTCCTCACCGCGATTTCCTTCTGCCTCTCCTCGGCTCGGCCGAGCAGGAGATTGGCGACGTTCGCGCACGCGATGAGCAATCCGAACAGGGTCACAGCCATCAGGATCTTGACCAACTGGCGGTCGGTCGGCCCCGGAAAGAACTCCCGCGCAGACTGCACGACCACTTCGGTCCCGCGGTTCGTTTCCGGAAACTCCGTCACGAGCCGTGCATGGACGGCGTCGACCTCGGCCTGCACCTGCTCGACTGAAGCGCCGTCCTTCAGCCGGGCAAAGGCGAGGAAGCCACGGGTCGCCCGGTTCTCGACTTGGTCTGCGAAGTCGGACGGCCTGAAGGCGTGGACGTTCGCCGGGATGATGTCGAAGTCTTCGGGCATGACGCCGATGACCGTATGCGGTGTGCCGTCGAGCGTAACCACCCGTCCGAGCACGTCGCGATCGCCCAGGAAGCGCCTCTGCCAGTAGTCGTACTCCAGAATGAGGACGTTTCCCGACCCCTCTGCGCCCTCTTCGGATCGGAAATTCCTTCCGAAACCAGGTTGGACGCCCAGCACTTCGAACAGGCCTGGCGTCGCGATCACGACCGAGAGCTGCTCCGGTACATCGAGGCCCGTCAGGTTCACCTCTTCGATCATGTACAGCATCGAGGATTCGAGGCGTTGGCTACCCTCTTCGTAGTCCCGGAAGTTGGGCACCGAAACCCCGCCGGCCATTTCGATTCCCTGGCCCGTCCGGAGAGATCGAAACAGGACGAGTTCGTCCTGGTTCTCGTACGGGAGCGGCTCGTAGAGAAAGGAGTTCGCCAGGGAAAGGACCGAGGCGACCCCCGCAATGCCCAGGGAGAGGGACATCACCGCCACCAGCGACACGACCGGCGTGCGCGCCATCATGCGAAGTCCGTATTTGATGTCCTGCAGCGTCGTGATCATCCGTCCGCCCCCAGTTCCCTCCACGTTCGGCCCTACGCGACTGCCAAGAGGGGGGTTTCGGACGGAACACGTTTTCCAGGATCTGCGTGCTGCTGGCTCGGGGCTTTGGTTCGAGCCAGCCGACACGGTACCTTATCGGCCCGACGATCGTCCGCTCACGTCCCCGCTCACCCTTTCCCGCCCCCCCTATGCTGGACTGGATCGCCAGCCCCGAAGCCTGGATCTCGCTCTTCACTCTGACGGTGCTCGAGATCGTTCTAGGCATCGACAACATCGTCTTCGTCGCCATCCTCGCGGATCGGGTCGAGGAGGGCTCGAGAGCCAGGGCCCGCCGGGTGGGCCTCACGATCGCGATCACGACGAGAATCCTGTTGCTGTTTTCGATCGTCTGGATCATGCGACTCACCGACACGCTGTTCACCCTGTTTGACCACGCGGTGTCAGGGCGGGACTTGATTCTCATCGGCGGCGGGATGTTCCTGCTCTTCAAGTCGACGCGGGAGATCCATCACAAGCTCGAGGGTGACGAGCACGACCCCCAGGCGAGGAAGGTCGCGTCATTCACCGCGGTGATCATTCAGATCGCGCTGCTCGACATCGTCTTCTCGCTCGACTCGGTGATCACCGCGGTGGGGGTGGCCGACCACCTCCCCGTAATGGTCCTTGCGGTGCTCATCGCCGGCTTCTTCATGATCGTGTCGGCTGAAAGCGTCAGTTCGTTCGTCAGTCGCCATCCGACCGTGAAGGTGCTGGCACTTTCCTTCCTCCTGCTCATCGGCATGTCGCTCGTCGCCGACGGCATGGGGCAGCACATACCGAAGGGATACATCTACTTCGCCATGGGCTTCTCGGTCTTCGTCGAGATGATCAATCTCCGCGCGGGGTCGACCAAGGCACCGGTCCACCTTCGTGGCCCGACGATGGAGGATACGGGAGAGCAAGCCGAGCAGGTTTGACGACCCCGGTCCGCCTCAGAACGAAAAAGAGCGCCGCCCCGAAGGGCGGCGCTCTTTGCACGAACGGGTGCGTCGAAGCCTTAGAGGCCCTGTACGCCCGCCTCTCCGTCGGCCGAGACGTTGAAGAACAGCCACATGCCCACCGCCGAGTGTCCGGCGATGTAGCAGACCATGGAGTAGTTCCCGGCGGCGTCCGCGACGAAGGTGATGGACTCGGTCTCACCAGGCATGGTCGCGTCGATCATCGACTGCGGATTACTGGT
>JBDGVT010000271.1:0-3834 GCA_039585495.1 Gemmatimonadota bacterium | reverse complement strand
AGGGACTCGAGTTCCGATTCGGACCGCACGATGTGGCCCGTCTCATCGTCGACGAAGACTCTGAGGATGAGGTCATCCGCTATACGAACTACGAGTGCTGTGCGTCCCTCGGTGGCTCCTTCGAGGGTCGTCGCATCGCGGAAGTCGTCCAGGAGCCAGGGCAGATTCGCACGCGCACCCTGAAGGACCATCGCACCGCGCAATGGGCCCTCCACATCCGCGAGGGACTCGATGTCGACACCCCGCCATGCCGAGCCGTCCTCGAGGAGCCGGATCTCCGAGCGACCGGGATAATCCACCAGGACGCTGAGCCTCGCGGCCCCCCTCGAAACCCGGTAGACCCTGCCGTGCGCCCCATCTCTGGAGGCGACCAGCATGCCTTCCTGGCGATAGGATTCGACGGATCGAAGGGCCGGGAGGCCTCCGTAGGCCTGCAGCACCCGATCGATCACTTCCGCAGCCGATGGCTCTGATTGAGCCAGTAGACGCTCCGGTGGCCCGTAACCTGCTGCGCTCGCGGTCAGTACACACAGGGCTAGGATTGTCTCATCCCGCATGACACTTTCTTGGGCAGGAGTGGCCGCATTTCTCCCCTGTAATATGAGCTGGTGCGACCGTGCGGGAGATTGGTCGGGATCCGCGCGGACCGCCGGGAAACACCCACCTTCACCTGTCGGGAATAGCCCCACACCATGACCGGTAACTGCTTATCAGCGAACATGTTGGAGGCACCGTAGTGATCGAGGAGGCGCGGACCGGTGCTTCGCTTTCCGGGTCGTCTTCCACGCTCGTCGTGATGTTCGCGGCGTCGGGCTTCTCCGGGCTGGTCTATGAGACTCTGTGGGCCCAGTACCTGCGCATGCTGGTGGGGAGCGCTGCGGTGGCCCAGAGCCTCGTGCTGGCCGTGTTCCTCGGCGGGATGGGGCTCGGTGCGTGGTGGGTGAGCCGTCGAACCGACGGTTGGGGCAACCTCCTCCGACGGTATGCGTGGGCCGAGGCTGCGCTCGGAATCCTGGCGTTCGTGTTCCACCCAGTCTTCATGGTGACCTCGGGGCTGCTCTTCGACCGCGTGATCCCTTCGACGGACTCCGCCGTTGTCACCCAAGTCGCACCTTGGGCCCTGGCCGTCCTCCTCGTCCTTGGGCAGTCGGTGCTCCTCGGAATGACGTTCCCGCTCATGACGGGCGCGATGGCTCGACGGCGGCCGGCCGAGCCTGGCGCATCTGTGGCGGTCCTCTACTTCGCGAACACGCTCGGAGGGGCGGTCGGTGTCCTCTCCGCAGGCTTCCTCCTGGTGGGGATGGTGGGGCTGCCGGGAACCATGCTCTTCGGGGGCGCGATCAATCTCGTCGTGGCCCGAATGGCGTGGCGGTATTCGACGCACGCCGACGCGCCGGGGGCACCCCCGCCGGAAGCGCCCGGACTCACGACGGATACCACCCGGCCCAGGCTAAGACGTTCGGTGCCAGTGGGGCTCCTCGTGGCGGTGGCCACGTTCACAGGCCTCGCATCGCTCGCCTACGAGATCGTTTGGATTCGCATGCTGAGCATGCTCTTGGGGAGCACGACGCACGCCTTCGAGCTCATGCTCAGCGCGTTCCTGATTGGCCTGGCCTTCGGAGGCCTCTGGATCCGATCGCGGATCGACGAGCTGAAAGACCCCGCCACGTCATTGGGATTGATCCAGGTGCTGATGGGCCTCCTGGCGGTGGCCACGCTCCCACTGTACGTGCGCCTCTTCGGCGTCATGCAGAGCCTCACTTCGTCGTTGGAGCAGAGCGTCGACGGATATCAACTCTTCAACCTGGCCAGCTACGGTATGGCCCTCACCGTCATGCTCCCCGCAACGCTGCTCGCGGGCATGACGCTTCCGCTCGTCACGGTTCTCCTCATGCGGTCGGGGTGGGGTGAACGAGCCATCGGACGCGCGTACTCGTTCAACACGGTGGGGGCGGTCGTCGGGGCGCTCGTGGCGATCCACTTGGGGCTGCCCCTGCTGGGCCTGAAGTGGACGCTGGGTACGGCTGCCTTACTGGACATCGCCGTGGGTACGGCAGTCTTGCTTGCCGCGACCACGGGCGTATCGCAGATCCGGTGGGGCGTCGCATCGGTCGCACTTTGCGCGGCCACCGTCGCGGTACTCTCTGTCAGCTGGCTGGATCCACTCCTCCTCGCCTCGGGGGTGTTCAGCAGGGGTGTGGACCTTGCCGAGACCTCACGCCGCGAGGTCGTTGCGCACGGCGACGGTCCGACCGCAAGCGTCGCCCTCGTCCGTGATCCCCAGGGTGTGCTCACGCTCCGCACCAACGGGAAGCCGTCCGCCTCGGTCGCTGCCGGTGAGGCATCGCACGCCACGTCCGACGAAACCGTATCCACGTTGTTGGGTGTGCTTCCGCTGGCACTGAAACCGGAGGCGCGCTCTGCCGCCAATGTAGGGCTCGGGTCGGGACTCACTACGCACGTCCTGTTGGGGTCGCCGACAATCGATCAGGTCACGACCATTGAGATCGAGCCTATGGTCGTTGCGGCCGCACCCGGCTTTCTCCCGAGGAACCGACGGGCGCTTTCGGACCCGCGCAGTCGTATCGTGCGGGATGATGCACGCCGGTTCTTCGCCCGCTCGGGGCCGCCCTTCGACATCATCGTGACCCAGCCGTCAAACAGTTGGGTGGACGGCGCAGCCAGCCTGTACTCGCTCGAGTTCTACCGGGCGGCAGCGCGTCGGTTGGCGGACGACGGGGTGTTCGTCCAGTGGGTGGAGCTCATCGGAGCGGACCCCCGCGTCGTCACGTCCATTCTCGGAGCGATGGCTTCGGTCTTCCCCCATTTCGCGGTGTACTCGGGAACGGGTGGGGACATGCTCGTCGCGGCCTCGTTGAGTGCACCACTACCTGTTCCTGACGAGGCCACCCTTGCGCTCCCGAAGCTGACGGAAGACTTACGCGCGGTAGACATCCTGAACGAGCAGGACCTGGCCATCCGCTTCACCGGAGACGAAACGGTCTTCCGCCCGGCCATCGACCTGGTCGCCGCACCGGTGAACTCTGAGTTTCGTCCCTTCGTGGAGCAGAGCGCGGCCCAGGCCAACTTCGTGGGTGCTTCCGCCGAAGAGCTCCTCCACCTCTACCTCCAGCCACTCCCGGTGATGGAGCTGCTCGGGCTCACGAGAAGAGCTTGGACCCACAGCGAGGTGACCACGACGCCAGCCTTCTTCTACACGAGCCGCACCCACACCGCACAGGAGTTCCGGGACCAGGTGGCCGCTCTTCAAGACACGACGGCAGAGGCCGAAAGAACGCTCGCCACCCTGCGGGGCGACGCGTGGAGTCTTCGGCACGAATGCTCCATCGCACCATCCGAAGCGGAAGCGCTGAGCGCCCTGTATGCGATCGGTATCGCTGTCATCGCCGATCTGACGCCGGTCGAGCTCGAACGCATCTGGACCGGACTGGAGACTCCTGCGTCGAAGAGCTCGATGACGTCGGGCGGCAGTGGCTTGCGCTCCTCCAAGCCGTCGGTCGCCGGGACCGCCAGACGATTCTCGAGCACGTCCCTTCGCTCTTGGATGACGCGAACCTCACACAGGCCCGTGCCCGATACCTCCTTTTCGCCGGTATGACGGCGGAGCTCGGCTCCGGGCGCCCCGAAGCCGCGCTGGCGCTGTGGAATCGGGAGAGAGGACGCCTCTACCGGCAGGTACGGCCGCCGTTCTTCTTCAGGCACCTCGCGGAGGTGGCCGCTTCGCTCGCGCCTCGGGGATCGACCCCGAACTGACCGGGTGTCCGGTCCGTCAGAACTTGCCGCCGTGGGCGTGGCAATTCGTGCCCGACCCAC
>JBDGVT010000270.1:0-5199 GCA_039585495.1 Gemmatimonadota bacterium | reverse complement strand
GAGATTCGCTGGCCACCAGGCGAGCTGCAGGGCGATGATCACACCCACCAACATTCCAACGAGAGCCCACACGACCGTGGCTGTGAAGAACATCTTCACGATATCCATGTCGTAGTCGACTTCGTGTTTCGCCGAGACTGTCCCCAGCGTCGACTCTTCCATACGGTTCCTTCGTTCGGGTTCGTACGTCACTCTCTTCCCGGTCTCCCCAACCTTGATCGAGATCCTCGGAGCCGCGGCCCTGTTGGGCCTCCTCGGAAGCCCTCACTGCGTCGGAATGTGCGGCCCTTTCGCGCTGGCCTGTGGGGGTCGTTTCAGTCATGCCATGAGCTGGCAGGCGGGCAAGCTCGCTACCTATGTGGCGCTCGGTGCGTTGGCGGGATGGGCGGGAAACTCCGTGCCGGGGCCACCCTGGCTCGCTCAGGTATTGTCATCGGTTCTGTTGGTCTGGTTCGCTGGCGCGCTGGCAGGCTTCGTTCCAGAACCGACGCTCAGTGTGCCTGGCGTGGCGCGCCTCGCTCGTACCACCGCGGCCGGCAACGACCTCGCGTCACGCCTCGCCTTCGGAGCGGTCAACGGTCTCCTCCCGTGCGGGCTCGTCTACGCGGCGCTCGGCCTGGTGATCGCGGCCGGCAACCCTTTGACGGGAGCATTGGCGATGCTCGCTTTCGGCCTCGGTACCGCGCCGCTCGTAACGACCTTCGCGCTCGGCGCACGCAGACTGAGTGAGGAGCGGCCCTGGGTACGCCGGGCACTCGCTCTACTCGTCCTGGGCGTCGGCCTCTGGGTCGTCATCCGACGAGGCGCGATGGGGTCTCCGACCCCCTGAGAAACAGCAGGGAAGAAGATGCTCTCCGAGATCCATGACAGATGTCGGGAAGTGGGGACCGGAGCTTGAGGGAATATTCCCCGCAAACACTCTAGAAGTAGGTCGCGAAGCCCACCTGGAAGCCAGCGAGACGGCTCGTCGGATTCCCGACGAAGTCCCGCGACCACTGATAGCGGTAGTTGGCTCGGAACACGGTCGCCGACGTGGGCCGAAACGACACGGTGGGCACCACCGCGGTGACGTCGTCACGAATCGGTTCTCCTGTCGAGGAGAAGGTCCCCACGTTGTAGTCCACCACTTCCAACCTGAGTCCCGCGGTCACGACCGCACGCTCGTACCCGGACAGCCTCGGATGCCAGACCGGCACGAGGACATCCAGGTGGCCTCCCCACTGGGCGTCGCCGAACAGCTCCGTCATACCGACGGGTACGTCGACGGAGGCATACGCGACCTCGCCACGCACCTGGGCCGGGCCCAGGGATCCACCGAAATCCAGCGCCGCGATCTCCAGCCAACGACGCTCGTCGACTTCGACCCCTTCGATCTCGAACGCGTTGTAGTACCCGCCGTAGTAGGAGACGCCGATCTCTCCCAGGGCCGGCGCCCGCGCAGCGAGTCGACCGGAGACGGCGGGTGATCCATTGTTGTCCTCGGCGAAGACCTCACCGCTCTTGCCCGATGCGATGTCGGTACGACCCAGCTCATTCCCGACGACCCCGTCGGTGAGCCCGTTCGTCACGTACGCATCCCACGAGAAGATGAGGGAACGCCCCGGGACACGCCCGTGGAAGCCGAATCCGACCTCGGACAGAGTCGACGGGATTACATCTGTCGTAACCAGCGGGCGTTCCACGAAATCCCACTTGGGGCTGTCGTGGTTCTGATTGAAATAACCGATGGGCGGCAGAAGGATACCGCCCCGCAACACGAAAGCCGGGTTGAATTGGAAGTCCACGAGCGCGGTCTCGAGGGCGATCTCCTCGGTTCCGTGCTCGAACTCGATCTCGGACAGGAATCGAATCCGCTCCGAGATGCTGGAATAGAGGAAGATGTTGAAGCGCCGCAGTTCCATCGAGAAGCCGTCCGAGACACCGTCCGCCACGAAGTAATTCGTGTTGCCTTCCACGTACCCGCCGATCGAGGCGGAGGACAGGGAACCGATGAATGGTCGATCGTAAATCCCGTCCTGTGCCATGATGGAGTCGTTCTGGGCCCAGGCGGCAGACGGAGCCACGACGAGCAGGCACGAGACGATCAGGATCCGACGCATCAAGCGCCCCCCCGTTCCAGCAACACCACGTACTGGTCACCTTCGCGGGTGACCGGGTACCGAGTCAGAGGTCGATCGGCCGGGCCCTGGAGGACGGCACCGCCCAGGTCGAACTCGCTGCCGTGACACGGGCACACGAGGCGGTCGCCGACAGGCTCGGGCTGACACCCACGGTGCGTGCACGATGCGAGGAGGGCGATCGCCTCGCCGTCATCGCCGAGCCGAAGAAAGATCGGCCGGGGCAAATCAGGAGCGCGGAGGAAAGCCGCCCCACTTCCCTCGAGCGTCGCGGCATCGACGGCAAGCCCTCCGGGTCGAGGCGTCGGCGTCAGGTAGGGCACACCTGCGCATGCACCGAGTGACAGGCTGGCAGCTCCGGCGAAGACACCCGACGCGACCACGGGCAGCCTCTGCACGAATTCGCGGCGCCTCATTCCGCCCTCACAACGAGCGGAGGAATCGGAGAAGCTGCTCCTGCTGATCCGGCGACAGGCTGGTGAATTCACCCCTGGAGGCGGCGCCCTCACCTCCGTGCAGTTCGATCGCCTCGCGGAGAGACCGGGCACGGCCGTCGTGGAGCAGGAAGACGCTACCGCCCTGAAAGTCCTGCTGGATTCCAATCCCCCACAATGGAGGCGTCCGCCACTCCGAGGTCAGCGCCCGCCCTTCGGTGTATCCGTCATCGAGGTCCGGGCCCATGTCGTGCAGGAGCAGATCGGTGAAGGGATGAAACTCGACCTGGTCCAGGACCTCGATCTCCGAGCGGCCGGTCGTGAGTGTCGGCACATGGCACTGGGCACATCCGACATCCGAGAAAAGCGATTCGCCTGCCCGCACGTCGGGGTCGTCCTTCTCCCTTCGTGACGGCGCACGCAGTGTCTTGAGGTAGAACACCACGTTGGAGACGGTCGAACTCGACGCCTCAGGATCCGGCGCGTCGTCAGAGACCCTGCTCCCGGCCAGAGGATTGAAGATGTCCTCGGGAAGCAGATCGGTCGTGATCCCCATGTCCTCGTGATACGCACCTACCGTCTGGTGCAGGAGATTCACGGTGAGCGCCTTCTTGCCGAAGCGGCCGATGTAGCGTCCGCTCACGAGGGTGCCCCTGGCCGTCGGATCGGGCGAGCCGCGCCGTTCGAGGTCGACGGCCGTTTCGATGAGTGCGCTGGGCTCGTGCAGCTGAAGCCGGCCGCTGATGCCGTCACCATTCGCGTCGTTCGGATCGGCCAGGTCGATGAGGGTCCGGTCGTCGACCGCATCGAGGAAGCCGAGACCGGTGACTGCCGGGGCCGTGAAGACCGAGATTCCGGTCGCTTCTGAAGGAATCGTCTCGACGGGGTATCCAGGAATGGCTCGGTGCTGCAGCTGCGGACCGCCAAAGGCGGACCGCCAAAGGCGATCATCGGGTCGAACGCTGGCGACCCCGGGCGTCCGAAGCGCGTCAGGTTGAAGACCGGATGGCCCTTCCCGTCACCGACGTGACACTGCTCACAAGAAGCAGCCACGAACACCGGTCCGAGGCCGTCCGCCACTGCGAAGCGTCGAGCAAACTCCTCGTCGCCCACCAGGTGTTGCCGTACCTGTGCGGTGGTCATCCCCTCGATCGTTCCGTCGAGCACATCCTCTTCAGCCGGTGCATCCGGTGTGAGGAGGCCGCATCCAGAAAGGGCGCAGGCCCAGACCAGGCATGAGAACGTGCAACGCATGGGAGGGATCGCTTTAGGGCAAACTAAATCACTGATTTAGTCAACACTAAACCTGCTCCAACCCGCTGTCAATCGGTCAGATCTCTCTCAGCAGCCCCACCTTGAGCGCGAAGCGGACGAGTTCGCTGCGATGACTGAGCCCGAGTTTGTCCATGATCCGGGACCGATACGTGTCCACGGTCTTCGGGCTGATGAACAGCTTCTGACCGATCTCACGAGAGCTGAAGCCCTCGGCGGTCAGTGCGAGCACCTCCTGCTCCCGAGTACTCAGATCGTTCAGTCCCGCGGACTCCTCACCCTCGGCATCCTTGTACCGCTTCAGCAGGAGCGTCGCGGCCTTGGGCGGCAGGAACACCTGTCCCCGGGCCACCACACGGATGGCCTCGAGGAGATCGGTATCGGCGCTCGTCTTCGTGAGGTAGCCGCTCGCACCGGCTTCGACCACCGGAACCAGGTACTCCTCTTCCGCGTGCACGGTGAGCACGAGGACGCTCGTGTTCAGCTCCAGCGCAGAAATCCGGCGCGTGGCCTCGAGTCCGTTGGAACTGGGCATCGCGAGGTCCATTACGACGATGTCCGGCTTCAGCTCTCGGACACGATCGACGGCCTCGTCACCGGACGATGCCTCCCCGACCACCTCCAGGCGATCCTCCGCATCGATCAGGGCCTTGATGCCGGCTCTGAACATCGCGTGGTCATCCACCAGCAGAATTCTGATCGTTTCAGCCATCGGTGCTCTCTTTGCCGTTAACCGGAACCTCCACCCGTACCCTCGTACCGCCACCGTGAGCCGAGTCGACGGTAATACGCCCGCCGATCATGGTCGCACGTTCTTCCATTCCGACCAGACCCAACCCTCGATCTCCATCACGCGCCGACCCGAGCGCGAAGCCCGCTCCGTCATCCCTGATCTCCGCGATCACATACCCGTCTTCGACCCCCAAACGCACCATCGCTCGGTCTGCCCCAGAGTGACGGCGGGCGTTGGAGATCGCTTCCTGTATGATCCGGTACACCGCCAGCTTCGAAGTGACGTCGAGATGATCGTCCACGGGGCCCAGATCCGTATCGACACGGAATACCCCGGACTCCAGCAAGGTTCGCGCATGAGCACGCACTGCGAGCTCGAGGCCCAGTTCCTCGAGTTCGGGCGGTCGCAGACCCCTCGACATCCTTTTGACCCCATCTGCGGCTTCGATGATCTCAGCCCGAACCTCTTCAAGAAGTCGAGCCCGACTCAAACCGTCGGATTCCTCGGCGAGCATCCGGACTCGCAAGATCAGGGTGGCCAGCCGCTGCGCAGTGTCATCGTGCAGTTCACGGGCGATCCGTTGACGCTCCTCCTCGGAGGCACGCAGCGCACCCTCCGAGAAGTCCCTGAGTCGGCGATATGC
>JBDGVT010000269.1:0-3599 GCA_039585495.1 Gemmatimonadota bacterium | reverse complement strand
CTCACGATGGTGGTCCTGCGTACCACTACCGGATACCGGATCTCGCACGTGAACATGGGGAACTACGCGCCGTCCGGGTGAAGCCGGGAACCGTCAGCGCATCTGTTAGTTTCTCTCACTCAGGTTCGGCCGGCCGGGACGGTCGACCGACCCCCACGAACGGCAGACGAGGCGACCATGCGACCGTTCCTGTTCCTTTCCGTGGTGGCCTTCACCTTGGCCAGCTGCCAGCCTCCGGGGCAAGAAACCAACCCCACGCTCGAGCAGAACGAGTTCACGGTGCAAGCGTTGATCTCTGCCTGGGCGTCGGCGGACACATCGCTCATTTCCGAGATCTTCTGGCCTGAAGCGACCTACGACGACTTCCCCAACCAGACCACGTACGAAGGCCTTCAGGAAATCGTGGCGTACATCACCGGTGTCCACGAGTGGGGTGACGACATCTACATGAACGCGGGACTCGTGCACGTGAGTGAGTCCGGCGCGGTCGCGGAGTGGACCTTCTCCGCCGTGCAACGGCGGCCGATGGGGGACCTCGTCCTGGAGGGAACGGGACGAGAGGTCGTCCTGAACGGCGTGACGATCCTGGAGATCGTGGATGGGAGGATCCTGCGCGCTGCAGACTACATGGACACGGCTCCGCTCATGCTTCAACTCGGCGCCCGCATCGAACTCCCTGGTGGAGCTGTCCTCGAGTGGGATGCCGGCGGAAACTGATCGCCTCGCGTTCCTGCAATCGGCGCACGCCGGCGGGTCGACGGCGCCGTAAAGCCCTACATCTGCCTGTAGGCCGGACCACTTCCGCCCTCGCGGGGGCTCCACCTCGGACCCAGAACGTCGGTCGCCTTGCAGTCGACGCAGTTCGGTGCGTTCACCACGAGTTTTCCGTCGTCGCTTTCGTAAACGCCCGCCGGGCATAGGTGGGTGTATAGCTCCGCCGCCTCGGCACTGACGTCCTCACCGACAATGAGATGTGAGGGGATGTCGTCACGGGTCTGGTTCCCCGACTTGTAGACCGCGTCGACCTTGGAAAAGGTGATCTTGCCGTCGGGCACGAACGGCTCGGGTGCCGCGTGGAGGGCCTTGGCATCGGCCGCGTCCTCCTCGACCGAGATCTTACCGCCGGGAAAGCCGCCCTTCGTGACCGTCATGAGACCGGCCTTCGCGCCGCCCTTGAAGAAACCACTCTTGAAGGCGAGGCGCATGTTCCTTCGCGCCCGAAGGTCCTTCATGATGACGCTCCCGTCGACGGCCGCCGTGTATCCGGCAAGCGCGTCCGCCGAAGTGTCGTCCTTCTTCAGTGCTTCGAAGATCTGGCGAGCCGCCATGATCCCCGAGTGCATGGCATAGTGAATCCCCTTCAGCGAGGAGACCTCCACGTATCCCGCCGCATCGCCGACGATGATCAGGCCGTCGCCGTGTCGACGCTTCGGGACCGAGTAGTACCCACCTTCCGGGATCGTCTTGGCTCCCCACTCGACCATCTCGCCGCCCTCCAGATAGGGCCGGAACAACGGATGGAGCTTCATGCGTTGGAGCGCCTCGTGCACGTCGAAACGAGCGTCACCGTAGTCCAGCCCGACGACCAGGCCGATCGCAACCAGGTTGTCCGCCATCGGATACATGAAGCTGCCACCGAAGGCGTCGTTCGGAAGCGGCCACCCCATGGTATGGATCACCCGATCGAGAGGCTGCTTCACCTCCCAGAGTTCCTTCACGCCCAGCGCGAAGAGCTGGGGGTTCTCGGATGTGACGGACTGCCAATCGAGCCACGCCTGCGACAGCGGTCCCCGCGTGCCCTCGGCCAAAACCGTCGCCCTGGCGGTCAGGTCCACAGCTGGCATCGCGTCGGAGCCGGCGGGCTGTCCGTCGCGATCGAGCCCCGACGGCGTCGTGCGGACGCCGATTACGTTGTTGCCCTCGACGAGCAGAGAGTCGACCGGAAAGCCGGGGAAGACGTTCACGCCGAGGCCCTCGGCTTGTTCTCCAAGCCAGCGAACGATCTCGCAGATCGAAGCGATGTAGTTGCCGTGGTTCTTCATGGTCGGTGGCGTCGGGATCCGATACGAGCTCGACCCGGTCATGACATACACGGCCTCCTTCGTGACCTGCCGACGAAGCGGGAAGTCCTCCATCGACATCTCGGGAAACAGCTCCCGGAAGGCGCTCGGGTTCACCACCGCCCCCGATAGGTTGTGCTCGCCGAGCTGTCCCGCCTTCTCCAGCACGCCGATCTCGATCTCACCCAGCCCGCCACCGGCTTCGTTGTCCTTCTTCACCAGGCGAGCGAGCTCGATGGCACCGGCCAGGCCGGCTGGGCCACCCCCGACGAAGACGACATCCATGGGAATCGCCTCGGCATCGGGCTGATCCTCGACGATGAAGCGATCGCGCGGAAGCGCAGGTCGTTCGTCGCCAGGACGGACGGACCCCTTGAGGACGCTCGTGCCCTCGGTCATAGTGACTCCGATGTTGCCGATTTGCTGGACCCGCGCCGGACGGCGCGTGTATCGATTCGACCCCAAAGATCGCGAAGTCGGGTGACGGCCTCTACCCTTGCCGAATCCCGTCCTCTCTCAGAACCGACCCTCTCTCCAGACCCCGCGTATGAGCCAGTCACACCCCGCGACCCTAGGTGCACTGAAGGCAAGCGGCTACGAGAGCCGTCCGGTCAAAGAAGAAATGCGCGCGAACCTCGTGCGGAAGCTCAAGGCCGGGGACCCGTTGTTTCCCGGGGTGCAGGGGTACGAAGACTCCGTCGTTCCTCAGATCGTCAACGCACTCCTGGCGAGACACGACTTCATCCTTCTCGGTCTCCGAGGTCAGGCAAAGAGTCGAATTCTCCGTCAGCTGTCGAGTCTTCTCGACGACGAGGTACCGATTCTCGCAGGGAGCGAAGTGAACGACGACCCCCTGATGCCCCTGTCGAAGTACGGTCGGGAGCTCCTCGCCGAGCATGGCGATGATGCCCCGATCGACTGGATCACCCGGGACGCCCGCTACGTCGAGAAGCTCGCGACACCCGACGTGACCATTGGAGACATGATCGGCGACGTGGATCCGATCAAGGCGGCGCGGGGCGGCCACATCCTGGCCGACGAGCTCACCATTCACTATGGGCTGCTGCCCCGGACCAACCGAGGCATCTTCGCAATCAACGAGCTGCCGGACCTCGCGGGCAAAATCCAGGTCGGGCTCTTCAACATTCTCCAGGAGGGGGATGTTCAGGTGAAGGGCTATCCGATCCGACTCGCGCTGGACGTCCTCATGGTCTTCACCGCCAACCCGGAAGACTACACGGCCCGAGGCAAGATCATCACGCCGCTCAAAGACCGGATCGGCGCGGAAATCAGGACGCACTACCCGGAGGAGCTCGAGACCGGCATCGACATCACGCGGCAGGAAGCTTGGATCGCACGGGCCGACACCTGCGTGGAGGTCCCGGACTTCCTCGAGGAGACCGTCGAACGACTCGCCTTCCTCGCCCGCAACGACAAGCGTGTGGATCAACGATCCGGCGTCAGCCAGCGAATGCCGATCACGGTCATGGAGACCATCGTCTCGAACGCCGAGCGGCGTGCCCTGCGTCACGGAGAGGA
>JBDGVT010000268.1:0-5061 GCA_039585495.1 Gemmatimonadota bacterium | reverse complement strand
CTGTTTCAGGCGGTCGCGATCACGACGACGACGGGCTACGTGAGTGCGGACTACGGCCTATGGGTTCCGGGCGCACAGATGGTGCTGTTCTCGCTCTTCTTCGTAGGAGGAATGGCGGGAAGCACGAGCGGGGGCATCAAGGCAATGCGCGTCATGCTCCTGCTCAAGCAGACCGCGAACGAAGTGCGGAAGCACCTCCATCCACGTGCGATTCTCGTCTCCAGAATCGGTGGCAAGCCGGTGAAAGCAGAGGTGGGCGCCAGGGTCGTCGGCTTCGTGATCCTCTACCTACTGCTATGCCTCCTCGGCGCGATAGCGCTCGGCGTGACCGGGGTCGACCCATTGACGGCGATCGGCGGCAGCATCGCGAGCGTCGGGAACGTGGGGCCAGCGTTCGGTGCACTGGGTCCGACGGCAAATTACGGAGGGTTGTCAGGCCCTGCGTTGGGCGTGCTTACCTTCCTGATGCTCGTCGGGCGCCTGGAGATCTACACCGTTCTGTTGCTCTTCCACCGAGAACTCTGGAAGGCGCGGTCGTCCTTCCACTAACGCGTCGAGACGAGCCGCGCCAAGCCTTCAACCTCGGACGTCGAAAGCGACCTCGACGTCCCGATCGCCAGTTTTCCCAGCTTGATAGGCCCGAACCGAACCCGCCGGAGTCGCAGCACCGGATGTCCGACTTCGCTCATCAACCTTCTCACCTCGCGCTTTCGTCCCTCCGTCAGGACCAGCGTGAGCGTCGACCGTACCGCGCCGGCCTCGAGGAGTCTTGCCTGGCGTGGGCGCGCGGGGCCGTCCTCCAACACGACCCCTGCGAGTATCCGGCGAACGGTGTCCCTGGATACCGTGCCCGCAACCTCGAGCCAGTACTCCCGATCCACCTCGTTGGATGGATGCTGGAGGGCGTTCGCGAGGTCGCCGTCGTTGGTCAGAAGGAGCAACCCCTCCGCGTCGCGATCGAGTCGGCCGACATAGCGCAGCCCCGAAGCGTCGTCGGGCAGGAGGTCGTAGATCGTACGCCCCCCATGCGGGTCACTTCGCGTCGTGAGCGCCCCGGGTGGCTTGTGGAATGCGAGCCACCGGTCCTTCGAGACCCCGACAGGAGTCCCGTCGAGTTCAACTCGGTCCTTACCCGGACGCACTCGGGTGCCTAGCTCCGTAACGACCGTTCCGTTTACGGTCACGCGCCCTGCGAGCATGAGCCGCTCGGCCTCTCGGCGGGAGGCCCGACCCGACTGTGAGATCATCTTCTGGAGGCGGATTCCGTCGGACATCGGAAAGTTAGACGGAGTCTGAGCGTTCGGGATCCGGCTCCGGCTCAGCCTCCGCGTCATCCTCTTCGTCGACGGGGTCCGAGTCCGGGTCGCCGTCAGGCATATCGCCTTCGGGCTCCGCCGTCGCATCATCCACGGAGGTTCGGTCCTCGGCCTCCGCGGCGACCTCCGACTCCAGCTCCAGCTGCGGATCGGGCTCCGACTCCGGCTCCAATGACACCCTTTCCCGAAGAATCACCGGGAGCTCCTCCGGCCGGGGGAGCCCCTCGAGAGACCGGAAGCCGAAGTGCTCGAGGAAGTGTTGCGTGGTACCGTACAGGAGTGGTCGACCCAATCCCTCCGCGCGACCGACGACGTCAATCAGACGCCGATCCTGCAGCGTGCGAACGACCCCGGAAGCGCCCACCCCTCGGATGTATTCGATCTCCAACCGACCGATCGGCTGCCTGTACGCGATGATCGCAAGCGTCTCCACCGCCGGACCGGACAGACGTGACGGCCTCGGCACATTGTCGAAGCGTTCTAGATAAGGGGCGTATTCAGGCCGGGTCAGGATCTGATATCCCTCGGCCAGCTCGCTGATCTCGAACGACCGGCCGGCATCGTCGTATTCGGCCCGTAGAAGCTGTAGTGCGTCCTCGACCCGGTCCTCGTCCAGCGACTCATCGGCCCTGGCGATCTCGTCCGCCGTGAGCGGCGCGTCGGACGCGAACAGGACGGCCTCCACGATCTGGTGCGCGTTCAAACGTCGACTCCTTGATCCTCATCGATGTTCGGGCCTACCTCGTCGGTGGCCTCGTCGTCTCGTCGGTAGATCCACAACTCGGAAAACGGTCGGGTCTGTCTCAGGAACAGCATGCGCCGCCGGGTCAGTTCGAGGCCGGCAAGAAAGGTCATTACGCCGTGAGAACGTTCCTTGAACCCATCCACCAGCCGGCCGAACTCCACCCGGGTGCTCGACTTTAGCGCGTCCAGGATCAGGATGGACTTTTCCTCCATCGTCACCGTGCGGGTCGTTACCCGATGTTCACGCAGTTGCGGAACGGGCATCTCGACCAGAAGCGCCGCGGCGAAAACCTCGTCCCATGTGGTCTCGAGCGGCAGCTCGGTGGTCGCGCGTCTGGGCCGTGGCGGGATGTACCCTTTACCGTGCCTTCGACTCCGGTCAGCCTCAGCCGCTCGCAATCTCTGGGAGATTTCCCTGATCTGCTCGTACTCGAGTAGCCGTCTCACGAGTTCAGCCCGTGGATCGAGTCCGTCCTCGTCCATGGGACGTGGCAGCAGCATCTGAGCCTTGATGTGGATCAGCGTCGCCGCCATCTCGAGGAACTCCCCCGCCCCGTCCAGGTCGTGGGAATCGAGCCCCTGTATCGCCTTTAGGAACTGGTCGGTGATCTTCGCGATCGGAATGTCGAAGACCTCGATGTCCTGCGTTCGGATCAGATGCAGCAGCAGGTCGAGCGGGCCCTGGAAGCGCTCGATGTCGACGAGCAGGAAACCCTCGCGCTGCGGAGCGCGCTCCTGGAGGGTCAGATCCACAGTCGGATGAACCAGTCGGCGAGCCCCTGCAGGAACAGAACAGGCGCCAGTACGACGGAAAACGCACCTGGGATGAAGTACATGATCCCCATGAGCGCGAGCACCCCGTACTGGCCGAAGTGCCGATATCGCATCGCCAACTCCGGGGGCAACAGGTGCGCCATCACGTGGGAGCCGTCGAGCGGCGGTATCGGGATCAGGTTGAAGAACGCCAGAATGAGGTTGATGAACACCGCATAGTTGAGCGCTACGAGTACCGGGGTCAAAACGCCAGCCAGACCACTGAATACGGTCGCTACCTTCAAGATGATCGCCATCAGAATCGTGGCGATCACCGCCAACACCAGGTTCGACACGATTCCGGCCATGGAGACCCGAATATCGCCGGCGACGTAGTCCCGGTAGTTCGCTGGATTGACGGGTACGGGCTTGGCCCAGCCGAATAGGAATCCCGTGCCAGAGTAGTAGAGGAAGGCCGGCACGATGAGCGAGCCCATCAGGTCGAGGTGCGGCAGAGGGTTGAGGGTGATGCGCCCCAATTTGTCTGCGGTGTCGTCTCCTTCCCGGCGCGCCTGCCACGCGTGCGCGACCTCGTGCACGACGATCGAGAAGAGCAGAACGGAGATGAGCAGGATGGCATTCATAGCCGACTAAACTACCTCGACCCGCTCAGGACCCCTACCCGTTGATCCCATCCGTCCTCTCATCTAGCTTTCCGTGCTCACGAATTCCCGATAGAAACCGCTCCAAAGAGCGAAGCAATGCCGAATATCAAGAGTGCCAAGAAGCGAATGGAGCTGAGCGCCGGGGCCCGGCTCAAGAATCGGGCTGAACGCGGTCGCATTCGCAGTGCCATCAAGGCCGTTCGCGCGGCCGAAAGCGCCGAGGACGGTGCGGTCCGCCTCCGCGATACGATTGCCCTGCTCGACCGGGCGGCTACACGTCGCCTTTTCCACCCCAACCGGGTGGCACGCATCAAGGGCAATCTTCAGCGCCACGTGAACTCCCTGGCCTGATCGGCCCGGACAGGGGCGCACCGACGCCTGAATGAGTCGAGACCCGGAGGCTTCGAGCCCCCGGGTCTCTTCGTTGGGTCTAATTCCCAGCCCAGGCGTCCCGCCGCTATGCCTCCCAAACAATGCGGCCTTCGACGATCGTCATTCGCGGTCGTCCTTCGAGTTCCCACCCACCGAACGGTGTGTTGCTGCTCTTTGAGCGGAAAGCACCGGGATCGACCGTCCAGATTTCCTTCGGATCGAAGACCGTCACATCCGCGGGCGATCCCTCGGCAAGTGTACCGCCCGGAAGATTGAATGCTCGCGCTGGCTGACAGCTCATGCGTTCGACCATCGTAGAAAGGTCGATCACACCCTCGCCGACCACGCGGGTGAGGACGACTCCAAGCGCCGTCTCGAGTCCAACGATCCCGTTCGGGGCATCGGCGAAGGCAGCTTCCTTCTCATCGTAGTGATGCGGTGCATGATCGGTGGCGATCGTGTCCAGCGTCCCGTCTGCGACTCCGGCCCGGACCGCAGCGACGTCCTCTTCAGTGCGCAGGGGCGGATTCATTTTCGCTTCGGTGCGGAATCCCTCGACGGCCTTCTGCGTGAGTACGAGGTGATGCGGAGATCCCTCCGCCGTCACGCGAACTCCGCGAGCCTTGGCCTGGCGGATGGACTCCACCCCAAAGCGGGTCGAGATGTGCTGGAGATGGATGTGTCCCCCAGTGAGCTCGG
Organism: Gemmatimonadota bacterium; assembly: GCA_039585495.1. GTDB lineage: Bacteria > Gemmatimonadota > Gemmatimonadetes > Longimicrobiales > Gaopeijiaceae > UBA2589. Next base: position 512 of record JBDGVT010000268.1, on the reverse strand, counting down.
CCAACAGCAGGTCACGAACGATGTGAATGTCCTCCGCCGCGTTGGGCTTGCCCCCCAGGCCGAGTCGGGCTGAGATGATGCCCTCGTTCATGTGACCATGCCGGGAGAGCCCCAGGTCCTCGGGATGATCGGCGACCGGAATGTTGAACGTCTTCGAATACTCGAGTGCCATCCGCATGAGGCCGGAGTCCATGACAGGGCTCCCGTCATCCGTAATGGCAACCGCCCCGGCTTCGACCATCTCACCCACGAGGGCAAGACGCTCCCCGGCCCTGCCCGCGGAGATACAGCCAACCGGATAGACACGAGCGAACCCGGCCGCCTTGCCGGCCGCCACCACAAACCCCACGGTGGACGGATCGTCGATTGGCGGATCCGTGTTCGGCATGGCACAGATAGCGGTAAAGCCACCCGCGGCCGCTGCTTCCGCACCCGTCGCGATCGTTTCCTTGTGCTCTTCACCCGGCTCGCGCAGGTGCACGTGCACGTCGATGAGGCCGGGCGTGACCACC
>JBDGVT010000267.1:0-3630 GCA_039585495.1 Gemmatimonadota bacterium | reverse complement strand
TCGAAGAGAAATCCCGAGGCCTCCCGGCACGACTTCAGGTCGATGATCGGGAACTCCACGCGGCGCAACTCGTTGGGTTGGGCGCCTGTCTCGAGTTGCCCCCACCCGATTGTTGTGGCGGTGTCCCCGGGCTCCGAGAGCTGTGGCTGGTCAGGGGACTGAAGGAACGGTCTGGAGATCAGCAAGCTTTCTTCGAGGCGAAGAAGCGCCATGTCCCAGTCGGCACCGCCCTCCCAAGGGGTATCGGTCCCTCGGATCGCCTCGACTCCCACTCGATGACCCCCGACGGTGTAGTCGTCGGTGCCGTACTGGATGTCAAACGACGTCAGGTCAAATCCGGAGGTTGGATCGAAGAAGCTCGTCATACAGTGGGCGGCGGTCAGAACCCATTTGCTGTTGATGAGGGTGCCGCCACAGAACAGTTGATCGCCGACCATCAGCCCGACCTGGAACGGGAAGTCCTCGATCTCGGCGAACTCGCCGTTGATGATGCGTGCGGGGACGTCGTTGGCCGTGCCGGTCGTCGCCGAGGACGATCGGCCGCTGGTGTAGGCCGGTGACGGCACCCCGAGGCCCGGCGTCGTATTGCTCCACCCGAAGGGAAGGGACTGGGTCACGGTATACGTGTTCGCACCGTCCAACCCGGTGAAGGAGTACGTACCGTCGGTGTCGGTGAAGGTCAGCTGTTCTCCCTGATCGTGTTTGCTATCGCCGTCTTCGTCGAGGAACACGATGAAACGATGTAGGAGCCTCTCACCGGAGTCCTGGATACCGTCGAGGTTGGTGTCCCACCACGCGGTACCCTGGATCGAGTTCGCCCCCGTCCCCGGCGGACTCATGATGAAGACCGGCTTGCGGATCGAGTCGGCGCCCCCGCGATCGTCGACGATCGAGAGTTCGACGTAGAACATGCCGACGGCGGTGTATGTGTGCGTGACCTGGGCTCCGCTTCCGGTGCTTCCGTCACCGAAAGTCCAGGCGTACGATGCGATCGTACCGTCGGAGTCATTCGATCCGGCCGCATTGAACGTGATATCGACCGGCGCCGTTCCCTCGTCGATGCTGACCGTGAAGCTCGCCGTCGGGGCCACGTTTGCCGGCAGGGGGAGGGTGTCGACTGGCGTTTCGGTCAGGCCTGTTGGGGTTTCATCCCCTCCACCGCACGACAAAACGAACAGCACGGAGGCCATTGTGACGCTCGGAAGAAGCCTGGTGTGGGACATAATGCACGGAAGGGTTCAGGACTCGTCTTGAACGGTAAGGTAGGACCCACGCCGGGAACAAGAATCGAGCTAGAATCTGCCCAACTGATGCAACGCACGACGCTCCTCGGTATGATTGACGATCCGATGCCGACTCTACCCAGAGACCCCACGACATGATGCGCTGGTTCCCCTCGTTTGCCCTCGTAACCGTCCTGTTCGCTGCCCTTTCCCTGCCGGTTTCGGCCCAACGTGACGATTCGCGCTTCCGGTTCACCACCGACGCGAAGCTCGACGCCGCACAGACGCCGGCCTACGAAGGTGAGCATGACGCGATCTATGCGTACATCGACGAGAACTTCGAGGCGCATCTGGCGAATCTGCAGCGGTGGCTGCGCCAGCGGTCCGTGAGCGCACAGAATGACGGGATCCAGGAGATGGCTGAGCTTCTCCGGTCCGATCTCGAGGCCCTCGGCTTCTCCGAGACCGCCGTCGTACCTACTGACGGGCACCCCGGCGTGTGGGGCTACTACGATGCGGGTGCCGAGCGCACCCTCATGATCTACCTGATGTACGACGTTCAGCCGGTGAATGAGGAGGACTGGCGGTCGCCACCGTTCGACGCCGAGGTCATCGATTCCGAGCTGGGCGAGATCCTCATGGCTCGCGGCGCGACCAATCAGAAGGGACCGGAGCGTGCTTTCCTCAACGCCATCGAGTCCATCATCGCGGTCGAAGGCACTTTGCCCGTGAATCTCATGGTGCTGGCGGAGGGTGAAGAGGAGTTGGGCTCCCCTCACTATCACCAGCTGGTGGATCAGTTCGAGGATCGCCTTCGTACCGCAGACGGCGCCTTCTTCCCTTTCAACTCCCAGGCACCGAACGGCGATGCCGGGATGAGTCTCGGCGTGAAGGGCATCCTCTACACTGAAATCGAATCCACCGGCGGAGCATGGGGCGGCCCGACCCAGGCCGAGATCCACGGGTCGTACAAGGCGATCGTGGACTCACCTCCGCTCAGACTCGTGCAGGCGCTGTCTTCGCTCGTCTCGGAAGACGGCAACACGATCCTCGTTCCCGGCTACTACGACGAGGTCCGGCCGCCGACCGAGGAGGAGCAGCGGCTCATCAATGCGATGGCTGATACGTGGGACGACGAGGGACAGCAGGCGGGACTCGGCGTGGAGCAGTGGATCGACGGAGTGACCGGTCGCGACGCGATCATGCGATACCTGTACGATCCGACGCTCAACATCGACGGAATCTGGGGCGGCTACACCGAGGAAGGGGTCAAAACGATTCTGCCGCACCGCGCGACCGCCAAGGTGGATTCTCGACTGCCGTACGGCCTCGATCCGGACACGGCCCTCGCGCTGATCCGCCGTCATCTCGACGCGGAGGGCTTCGACGACATCGTCATTCGAAAGCTGTCCGGTTATCCGGCGGCGCAGACGAGCGTCGACGCACCTGTCGTGCAGGCCGCGATCGGTGTCTTCAACAAGTACGGCCACACGCCGTCGATTTCACCGCGTCTGGCCGGCAGCGCCCCGTTCTACCAGTTCACCGAGCGACTGGGTCTGCCCCTGGTCTTCGCCGGGTTCGGTCACGGCACGGGGGCGCACGCTCCCAACGAGTACATGGTGATCACGCCCGCCGAAGGCACGGGGATCGCGGGATTACGTGAGATCGAGCGGGCGTACGTCGACCTGTTGTTTGCCCTGGCGTCGCAGCGTCCGATTACGGAGTAGCGCGCGGGCCCGCAGGCGAACCTGTGGTCAGTTCTGGGCGCGCCAGGTGCGGGACCGGTCGATCTCCCTTCCACAGTGCGTGCCTACCAGCGTCCGCGTATTCGTTTCGGTGTCGATCGTCGCGGTGAGGTCGTGGGCGCAACTCCCGCTCTGGCCGGTGCTCTTGGCCCAGTCGAACTCACCGACCCACGTCGTGGTCCACGTTCCCGTCGGCGCTCGATCGAGGAAGTGACGCTCATGCGTCCACTCGCCACTTCCGTCCACCGTGATCGTGACGTCACCTCGCACGAAGCCGCAGGCATCGCGGACCTTGGTGCCGCTCGCTTCATGGTCGAGCGTACCGGCCTCGATATCGCGCTCGCGGCTGCCCTCCCCCGTCAATGTCGCCGAACCGCCGGCCCGGCACGTGCGTGTCCGCTCGAATGACCAGGTCGTAACGACGGGCGTCAACGCCGGCCCTTCGACGGTGGCGGCAGCGGTCGTTGGACCGAACAGGTCGTCGAGGAGCCCGGACAGCATGGCGTCGGCTTCGGCGGTCAACAGTTCGGCATCCGCGTCCTCGAGTTGGGGAGTCGGGGCAGTCCCTGACTCGCACGCCGTGAAGAGAAGGCTGGAAGCCACCAGTAGTCCCGTCGCACGTCTGAACATGGGTATCCTGCGGCGATGCCGCGCATGAGGTC
>JBDGVT010000266.1:0-4171 GCA_039585495.1 Gemmatimonadota bacterium | reverse complement strand
CTCGGGGAGCCGGCGAGGAGGAACCCGCCCGAGATCGGCCAGATCGCCTGGGGCTCGATGTAGACCTGATCTCCGTTATCGAGCACGAGCGGATAGCGATCCTTCTCGGCAGCCCGACACGCCTCCGCACCCACCGGACGGGCAGCGGCAGGGGCCACGGGCACAGCCGTGCCGACAGACGGATCTCGAGCCAGACGAGACTCAGTGGCGGGGTCTGACGAACACGCTGGAAGGACGACGAAAGCCGTCACGACCCACCCGGGCAGCGGGCATCTCTTACGTCCTGGCGTTCCTGGTTTCGACACCGCGGCTCCTCGGATGGATCATGAAGTCCACCAAGAATGCCGCCCCGGCTTCAGACCTTACATGTCGGAATGAGACTTCGATTTCGATCGGTATAGCGCGTCGAGTGCGAGCCAGGCGACGAGCGAAATCGTGAGCAGCCAGAGGCCAAACGTGATCGGAGTCAGGATCACCAGCACCCCATCCCACATCACCGCGAGCATCGCCTCGATTTGGGCCGACTCACCACCCGTCACGGCCCGAGCGCCCACCGCGACCCGGCCGAATCCGATCACGGTCCCGAGGAGGCCCACGACTCCGGCGAGAACGCCCCACACGATCACACTGTGATGGGCCCCCGACGACCTCGATGGGCTCGACCTATGAATCGTGTGAGCGGCGCGACCCGCCGCAAGAACCAGGCACGCGGCGACCGCCAGTAGCGGATAGAGCCAGGGGCCGGTTGCCGCGAGAAAGGTCGATGGCATCTCTATCTCCTTGTCGGCTCAGCGGCCCAGTACAGCGGAGACCGGGTCACCGATCTCCGGCATGGTGCCACCCGTCAACTCGCGGGCCGCCGCCTCCACCACCGCCAGGTCCGCTTCGAAGATCGACTCGTTGCCGAACATGACGCGGTGAATCCACATGATGCTCGTTCGATGCTCTCCGGCCGGGGCTCCGACTTCCGTCCATCGCGGATCCATGGCCCAGGTCTCACCAATGCGCTGCTCCACGAGACGCGTGACACCCACGTGTCCGGCGAACTCCCCCCAAACGTTGAAGAGGAGCGCGCGTACCTCGATCGCCACCACGCTCGTGAGCGCGCGCAGGTCGACGTCTCCGTCGTAATCGGGCGAGCTCACCTTCACGCCGCTGGGCTCCGTGAACACCACGCCCATCGTCGAGTCCTGCACGACGATCCAGCGATTATGGAGCGCCCCGTGCTCGAGGATGATCGGGCCGGTGCGAAAGAGTCGCGGCCCCAGGGCCTCGACGACGATCAAGCTGCCCCGGCGCTCGAGTTCGATACCGACCTCGCCGGTCTCGAACACGTAGTCCTGCGCCGACAACGGGCCATAGCTCGCGAGCGAGAGCCCCAACAGAACTCCCATTCGGACCAGACGGACACTCTGCGTCAAGCGACACCTCGGGCTCAGGTCCTGTGGTCTAAAATGCTGAAGAGACCTATATGATGGTCGGCCCGGGCGATGGCGAGCAAGCGGTGCCGCGCAATGGGGTTGGCCGGCCGGGGCCCGAAGTCGTAGCGTATCGGTCCGATGCAACTCAGAAGGGGAGGAACTTGAGTACGACTGACGTCGAAGCCCAGCTACGCGGCGGTGCCGCCGAGTGGAATCGCTGGAGGGACAAATATCAACTCGAAACCATCGACTTGAGTGGCGCCGAGCTTCAGGGCCTGGATCTTCGTGGCGCCGACCTCAAAGGCGTCAACTTCAGCGGCGCGGACCTTCGCGGAGCACGACTCGATCGCGCAGTGCTCAGCGGGACGAACTTCGTGCGTGCGAACCTCCAGGGCACCCACTTCATCGACGCGAATCTCCAGAAGGCGATCTTCGTCCGCGCCGACCTCAGTGGCGCCGAACTCACCCGGGCGGATCTCCGCGGTGTCGACTTCCGCGAAGCCGAGTTGGCCGGCTCGACGTGGAGCGGGGCCACGATATCGCGAAAGACACGGCTCCACCGGATCCGCTTTGATCCATCCCACCAGGCCTTCAATGACGGCTCGGACACAATCAACGTCCCGAGACGCGATCGGATCCTCAGCTGGTCTTTGATCCGGGTAGCAGGGGCCCTGCCCCTCTTCGAGGTCTCCTACATCGGGCTGACCGGAGCGATCCTGGCCATCACGAGTGTCGGCTATCTGAACAACACGGAGCTCATTACGCAGTTCCTGTACCCTATTCCACTTCCGGACCGGCTGCTCTGGCTCCTTCTGTCGTCCTTCCTGCTGCTCATGGGAACCTCGATGTACCGACTGGCATGTCCCCAACGTGTGCAGGAGTTCTCGGAGACCCAGTGGGTTGAGCAGCACGGTCGGCCACGGATTCAATACTTCGCCGAGAGTTCGAAGCGGAAATGGCAGTGGTCGACGGCCTTCCTCATGTTCTCGGGTGGAATCCTCGGCCTGGCGCTCCTCATCGAACGGGTCTGGGTCGCGGGCGGGTACGTCCTCTTCGAACTGCAGAGGTAGTTCGATCATGCGGTGAAGCAACGGAGGCGTCCTCGTCAGGCACCTCGATCGAGGAGCGCCAGAGGGTACTGTCGTCTCCAGGAATCCGCACCGGACAGAGGTGGCTCCCGCTACTGCGATGAGAGCATACGCCCCCCAGGAGCCCTCGCCTACGTCGCTCGACGTATTCAGCGAGGCCGACCCCACGGGCAGCTTAGTGAAACGACATCCCTGCCCTGGGGAGATCCAAGATGACAACGAGATTCGCAGAGCCCGTGGTGGTTGCCTGTTGTCTGTTCCTGCTCACCGGCTGCACGACCTGGCAGCCCGCGGCGGTCAGTCCGAGACAAGTCATCGAGCATGAGCGCCCGGAGTCGGTACGGGTCACGGGAATGGATAGCGGGCCCGTCCAGATACAGGAACCGAGGATCGAGAACGACTCGATCGCATACGTATCCGGAACCTGCACGCGCATTTCCGATCGGCGGACTCGCTACTCGTGCCCGATGACGACGGTTTTCTCCCTCGACGAAGTCACGTTGCTCGAGGTTGAACGCCCTGCGCACATGCGCACTCTGGCAGTCTTGGCCCCGGTGGTGTCCTTCGTGACGATGGCCTTCGCTTTTGCGGCGGGATTCGGCACCTAGCCCGGGTGCTGAAGCAAGAAGGGCCCCGGTCAGACGCTTGGTCCTCCCGGGGCCCCGCTCCTGCTGTGGTGTGTCGGACCGCTCTACCCTTGCGGCCTCCTGAGCGTGAACACGGTTCCGTTCGCCATGGTCAGCGTCATGAGGTTGCCGTTCATTTCGAACGTGGCCGTCGTGCCGTTGTCGCCCCACCGGTTCATGTAGGCCGTATTGTTCGCCATGTACGCCTCCATCGTGATCTGATTGCCCTCGACCGTGAGGCGGCCGGAATTCGCCGTGATCTCTCGGAACGAAGCAAGCGCATCCGCATCGGTCCAGTTCTCGTTGGGCTCCGCACGCGGCTCGTCTCCACGTACGAACATCGCGCTGTAGCTACCGTCGGCGGTGAAGAGGAACAGGCCGCGCTGATGGCTGTCGTCTTCGCTCGTAACAATCCAAGTGCCTGCGATGGCCTCCTGCGGCACCGGGGCCGAGATCCAGGCTACAGAGTCCAAGTGCCTGCGATGGCCTCCTGCGGCACCGGGGCCGAGATCCAGGCTACAGAGACGAGGGCGGAGAGTAAGGCGACGGCGAGCAGAGTTATTCTCTTGGGCATGGGCACTTCTCCAGGGAGGGTCAAACGAGCGACGCAACCTATTCGCGCGTGGATCCCGCGGCAATTGGGCCGTCCGTAGACAGGCGGACCCGCCTCACGCAGGTTCAATGCATGACGAAATTGCACGTTGGGACACTCCTTCGACTTGGCGGGACCATAGCGGTCGTGCTCGCACTCACGGGGTGTCGAAGCAGTGTCGTTGCTGGCGGCGCGCCGCCGGTCGGCGGTGCCTGGATCTCTGTGGACGAGTACGCCGTCACCGATGGTCCTGTCGCCAAGCTCCGATTGGACATTCTTGCCGAGGGCTATTCCCTCTCTGGAACCTGGACGCTCGGACCCTTAGGAGGCTCTCTCGAGGGCGGTTCGTCCGAGTCGAGCAACGGAGTCACGCTCTTCCTCAACCAGGCATCAGGAGGGGAGCAGATCGTCTTTCGTGGTTCGGTCGATTCGAGCGTGACGCTC
>JBDGVT010000265.1:0-3683 GCA_039585495.1 Gemmatimonadota bacterium | reverse complement strand
CGGCCTGACTCACCCACATCACGTGGGACAACCTGGGCTGCCTCTCTTCCCAAGCCTCCAACTGGGTGTCAGGAATTCTTCCGGTGCAACTACTTGACAAGGACACCTACGGGCGCGGGGCAGGCTGGGCGCCCCCGACACAGCCTGCCCTACCACTGCCGGCAGGCTAGCTGTCCTTGTCAAGTAGTTCCACCGGAAGAATTCCTGACACCCAGTTGGAGGCTTGGGAAGAGAGGCATCCCAGGTTGTCCCACGTGATGTGGGTGAGTCTGGCCGTGGATTCGGCCGTTGCTTGGGGACTCCGAGACAGATCTACGGAGTCAGGCAGGCGCTGAGGCCACCGTGGTTGTCCCGTTGCGGGGCGGGTCGAGGGTCTCAGCGTCGAGAGTCTCATAGCAGCGCCTGTTGCTGGGCGGTGATCAGGTCGAGAAGGACGAGTCGTTGCTGTTTTGGTGCCTCATAGAGCCGGATGAGTTGCTTCTTGACGGTCTCGACGAGTTGCGCTGCTTGCCCTCGTAGCAGCTCGAGCAGTTTGCGCGTCCAGAAGGTCGCCTGGAGAGGGATCCCGCCGAAGGCAGCGCGTTCGGCGACGGCGTGGATGAGATCATCGCGATTGCGACGCTCGTCAACGAGATTTTCAAACAGCTCCTCTTCTCGTCCGACCCAGTTCTGGTTCTGGCGCCGAGTGAGCTCGAAGAGCTCCTCAGCTGCACGTTCGAGATCGAGCTCGTCCTGCTGGGTGCGAATGACCTTGGCGAGGTATCGATGGGCGTAGCGGCGTTCGATCTGGTGCTGATCAAGCTTGGCGGCGACGATGGCTGCTGCGCGTCGGATGGCGGCCGGCTGGAAGGTGGCCAGGTATTGCCGGAGTTGGCCCTTGGGGTCGTGGTTGTGGAGCTTGAAGCGCTGGAAGACGTGCTCGATCAGCTCTCGGGACTGCGGGTCCGGCTGGCGCGGCCTTGTTGGTCGGGAATGTTCGGTCTTGAGTCGTTCGAGGAAAGCTTCATCGCATCGACGCTGCTCGGCGGTGGGGCAAGTTTCTCGGAGAACCTCTTTGCGACTGCGGCCGTCCCATTCGAGTCGAGGCACGGCGTTGGTGGCGGCGGTGTAGGCGCGCAGGATTTCTTGAACCGCGCTTCGCAGGAGGGTCTCTTCGTCGGTGTCGTCGAGTCGGAGGGTGCCGACGCGCTGTTCCCAGAGGCCAAAGGCTCCTTCGAGGATGGCCTTGTTCTGAGCTCGTCCGGAGGTGGCGGGCAGCATGTCGGTGCCAGCGTCTTCGAGGGTCTGACGTAGCTTGCCATCCTCGTAGCAGGGCTTGTTGTCATGGAGTAGTGCGTCGGGCACCAGGCCGGCGAGGAACTGTACGGATCGTTCGTAGGCTTCTCGGACGGCGGCAGCGTCCTCCTGCTCGGTGACGACAACGGCAGTATCGCAGCCGGTGGCCTGGTCGACGATGCCCTGCCAGTTCAGGTAGAGAGTCTGTTCGCTGTCAAGCAGGCGGATGGTGATCCACTTGCCGTCTGTGACCAGCATCGTACCTGGGCTGAGGGGGCGCGTGCTGCCGCGATAGCGAGGAGGTTTACGGCGGCGAGGTCGGATCAGGCCGAGGATCTTCATCAGCCGCGCCACCAGATTCGCAGAGATGTCGAAGCACTGTGCGGCATGGCCTATGAAGGCTCGTGCCGGTCCCACCCACCGCATCCACTCGTTGACGATTTGCCGTGTCAGTTCCGAGGCGTCGACGGGTACCGGCGGGCGCTTCTTGGGCGGCTCCAAGGTTTCGGGGCGATCCTGACGGCACCAGTCGCGCAAGGTGTCGATGGGGACTCGAACCGCCTGGGCGAAGCTCGCGAGCGTTGCCGGCCACTGGTCTCGGCATTCCAGGAGAAAGCGGCGGAATCCGTCCGCATAACTGGTGCGGCCCTGGTGGTCGACGACGGAGCCGGGATGGCGCAGCCGGTATTCGAGCACCTCGACGGTGAGCCGCAGGCTGGCCACCTCATCGTCTACGGCAGCGGTCGCGACCTCGACAACCGGGCGGCCAGGCCGAGCGTCGGCAAGTTCTTTAACGCGCTCCGAGATTCGGCCGAGTTGCTCGTACACCGAGGTTCGATTGGCCTTCACGGTGCGACAGATCTCGACCGTCGAAGCGGTCGGGTCGACCTTGAGGGCTTCGGCGACGTGGCGCGAGAGGACGAGCAGGGCGATCATCAGCGTCTTGTGTTTGAGCAACTGAGGCGGTAGAGTCATCTCGGGCCCTCCTTTGTGGGAAGTTCGCTGCGTAGCAAGGCGACTCTCCCATCAAGAGGGGGCCCTTCGCCAGGGCTATCCGAACACTTTCCTCCCCATCAAGTAGACCGCCGGCTGACCGCCTTTGGAGATGACTTTGAAGAGCTCGAGGCCTCGGCCCTCAGGATCGAGCAGATCCTGGAAATCGGCGCCGTGCCCCTGCTCGATGCGCTGGAGGGTCTGCTCATGCCAGCCGTGGAAGCGATCGGCCGGGACGAGGATCCCTCCGAGCCCGTGGTGGGTGCGTTGGTAGTTGTAGAAGCGGACCCATCGCTCGATCTGGTGGCGGCCGTCGGAGAGGTCGGCGAATTCCACCTGGCGCAGCAACTCCTTCTGCACCGTGGCCATCAAGGCCTCCGCCTTGCCGTTGACCTGGGGTTCCTGGGCCAGGTAATGGTCGATGCCGTACTCCTCGAGGAGACTCTCGAACTGGCTCAGGCCGTTCCAGCTGTGGAAGCCGGCGCCGCGATCGGTCATCACGGCCTCGGGCTTGCCGTAGCGGCTGACGGCGGTCTCGAAGGTCTCGATCACTCCGGCCGCGTGCTCGCTCTTGAGCAGAGTCCAGCCTGGGATGAAGCGAGAGAAGTCGTCGATGATCATCAGCAGGCACTGCTTCTGGCGATGGACGTGGAAGTGGCAGAAGTCGAGGTGGAGGAGTTGAAGCGGCCGGATCGCCTCGTAGCGTCCGGTGTGCTTCTTGCGGCGGGCTCTCGGCTGCACGTAGCCGTGCTCCTCCATGATCGTGCGCACGGTGTTGACCGAGGCCTTGAGCCCCTCGCGTTTGAGCTGGTTGCGGATCTGACTGGGTCCAAGCCCCGGCTGTTTGTGCCAGATCTCCAAAATGCGCTGTCGACGCTCCTCTTGGACCGGGTTTACCGGTGGCTCCTGGGTTGCCGGCGGCTCCTGGGTTGCCGGTAGCTCGCGCTCGTCCGGTAGCTCGTCCGGCTTTGCGCTCTCCCCCTGGGCCGGCTCTGTCGCCGCCCGTGCCCGCTTCTTGCGCCATTCGTAGATGCTCCATTTGGAGCAGTCATGCTTCTTTGCCGCCTCAAGGACGCCGAACTCGTCGGCGTCCTTGAGGATCTGAGACTTCGTGGCCGGGGAATACCGCCGGCCGTTTCGGAGTGACGTCTTCAAGTCCGTCATGGTTACCTCCAGTAGAGGGATGACCTCCCACCTCGCCCAGAGGGCGTCAGGAATAACCCCCTCGCCTGATGGTGGATAGACTAAGACAAGTTCACCTAGCCTGCCGGCAGTGGTAGGGCAGGCTGCGTCGGGGGCGCCTAGCAGCCCGTGGCAAAAGTCTCCTGGGCCGTCAGGCCCCCCCTCCCCCCGGTCCGCGTGCGGGCGCACGCTGGTCACGATCTGCACGCGGTTCATGCGGGGAGGGGGTTGGG
>JBDGVT010000264.1:0-3693 GCA_039585495.1 Gemmatimonadota bacterium | reverse complement strand
TGCGCTCGGAGTGGACGGGTTGGGTGTGACTCCGTACTTGGCGAAGAGCGGGCCGAAAATTTTCTCGAGTCCTTGAGACATCGCAAGGATTCTCGCGACCTCGTTTTCAGCGTATGCGTCGATAGCCGCCTGCTCGGCGGGCGTAATGGTCGAGCCGCCGTCAGAGGCTGGGTCGGTCGCCAGCGCGATGGCATACGACATCCCCTGACCGAACTCCTCGATCGCAGCGGCGAGCGGCCCGGTCGTGATCAGGGCGGTGACGATGCCGTTAAATACTGCGTTTTTTACGACGTCTTGCAGGTTCTCGCCGAGGTTGGCGAAGTCGTTGTTCTGGAACGCGGTGACGAGTTCGGCCTGGATGCCCGAGGAGATTTGCTGCCCGACGCTCTGGCCGATCGCGACGGCGGCGTTCTGCGCGTCGACGACCTGCTGGAACGCTGCCAGATATGCGTCGACCCCTTCCTTCGCTGCCGCGTCACCGCCTGCTGCGAGGATCGCGCCCCAGTAGGCATCGGCGTCCTCTTTGCCCATTTCCTCGAGACTGACCTTGTACGCTGCGCGATTTTCTCGACCGACGAACATGTCGATCAGGAAGTTGTCGACCTTTGCGCTCTCGTAATCGTAGCCCATGACGCTATCGGCCCCGCGCTCGCGCTTGGTCTTGGCAACCAGAGCCTCCGCTTCAGTCATTAGGCCGAGAGTAACGGCGAGTTCGTCGTTTATCTCCGCGTTAATCAGCGCCAGATTCTCCAGTACCGGCAGGAACGCCTCGAGCGACTCCTTCGACCCGTCGGCGGCGACTGAAAAGTCGTCCATCCATTTTTGTACCGCATCCGAGTCGTTTATGTCGAGGTCGTCGAGAGCTTCAAGGCTGTCCTGCATCGGTGCGAGGACGAGTGCCAGCCCTTGCTCGAAAGCCTTGTCCTTGAATTTTTCGCTAATCTGTTCGAGCATCGACGCGCCAAAGTTCTGCGCCACCTGCTCGAGCGCGGCCTGCGCGTCTCCACCTTGGAAAATCGTTTCGACGAGCGGCATTAGCGCGGTCGTCGCTTGCGAGAGGCGGGAGATAACCCGCTCGACGTTCTTGCCCTCGAGGGTAAAGCCTTCCGTCTCTCGATCCCGCAGGAACTGCTCCTGCTCCTCGGGCGTCATGGAACTAAACCGACGATAGTCGGATAGATAGTCTTCGCTGGTGGTCGCTCCGCTGTAGCTTTCGCCCCCTCGCGAAAACGAAAACCCGGCGATTGCGTAAGGGTCAAAACCGCGAGGCATCTGGTCGCCAAAAATCATCGGCAGGGACTCGATTAGATTGCCCTGATTCAGAACGATCTCGTCGATGCCTTCGGCCTTGGTGCCCTCGGTCCATTGCGCTTGGTCCGAGTCGATCAGCTTTAATTGCTCGGCCTCGCGGGGCGTTAGGAAAACAACGTCGCCAGGCTTGCCCCATTTGGAATATCGTTTTCGCCGATTACTGCCGGGTCGCGTGTAGGGAATAACCCAGCGCAAAAGCCCCTCGTCGGTAACTGCGCCAGACTTCCAGTCGTCTTCGGCGAACGGCTTAAAGTATGCGGTTTTCATGCCGACATTGCGGCCCTTTTTTGTGTCGTAGAACTCGTGCCCGATGCCTCGCGCCTTTCGGATCTCAGTATACGAGAGGTTCGCGTTGTCGAACATCCCACCGATGCCGACGCCCGCCTGGTCGAACCAGCGGCGCGTCTCGCTGGCGACCATCTCGTCTACTTCCTCGCTGGTCAGGCCGCGAGCGAGGCCCGCCTCCCGCGCTCGAGTCATGGCGTCCATGAACATCAGGCCCGCATCGTGCCCGCCCCACCTCGCGTCCTCCGGTTCGTCGGAGTCCCAGAACATCCCCGAAACGATCCCGCGCCCTGCGGCCATGCCAAGCATCCGGTCGCGGTCAGTCGCGGCAGCGCGAACCTCGTCGGCGCGTCCGAGAAAAGTGGTGGGGGTGTTTCGGTAGGGATTCATCCAGGGCGCGAACGCTAACTGCCCGCCCCCGACGAGCTTGTGGCGCGTGTAGGTTTCGTGGATACCCTTGTCGAGTCCGATCGACTCGCCTGCGATAGTCGACAGGCCGCTCAGGCCAATTCCGCCCTCGTCCTCCCACGCGCTCTTTAGTCCCTCGCGACGACGTTGGCCGAGGGTCTTGTTCATTAGGGTTTTGTTAATGATCGCATTACCCAGCCAGTCGCTCGCGCCGATATCTGCATAGCCCGTCTCGAGTGCTTGTCGGTCGATCTTTTTTCCGACCATGCTCGTGATGAGCGTCGAGAACGCGCCGCCAATCATGCCGCCCGCAGCGCCCAGCCAGATGCCGAGGACGCCACCGATGACGCTGCCGACAATCTCGTTTATCTGCTCCAGGCCGTCGTTGATGCCGAGAGTCGTCAGGCCGACGTTGCCCGACTTCACGTTATGTTTCGGCGTCATGCCGAGCGAGGCAAACATTTGGGTCGTGCCGTATCCGGCAGCGGCACCCGCTGCGGCGCTCGCAGCGCCGTCCATGACCTGCTCGCCGGTGGACGCGCTCAAACCTTCGCCCTCATAGTTCGGGTCGAACGTGGCGTCGAGCGGTAGGTCGGTCGGGCCGGAATAGTTCGGGCCGTAGCTTTGTCCACCGCTCCACCAGCCGGAGACGCCATCCAAGCCGATGCCATTAAAAAACCCGCTCGCCGTTACCGACGAAGAACCGGACCCGCTGCGTGATGCTGCGGGGCGAGTGCCGAACAGCATATTCCCCAGACCGCCGACGCTGTTCATCATCTGTTTGGCACCGGAGAAAATCGACTGGAACGCCCGAGCAAAAGCAGACAAGTCGACGCCGATCAGTTCGCCCAGCCCGGCGAGAATGCCGCTCAGGGACGAGAGCGCACTCGAAAGGCCGTCGCCTAACGTCGTGACGAACGACCCGGCGGTCTGATTAGCTCGGGCCTGCGCCGCCGAGACGGCACCGATCTCGCGGGTCAGCGCCTGGTAATCGTTCGTTTTCGAGAGGATATTGTCGGTCGTCGCATCGTATTCTTTATAGAGGAGGGCGAGCTTGTTTTCTGCGGCCTTGATTGCCGCCTGGTCGCCAGCTCTAATCGCCTCCTGTAGCCTTAGCGTCTCCTTGCCGTTTAGCAGTTGCTCGCGCCCGAGGGCGCGTTCGATCTTGATGCGCTCAATCTGAAGACGGTTCGAGAGTTCAATCCCTTCGATACCTTCGTTCCGCAGGGCTAGCTCGATTTCGAGCATTTGGTTTGCCTGCTCCAGACCGCCGACGAGGGTGGCGTTCGAGATTTGCTGCTCTTGAATTAGCGCACCGATCTCGGTTACCGCCGCGCCCCAGATCTTCGGCACCACCTTGGCGGTTTCGACGTACTTCTCGACCTCGATCGTCGCGTTGGACATTCCGAGGGAGTTGTAGCGGGCACCCATGTCGGAACCGCTGGAGCCTGCACCGGCCCGCTGCTTCGCCCATTGCTCTGGACTGATCGCTGGAACGGTACGGCTCTCGATCAAGCCCTTGGGGTCGACGCCCATGAACTCGAGAACCTTGTTCAAACTGTTGGTGAGCAGGTCTTGGATGCTGTTCAGAATTGCCGACCGCATCCCCGACGCCATTGCGCTGCCGACCATTTCGCCGAAGAACGTCGCCGCATTTCGGATCTTGTCCGTCGGGTTCGCGAGGAAGTC
>JBDGVT010000263.1:0-3705 GCA_039585495.1 Gemmatimonadota bacterium | reverse complement strand
GGCGATCCGGTGACGATCTGCTGGATTCTCTCCCCCGATGGAGGGCTGGGGTGGAACCATGATGGGCCGGGAGTGGAGTTGAAATCTCCACCGTGGGATACCGGCTGGCCAACGCCGGCCCGGGCAGGAGGCGACTATGAGTTAACGGTCACTTGTGTCGGCGGGAGAGGCTGTCCCAAATCCAAGACTCCCTACCCCTACAAGCTCCACCTCAGGTTGGGTGAAGAACTGATCACCATCGACCCCGAAATCGAGTACGACGACGACTAGAGTCGTCGGCCGCTTGCTGGGATCACCAGGAACTGCGAGTGGCGCGCGCGCTATCCGCGCGCGTGCCACTCGGCCAGCAACTCCGCCTCACGAGCCTGGGTGAAGCCCGGCCGCTGATCTTCCGGCCAGTCACCGATCTCGCGCACGTACCAGTCGTGCGTGTCACGGGTGGTGCCCTCGAGTGGAGTCTGCTCCATCCCCTGGGCCCACGCTGCGCTGCCGTCAAGCGCCAGGGCGCCGACGCCACCGTAGTTGCCGCCGAAGGAGCGCTCTCCCCAGTCGTTTCTCGGCGGCCACCATATCGGGATGTCGGTCCACGCGTGGACGTCACGCTCGAGCAGGAAGTCCGCGTCGACCCACGTGAACTCCGCCTCTGATCCGAGGGTCGTCCGAATCCGCTCGAGCATCCCACCCATGGTGATCACGGGGCCGACCGCATTGAACGGGCCCGTGATGCGGTTCTCGAGGATGTGGATGTACCAGTTCGCCAGATCACGGACGTCGGTGATTTGCATGGGATCGGACGGTTCACCGGTCGCCAGCACCTCACCGCCGCGAGCCACCCGCATCACCCAGTAGGTGAAGAGGTGATTGTTGTCCCCGGGGCCTGCGATCCAGCCGGGGCGGACCCGGGTGGAGTTGTCAGGAAACACCTCGGTCACGACGTCCTCACATTCTGCCTTGAGCGGACCGTAGTACTGCTGCGGATTTTCCGGAGCGCCTGCAGGTCGTCGGCCGAGCGGGTAGCTCTCGTCGATTCCCGCCACGCGATAGTCTCGGTAGGCGTCGACGGTCGACGTGAAGAGGTAGTGTTCGACGGAGCCTGCGAGGAGTTCCGCAGACTGGCGCACGTGGCTCGGGTAGTACCCGCTGTTGTCGATCACGACGTCCCACGTGCGTCCCACGAGAGCGTCGAGCTGTCCGTTCCGATCTCCGACGAGGCGCTCGACCTCCGGGAACAGGTGGGTGTTCGATCGTCCCCGGTTGAACAGCGTTACCGAATGGCCCCGGTCCAGAGCGCGCTGGACCATGTGGGGTCCGATGAACCCGGTTCCACCGAGCACGAGAATCCTCAACGCCGGAACCTGCCTCGGGTCTGCCAGGGCCCAGGCAGCATTCGGGATGGACAGCGCTCCAGCACCGAGAGCCGAGGTCTGGAGAAAGCTGCGGCGAGAGATCGTCATGTTGTGCCTCGATCGGGGTCAGACGGACGGTATGCCATCGACTACGCGGAGTTGGACGTAACGTTGCGACCAGTGGTTGGTGCCTCGAGTTCCTTTCGGCGATGCGGCGCTATCTTTGGGCGGACCCAGCGCGGTCCTGGCTCCTCCCCCCGGGCCCCCAAGCCAAAACTGAACGTGCCTCCTGAGAGGCGCTGGAGATACCAGCGAGATGCCCAGACTCTCTTCGCGACGAGTACTCCCTCTTTTCCTGCTGACCGCCGCCGCGTGCACGTCAGCCGACACGGCTGCACGCGCCACGGACGCGACGGCAGAGCCCACGCTGGCCACTGCTACTGCCGTTGGCCTTCGGAACGCGAAGATGCCGATCGCCGGAATGGTGACGGGTGGTCAACCCGATCAGGCTCAGCTCGATGCCCTGGTGGCGGCAGGGTTCGAGAACTTCATCTCGTTGCGTCCGGCCGGAGAGGACGGAGCTGGTTGGGAAGAGTCCGGAGTCGGGGCTCCGGCGTCGTTCGCTCGGCTTCCGATCCGGGGCGGGACCGACCTCACCCGGGAGAACGTCGAGGCGCTCGGACGAATGCTCGACGAAGCTGGGGATGGCGCGACGGTACTCTACTGCGCGAGCGGGAATCGTGTTGGCGCGCTTCTCGCCCTGAAGGCTGCCTGGCTGGATGGCGTGCCTCCCGAAGATGCGATGGAGCTCGGGCTCGCCGCCGGGATGACGCGACTCGAGCCCGCCGTGGCCGAACTACTGGGGCTTGAGGGCTGAAGGAGACTTCGGTGATGGCCGGAGATGATTTCCGTGCCCGCGGTGACGACCGATGCGAACTGTGTCGTGCGGTCGAGGACCTGTCCGGATATCCCGTCTCACCCGAGTCGGCCGAGACCGCCGAACAGAGCGTTCTGATCTGCCGGACGTGCAGGGTTCAGATCGAAGGCTCCTCACCGATGGACTCGGATCATTGGCGGGTCCTGACTGAGACGATGTGGAGTCAGGTGCCGTCCGTGCAGGTCATGGCGTGGCGGATGCTCCGCCGACTTCGCACGGAGGGATGGGCGGCCGAAGCGCTCGACATGCTCTATCTCGAAGACGAGGTGCGTGCGTGGGCGGAGTCCGGCGACGACAGTGGGAACGCCGAAGCCTCGGCTGAGCAGGTTGTTCATCGCGATAGCAATGGCGCCGTGCTGTCTACCGGAGATACGGTGACGCTCACCAAGGACCTGAACGTGAAGGGCGCGGGCTTCACGGCGAAGCGCGGCACCGCCGTTCGAGGAATCTCTCTCGTCCAGGACAATGCGGCCCATATCGAGGGTCGGATCAGTGGTCAGCAGATCGTGATCCTGACTGAGTTCGTGAAGAAGTCGGGCTAACTCTCCACTTCGCGGCCAGACACAGGATCCCTTCGTCCGGCGTGGTCACCTGCCGAGCGCGCGTCCGATCTCCGAGCACACGGAAGGGTCCTCCTCGGCCTCGAGCCGAGTCGAAAGCGCGCCGAGGGCGTCAGATGAGCCGATGCGTCCCAATGCCCAGGCCGCATGCTCACGTACCAATGGCTGCGCGTCCGAGAGGGCCCGCGCCAGCACGTCCACCGCTTCCTCGTCGCCCCAGTTCCCCAATGCTATGCACAGGTTTCTCAGCATCCCCTTCCGTCGGGGTCGCGCGAGCGGAGAATCGCTGAACTCGCGTTGATAGCCTTTCTCCGACATCGCCAGCAGGCGATCCGTCAGAGCGATCAGCTCAGTGCCGTCGAGTTCGCTCCTCGGCTCATACGCGGGCTCCGTGGATGGCTCCGCGAACTTCCCATTCCACGGGCAGACTTCCTGACAGATGTCGCATCCGAACACCCGGTTCCCCATGAGCGGTCGTAGGTCGGACGGAATCGAGCCCTTGAGTTCGATGGTCAGGTACGAGATGCAGCGGCGGGCGTCGATGACCGGGGCACCTGTGTCGTCACGTCCGAGGAGCGCACCAGTCGGACATCCGTCGAGGCATGCGCGGCAGGTCCCGCAGTGGTCCTGGTCGACAGGATCGCTGGGTGCCAGGTCGACATCCACGAGAAGCGTGCCCAGGAGAAAGTAGGAGCCTCGGCGTGGATGAATCAGCATGGTGTTCTTGCCGAACCAGCCCAATCCCGCCCGTTGCGCGACCTCTCGCTCGAGGATGGGCGCGGTATCGACAAATGCTCGGCCACGGACGCCGCCCTCGGCCTCTCCGTCCATCCAGGCGAGTAACTCGGTGAGCTTCTCCTTC
>JBDGVT010000262.1:0-3755 GCA_039585495.1 Gemmatimonadota bacterium | reverse complement strand
TGCCGGGCTGCCGCTCTCGTTCCTGATGTACCGGGGTACGATGACAGGTATGGGTCTGTTCGAGGCCGAGGTGGGCTTCAGGTATCCACTTGCCCTGGCTGGCGCGCTCATCGCAGTTGCCGTGTTGGCCACGGTCTTGCCGGCCCAGCGGGCGAGCGGGGTCACGCCGGTCATGGCGCTCAAGGAATAGGGACGGCGCCTCGCGGATCCGCCTGACGGAGGCGCAGCCTCCCGCAGCCCGGTGACAGCCTATTGTTGGAGCCTCGTACCCATTGATGGACGTTTCGAGTCCTGGTCGTTGAGTAGAAATATTGATTTGACGAATCAAACCATTATATACTCCTGTGCATGACTTCTGACGTTTCCATCGTTCTTGGTGCCTTTCCTCGGATCCACTTCGCCTGCCGAGCGCGCGAGGTCCGGGACGCGGTCAGGGGCACTGCGCTCACGGAGCACCAGGCGCGCATCCTGGGTCACCTGGACTCCGCAGACCCGGTGATGGTCACTGAGCTGGCCGAATACATGGGCGTGACCCCGTCGACCATGTCCCTCAACCTCAAACGCCTGGAGTTGGGAGGGTTCATCACCCGAGGGAGGGATCCCGACGATCGACGGGTCATGAACGTGCTTCTTACGGAGGAGGGGGAGTCCATCAGGGACGCGACTGGTCTGCTCGACGGCGATCGAGTCGATGCCATGTTGAGTGGACTTCGACCAGATGAGAGGAGGCGTGCCCTCGACGGGCTCGCCATCCTGGCAGGTGCAGCAGACGACCTGGTTGCACGGAAACGAGCGTACGTGGACACCCTCACCGATTCGGCGTCCGGGCCACGATGACCGCGGGACATTCCGATCTGCGGCTGCCTCGGAAACTCGGTATCAAGGAGGGGCCCTGGTCGCGACTCTTGGGGCGCCTCCGGTCTTTCGACTGGGCTCGTCGATAACAAGGTCTGTTCGATCAACGAAAACTGGTCGGGCCTGCGCTTCGTAGTGAGAACGAGTGACCGTCCGAAACGCACCAGCTCCTGGGTGGCATCAGGGCGGTCCCAACAAAACGAGTACTCGAGGGATCGAAGGAATGTCAGCAGGACCCAACGAATACCACGAGACGTTATGGGAGCGATTCCCCTTCGGAGCCATGACCCGGTGAACTCCGGACCAGCCGAGTCGATCGAGGCTCTAGTCAATGAGGCCCAGACGGGTGACGTGCGCGCGTTCGAGGCGCTGTACCGTCGGACGTCGGATCGCGTGTACGCGGTGTGTCTGCGCATGAGCGGCGATTCCGATCAGGCGTCAGAGCTGGTCCAGGACGTCTTCGTCCGCGTGTGGCAGAAGCTCCCGTCTTTCCGCGGCGACAGTCAGTTCACGACCTGGCTCCACCGCCTGACGGTGAACCTGGTTCTGCAGGAACGGCGTCGGCGCGGTCGTCGGGAGGCTCGGGAGATCGGAACCGCTGACCTGGAGCGTTTCGCAAGAGCGGCACGGCGCTCGATGCCAGGCACTCGAGTGGATCTCGAGCGTGCGATTGCCGCGCTCCCCGACAAGGCCCGGCAGGTGCTCGTGCTTCGGGATGTCGAGGGATACAAATACGACGAAATCGCCCAGATGACCGGTGTGAGTCTCGGGACTGTGAAGGCCCAGATCCATCGCGCACGAGGGCTTGTGAAGGAGGCGCTCGCATGAGCGAACACGTATCGATCGGTCGGATGAACGATGCTGTGGACGGACTGTTGTCCGCGTCTGAGATGGACCAGATCGAGGCTCACGTTGGTGGGTGTGGAGCGTGTCGCGACGACTACGCCCGCATCTCCGAGACCGTCGCTGCGCTGCGCGCGTTGCCTCGGTCGGCGTCGGTCCCCGAGAAGACGTGGGCTGGCATCGCTGGTCGCCTGGGCACTGTTTCCCAGGGCTCGACCCCGGACGAGGCGACGGTGATCGAGCTGCCGACCGCGGCGGCGCCTCCGCCGGAGCGACGGATATCCTTCACGGTCACCCAGCTCGCTGCCGCGGCCATCGTGCTCTCCGCGATCTCTGCAGGAACCATGTGGGTAGCGCTCGGCCCAACGGAGCGATCGGAATCGACGTTCGCAACGACGCAGGCGGCGCCTGGTGGTGCGGCTGCACGGGCGGTATCCACGGAGAACACCCGGTACGTCGAAGTCGTGGATCAGCTGGAGCAGATTCTCGAGGAGGGCCGAGGCGTGCTGGCCCCCGGCACTCTGGTAACCATTGAAGAGTCACTCGCGACCGTCGACGCGGCCATCGACGAGATCGAGGTGGCGTTGGGGGACGATCCGAACAGCGACCTTCTGCTTCGGATGCTCGCGAATCATCAACGAACCAAGCTGGGCGTATTGCAGCGCGCAGCGGCAGCGGTGCAGGCGCAGGCCTGACCGCCGTATCTGAAAGGGCATGTGAACGATGAACGGAATCATCATCGGCGCCATCGCGGCGCTCTCGCTGGTGCAGCAGACCGATACGACCTTCGCCGTCGGCACCGCCGAACTGCTGAATGTCGAGACGATGGGCGGGAGCATTCAGGTCGGGGTGTGGGATCGTGACGAGATCCGCGTTCAGGCCGAGCACTCGTCACGGACCTTCATCGAGATCGATCGAGGTCGTCGGGAGATTCAGATCGAGTCTGAAGCGCGTCGTGGTCCCGCGAATCTCGTGGACTTCCGAATCACGGTCCCGAGAACGTTCGGGCTCGAACTCGAGGCGCTGTATGGAGACATCTCCGTCGAGGGGTCGGATGGAACGGTCGAGGCGGGAACCGTGCAGGGCGACATCACGATCGTCGGAGGGCGTGGCACGGTGCAGGTGTCCGCGACGACGGGCACCATCATCGTGGACGACGCCGACGGCCAGATCGAAATCGAGTCGTCCTCGGCGGACATCCGCGTGACCAACTCGTCTGGCGAGATCTACGCCGAGACTGCCGGAGGTACCATCGTGCTCGAGAACGTCTCCCCGACGGTCGTGGACGTGGGCTCCACCGGTGGACGCGTTCACTACGACGGAGCTTTCGAACCCGGTGGCACGTACTTCTTCGGGGCCCACGGGGGGTCGATCACGATCGTGGTGCCCGAAGAGGCGTCCGCCTCGTTCAACGTCGCGACGGTCCACGGATCGATAAGCAGCAACCTCGGCGGGCAGGTCGAGTCACTGCGTAGCGGGCAGCGGCATACGTTCGACGTCGGCACGGGTGGGGCGCTCGTGGAGGCTGAGACGTACGGAGGTCGCATCAGGTTGCTCCGAAAGGGGTCGGAGGGTGCGAACGCTCCCACGCTTCGCCGGACGCCCGTTCGCGACGGCACGGAGGCTCTGTTGGGGCTGGAGATGGCTTTCGGCCCCATGTTCGACATGGATCACGACTTCGACTTCGACTTCGATTTCGATCTCGACCTGGACCTCGAGCACGTGATCGATTTCGCCCTCCATGGTCACTCTGAGACCGAGCGCGTGAGGGAGCCTGCAACTATTCGCAGGTAGCTCTCGTCTATAGACTCAGCAGTACGATCGATTCTACTGGATTCGTTGAAGTACTATTGATGGGGGGAGTACATGTCTGGAGAGCATCCTCTGATTCACCTGGATGGCCTGAGCAAGGTCTTCTACACGGAGGAAGTGGAGACGCACGCGCTGTCGAACATCAACCTGTCGATCAAGACGGGTGAGTTCGTGTCGATCGCGGGTCCGTCCGGGTGTGGCAAGACCACGCTGCTGTCGATCCTGGGTCTGCTGGATAGCCCCAC
>JBDGVT010000261.1:0-9292 GCA_039585495.1 Gemmatimonadota bacterium | reverse complement strand
CCTGTGGGGACACCGGATTCTCTTCGACTACACGACGGATGACGGCATCCCGCTCCAGGGGACACTCGCGATTCCGGACACGTACGAAGAGGGCGACAAGCTGCCGATGGTCGTCCGGTTCTACGAGAAGTACTCGCAGGATCTCCACGCCTACCCGACACCGATCTACCGGCATCAGCCGAACTTCGCGGGCCTGGTGAGCAACGGTATCCTGCTCATGCAGCCGGACATCCACTTCCGGATCGGGAGCTCGCATAGCGACATGCTGGAGGCGGTCGAGGCCGCGACGCGCAAAGTGATCGAGATGGGATACGCTGACCCCGCCGCGATCGGTCTGAGCGGACACTCGTACAGCGGAGGTGGGAGCGCATACATCGCGACGCGATCGAACATGTTCGCCGCCGTCGCGCACGGGGCCGCGCCCATCAACCTCGTGAGTGAGTTCAATCAGCTCTTCGTGGGGAGCGGGCAGAACAACCACTCGTACGACATCTATGGCCAGGGACGGTACGCGACCAACCCGTACGACGACTTCGAGCGCTACTGGGAGCAGTCCCCGATTTCGGGCGTGGAGACCATGGACACGCCGGTGCTCTACCTGCACGGCGAGGAAGATCCGACGGTGAACTGGGAACAGGGTCTGGAGTGGTACAACGCGCTGCGCTTCCTCGAGAAGCCGATCATCTGGCTCTCGTATCCCGATGAGGGACACGGACTCCGGAAGCTCCAGAACCGGGTGGACTTTCAGTTCCGGCTGCAGGACTTCTTCAACCATCACCTGAAGGGGATGCCGGCTCCGGAGTGGATGACGGATGGGGTGCCACAGGTCGACAAGGATCGGCACCTGCGGGAGTATGCGCCTCGGATCTTTCGGCGGCGGCTCGTGGGGTAGGGGTCTCCGCCCCGCCCCTCCGCCGGGTCACGGAGGGCGCATTCATTCAGCGCAGACCCGGCACTCGAAGACCGGTGAGCAGAACCGCGAATGCCAGCGTCCCGGAGTGATCCCGGCGGAGGGGCGGGGCGGCGGGCTGGTGGTGGTGGCGTGGGAGACCCGGTTGGTTGGACAGGCGCTTTAGTTCGAGACGCCTTTCAGCAGCTCGAACCAGTTCGCCACTACCTCGATCTCGATGAGGGATACCGCGATCTCATCGTCGAAGATCTCCGCTCCCGGATTGGTGATGAGCACGAAGGACTCGGACTCCGAGTGCAGGTCCCAGGCCGGGACTCGCGGTCCGTGAATCCACACACCCTCGGTCAGAACCTCTGGAGAGCCAACCCGAAAGGACGGCTCGTTCGAGACCAGGGCTTTCATGATCCGAATCCCATCTCGGAAGTAGATCGCGGAACCGTCCCTCGCCCATAGCGGCTCCGTGCCGCCGCCGTCGGACACCTGAATCGGCTCACTCGCTTCAGGGAACGTGCGCACGAACACCTCGTGGAGCCCGGTTTGATTGGAGGCGTACGCAACGCGGTCACCGTTCGGCGATAGCACCCCATGTGACTCGTCCCAGTCGGCCCGGAGGTAGTTGCGATAGGTCACAGAGTCAGGTCCGAGGGTGGCCACCGTCAGGTCGAGGCCGCGCGCCACAGAGGACTCAGAGAATAGGATCTGAGTCCCGTCGGGCGAGAACGAAAGCGGAAAGCCCGGACCCGCTCGATCGAAGACCACTTCAGCCTCGCCAGTTCCGTCGGCCTTCCTGCGATAGCCGTCATAGTCGCTACCCCCGGTCCGGAAACCGTAGTGCACGTACTCGCCATCATTGGACCAAAAGGGCCCGCGGGCCGTGCCCCCTCCGCCGAAGACTTCATGGCGTCCCGAACCGATGTCGAAGATACCCACGGCGCCGTCGGCCTCGTACGTCACCTTCAGACCATCGGGAGACATGCTGACCGAGTTGAAGTAGGCGGCTTCAAGGGGTAGTGGCGTTGAGACACCCGTCTCATCCACGATCACGATCTGGCGGCGTTCGGTGGACCCCTCGGAGGAAACACCGACGAGTGCCAAGCCGGTCTGGGAGACGGCGAACTGTGTCGCACCTCCGCCGTACACCAGGACCTGCGGCACGACGATCGACGGGCTGCCGATCACCTCGCGCGATCCAAGATCGAACGGAACCGCCACGAGTTGCCGGTCCCTCGTCCCGTACACCAAGTGGCCCGTCGCGACGTACTGTGGATCGGCACCAAACAGTTCGAGATCCTGGATCCTCCCCGACGTGAGATCGAGAAGCATCAGACGTGCCGAATCGACCGCCACGCCGTCCTGGTAGACGACCGCCTCTCCATCGGGCAGGAGAAACGGTCTTTCCAGCTCCACGGCTTCACCCAGGTCGAAGCGGCTCAACTCTTCCCCTGCTGGCGAGACCAAGAACAGCTCCCCTCCCTCCGGGATGAGGATCACGTCATCCAATCCCCAGTGTGCGTTGCTGCCCCTGTCGAAAACGGGAAGGACGGGCCCGCCACTCGTCGAAATCCTGTTGACGGCACCGTCCTGGCTGAAAGCCACCCAGGCGCCGTCCGGTGAAAACGTGGGGTGGGTAGCTCCTTCTGCTCCTTGGAGTTCTCTGAATCCACGCTCGTCGACACGCCGGACGAACAGGCGGGAATAGCCATCAACCACACTGGCGATCGCGATCTGGGACCCGTCCTGCGATACCGCGAGCCGCACGCCGCTGCCACCGGGTGCCCGTACCTCGAGATCCGTCAGGCCCATACGGAGCGGTAGCTGGGGAGCGGGGGCACTTGGCCACAGCGCCCATAGCAACGCCACGGCCAGCCCGACGGTAGTAACTCCGAGGGTGGCCGCAGAGCGCCGCCATACGAGCGACTCGGCCGTTGCTGCAGTGGCTCCATGGCGAAACGTTGGATCGGCCAATGCCTGTACGAGCGCATCGGCGGAAGCGAACCGGTCCGCGGGGAGCCTCTCGACAGCCCTTCGGATCGCGCTATCCACGTTGGGTGGAATCGACCCGCGCTCCGCCTTCGGGTCGGGAACAGCCCCAGTAAGGATTTTGGCCAACACCGCCTGCGCGCTCGCTCCAGTATGCGGTGGCTGGCCCACGAGCATCTCGTAGAGAACACATCCGAGCGAATACACGTCGCTCGCGGCAGTCGGTTCTCGGTCCGCGGACGCCTGCTCTGGACTCATGTAGAAAGGCGTCCCCATCGACAGGCCGGTCTCCGTGAGACGACCGCCTCCGGCAGCGCTTACCGCGAGCGCGATGCCGAAATCGGCCACGAGCGGCCGGCCACGAGTGAGGAGGATATTCGCCGGCTTGATGTCTCTGTGGATCACCCCCTGTTCGTGCGCCGCGTGAAGGGCCTCAGCCACATCGATAGCGATTCTGACCGCTTCGTCGACCGGAAGCTGCTGCTCGCGGTCGAGTCGATCCTGGAGTGTCTCCCCCTCGACGTACGGCATCACATAGTAGAGGAAGCCGTCCGCCTCGCCGGAGTCGTGCAGGGGCAAGATGTGCGGATGCTGCAGATTCGCCGTCGTCTTGATCTCGGCGAGGAAACGGTCGGCACCGACAACCGCCGCGAGCTCCGGCTTGAGAACCTTGAGCGCGACCTTGCGCTCGTGCTTGAGATCGTCAGCCAGATAGACGGTGGCCATGCCACCCCGACCGAGCTCGCGCTCGATGTTGTACCGACCCTCGAGGGCGGCCAAGATGCGGCGCTCGTCGGCGATCCGCGAGCGCCGGTCAGTGAGCCACTCCTCCCCGGCTGAAAGAGCTCGATCGTACAGCGCGTAAGGCCTACATCTACGCCTCGGCCGGAGCCAAGGGCGATCGATCGCCCTTACTGCCCCGTCAGAATGATCTCCGTATCATCCGGAAGCGTCATCTTCGTCCAGCGGTTCGTCGTTTCGCACAACGTGCACAACGCCATCTTCTCGTCGAGGACCTCGAGGTCCGAGACCTCACCACAGCCCTCGCAGCGGGCGTGGATGGTCTCGAACGCTTGATCGTTCAGGTGGCTCTTGCCGAGCCGCACGCCCATGACGATACCCGGCTTCCCGGTCGCGGAGCACTGACCGCTCGAGCACTCTTCCTGGTAATCGAGACACACGATCTCCGCCCCGTCCCGCAGGTTGGCGTGTCCGCTGTGCGGAGGCGGGTCCGTGAACACCAGACGGACCTTGTGCCCGCATCCTGAGCAAAAGGCGATCTCGGTCTTCATGGTGTCACCTCCTCGATGTTGTGAATCACACGCACGCCTGATCCGGCCCGAGCGGCGATACGCTCGATCGTGGCCGTCGGGGCTCCGTAGAGTGCGGTCGCACCCGCGTCGGCGTCCACACAGTGGTCGGCACGAATGGTCAGAGATCGCATCGCGGTGCGGCGCGGTGCCCCTGTCTTCGGGTCGATCAGATGGTGGTACCGCCGCCCAGAGTGTTGGAAGAACTGCAGGTAGTCCCCGGAGGTCGCGATCGCTTCGTCGGAGACATCCAGGACCTGGACGATCTCGTCGGACGACTGGGGCGAGCGGACTCCGATGCGCCATGGGTCCCCGGCAGCATCGACGCCGAGCCCGACGAGATCACCGCCGACGTTCACCAGACCATCGAAGACTCCATGATCGCGCAGAGCCTGGGCCGCGACGTCCACGGCAAAGCCCTTCGCGATACCGCCCAGATCGATGGCGGCCTCGCTCGATGTGAGCCGCGCACGCGACACGGTGGCGCCCTGGTCGTTTTCGAGCGCAGACCAGAGCCCTCGATTCGCAAAATGGCCGAACTCCCCGACCTCGGGCGGCTCGTTTCGATGACCGACGTCCCACAGGCGAACGACGCGACCCATTGCAGGATCGAAGCGCCCATCGGACACGTTCGCCCAACGTCGTGCCTCTCGAAGAACGGTTCCGGTATCCTCGGACACCGACACCCAACGTCCTCCCGCTCCGTTCAGCCGACCGATATCCGACCGGGCCTCGAAACGCGTCATCGACGCTTCGACGCGCCTCAGTTCCGCGATGGCGGCATCGATGGCCCGGTGGGCCCACACCTCGTTCCGGCTCGGCACCGCGACCTCGGCGATGGTCCCCATCAACGGGACTCTCCGCCGGACGAGGGAGGGTCGCCCGCGAAGGGCGAAGGGAAGAGAGGACACGGCCAACGCACCGATGCCCAGGGTCAGAAAATCTCGACGATCGGGGTTCATGAGAGCCCCCCCTCGATGTGGTTGTCACAATCACTCAGGCATCCCGCACAGTGGCCGTCACACCCCCGTCCGTCCGCCAGCGCGAAAACGCCGAATACGATGAAGAGTCCCGCCATCGCGACCATGGCCACCGTCGCCGCGATCATGACGAGAACAACCCGGCGAAGCCCATGAAGGCCAACGACAGGCTTCCTGCGAGAATCAGAACCAGCCCCATGCCACGAGCCATCGCCGGCACGTCGGACAGCTCGGTTTGCTCTCGGATCGATGCCATGAGCACGAGGGCGAGGGTGAGGCCGAGCCCACCGCCCACCGCGTAGAACAGGCCTTCGACGAAATCGTAGCCCTTGTTCGTCTGGAAGATCGCGAGGCCGAGGATCGCACAGTTCGTGGTGATGAGCGGCAGGAAGATCCCCAGCTCACGGAAGAGCGCGGGGCTGACCTTCTTGATGACGGTCTCGACGATCTGCACGAGCGAGGCGATCACGACGATGAACGAGATGAGCCTCAGGTACGGCGCATAGGGAAGCACGAAGGCGTTGAGGAACGACGCCACCATCGACGTGATGGTCAGCACGAAGATGTTGGCGCCGCCCATGCGCAGCGCTGTGCTTACCCGACCCGATACGCCCATGAACGGGCACAGGCCCAGGAAGAGCATGAGGGTGAAGTTGTTCACCAACATGGCCGAGATCAGGATCCAGAAGAGATCGGTCATCAGTCGGCTCCTCCGGCGCCCGCGACTTCGGTCGTCACGCTGTTCGGCCAGCGGCGCGGTCTGATGGACTCCTGTTTCCTGGCCTCCCACCATCCGAACCCGAGCAGTGTGAAGCCGAGCGCGAAGAAGCCCCCGGCCGGCAGAATCATCACGATCCACGGTTCGAAGTCGGGACCGAAGAGCGGCACTCCGAGAAACGATCCGTAACCGAGGATTTCACGAAACGCCCCCATCATGAACAGCGCGATGATGAACCCGGTGCCCGTCCCGACGGCATCGAGGATGGCGCGGCCCAGCGGCTGCTTGGAGGCGAACGCCTCCTGTCGGCCCAGGATCATGCAGTTGACCACGATCAGTGCGATGAAGGCGCCCAGCGCCCGGTGGATCTCTGGAACGATCGCGTTGAGAAGCAGGTCGGCAATCGTGACGAAGGTCGCGATGACCAGGATGTAGGCGCTGATCCTGACCGCCTTCGGAATCCAATTCTTGAAGAGCGAGACCAGGATCGACGATCCGAGCAACACGAAGAAGGTCGCGAGCCCCATGGCAAGGCTGTTGGCGACGGTATTCGTGACCGCGAGCGCAGGGCACAGGCCGAGCAGCTGCACGAGGACCGGATTCTCTCTCCATACGCCGCGCAGCAGCACTTCGCTTGATGTGGTCTGGCGCGGGCTCATGGCGTCCCTCCTCGAAGGTCCGGCGAGGTCCAGAATGCGGAGATGGGTTCGGCGAGCACCTCGAGTCGGTGGTTGATGATCTCAACCACCGCGCGCGATGAAATGGTCGCTCCGGTAATCATGACGACCTCACCCTCGGCAGCACCTGCATTCCGATGACGTCGCCGGTCTCGGGATCGTATCCGAAGATGAGGCGGATGACGTCCTGGAAGCCGGGCTCGCCTGCAACCAGTGCGATCCCGACGGCTCGGTCGTTGCCATCGAAACCGACGTAGACCCGATCGAGGTCTGCCGTGTCGGCCTGGGGTACCAGAGTGAGCCCTTCCCGGTCGAGGAACGCGGTCTCATAACGCTCGGCGCCTGGGAGGACTTCCGTAACGGCAGCCGCGAGGACCTCGGCCCGCCACAGTTCGATCCGTGGGTTCGCCCACTGGAAGACCAGAACGATCGCGAGTCCGGCCAACGCGCCGGCCACCGCCAGGGTCCCGACCAGACGCACGGACGAACTCTCCAGCTCGATCGGAGCCTGTTCGGCGGGCACGGCCGTGGCCACCTGATTGGACACGACGGGGAGGTGCTCTTCCGTCATGCCGGAACCACCTCCTCGCCCGATCCGAAGACACGGGGTTGGGTGGCCCGATTGATGAACGGGACCATCGCGTTCATCAGGAGGATCGCGTACATGACCCCCTCGGGCAGCCCTCCCCAGAGACGAATGAGCACGACGAGCGCCCCGATACCGAAGCCGAAAATCCAGCAGCCCCGGTTCGTGGTGGGAGACGTGACCATGTCGGTCGCCATGTACACGGCGCCCAGCATGAGACCGCCACTGAGGAGCATGAACGCTGCGTCCGGATAGCGCTCCGGATTGATCCAGTGGAAGAGCTGAGAGAGGACTGCCACGGTCAAGAAGATCGAGATGGGGATCCGCCAGTTCAGATACTTCTTCAGCGCGAGGTATCCGCCGCCGATCAGGATCGCGATCGCCGCTGTCTCACCGAGAGACCCACCCGTCGCACCGATGAACGTCTCGAGCATATCGGTCGGGATCCCGTCGAACTTCATCTGTCCGAGCGGAGTCGCCCCGGTCACACTCATGACGTCGTCTCCGGCCAGGAGCGGCGTGGCGAAGTTGTCACCCCGAAGTTGGGCCCAACTCGAGGTCGCGGCCGGCCAGGTGGTCATGTCTTCCGGAAACGCGGCCTGCATGAACGCTCGGCCCAGCAGCGCGGGGTTGAAGACGTTCTGTCCGAGCCCACCGAAAACGAGCTTACCCAGGCCCATGGCAAAGACGCTGCCCACCGCCGCCATCCAGAGGGGTACGCCCGCGGGGAGTGTGAGTCCGAGCAGAAGTCCGGTGATCGCCGCTGAGCCATCCCGAAGTGTGCCACCGGACCCAAGCCAACGCTCGGTCAGGAGACACGTGAGCGTCGTGGTCGTGAGCACGAGCAGAGCGCTGGGACCAAACCAGTATACGGAAGCCCCCACGACGGGCAGGAGACTCACCACGACGGACCACATGATCCGCGCCGTCGAGTCGGGCCCCTTGATGTGGGGCGACGCGGTAAGCTCGAAACGCCGGGTGTCCATCACGCGACCTGGCGCTTACGGAGCGCCGTCTTGGAGAGCGCGAACATCTGGGACAGCGGGATATTGGAGGGACACACGTACGAACAGCATCCGCAAAGCATGCAGTCCATGAGGTGATGCTCTTCCATCGACTCGTACCGCCCGACCTGAGCCAGGAGACCCAACTGCGACGGGTTCAGGAACACGGGACAAGCATCGAGGCAGTGCCCGCACTTGATGCACGGGTACACTTGCTTTGGTTTGACCTCGTTCTCGGTCAGGACGACCACACCGGTCGTGCCCTTGGTGAGCGGCGTCCGCATGTCGGGTTGGGACGAACCCATCATGGGTCCGCCGAACACGATCTCGGCCGCGTCGTCCGTGATCCCCCCACAGAAGTCCAGCACGTCACCCAGCATCGAGCCCACGGGCACGATCAGATTGGCGGGCTTCACGACGCCCGGACCGGTGACCGTGACGACGCGCTCGATCAGGGGCAGTCCGGTATCGAAAACTTCAGCGATGGTCGCGATCGAGCCGACGTTCTGGACGACCGCGCCGACGTGCATCGGCAGTTTGCCCGAGGGCACTTCGCGGCCGGTCACGACGTGAATGAGCATCTTCTCCGCGCCCTGCGGATACTTCACGATGAGCGGCTGTATGGAGACGTCGATGTCGGTCGGCGCGGTGCGCTCGAGCGCGGCGATCGCGTCGGGCTTGTTGCGCTCCACACCGATCACGGCACGCTCCACGCCGAGGCACTGCATCATGATCCGCACCCCGAAGTGCACCCGTTCGGGATATTCGACCATGGTCCGATGATCGGTCGTGAGGTACGGCTCGCACTCGGCCCCGTTCACGAGCAGCCACTCGATATTGTGCTCGGCCGGCGGGGCGAGCTTCACGTGCGTCGGAAAGGCGGCGCCACCGAGGCCCACGACCCCGGCTTCCTGCACAGCGCCGCGGACGTCGTCCGCAGAGAGTCCCTTCCATTCGGGAACGGTACGGGGGCGAGGAATCTGGGCGCTGAACTCCTCGACTTCGATGATCACCGTCTCCGCCATCGACCCGTCCGGGTGGGGCCACCAGTCGATTGCGGACACCGTGCCCGCGGCCGAAGCGTGGATCGGTACCGAAACGAATCCGTCGGCCTCGGCGATCTTGTC
>JBDGVT010000260.1:0-4107 GCA_039585495.1 Gemmatimonadota bacterium | reverse complement strand
ACGCGGGTCTTCTACCCGACGCCTGAGGAAATCACGGTCGAGCACGACGTCATCAACCAGGAGCGATCGCTGCTCGGCGCCGTCTCGTTCGAGGAGCGCTGGATCCTGGGGGTCTTCGCTTCGACGGCCGCTCTGTGGGTGTTTCGCGTGGACCTCAACGTCGGACTCTTCACGATTCCGGGTTGGTCTCGCCTCATCCCGTTCCCCGACATGATCGACGACGGGACCGTCGCGATCACCATGGCTTCTATCCTCTTCTTCATTCCGGCGAGAGACCAGAGCCGGGGCGACCGACGACTCATGGGCCCGGACATCATCCCCCGGTTGCCGTGGGACATCGTCCTTCTATTTGGTGGAGGCTTCGCCTTGGCGGCAGGCTTTCAGCGCACCGGATTGGCCGAGATCATCGGAGCACAGTTCTCCCTCATCGGATCCCTTCCAATCTTCGTGATCATTCTCCTGGTTTGTCTCTCGATCACATTTCTGACCGAACTGACGAGCAATCTCGCCACGACCGAGATGATCCTCCCCATTCTCGCCTCCGTCGCGGTGGTGACGGAGATCAATCCGCTCATCCTCATGATTCCGGCGACGCTCTCCGCGTCCTGCGCTTTCATGATGCCTGTCGCGACGCCGCCCAACGCCATCGTCTTCGGGAGTGAGAGGATTACCGTGGGCGAGATGGCGCGGGTGGGTATCGTGCTCAACCTGATCGGGGCCGTGGTCATCGCGACGATCGTGTTCACGATTGGCACGGTGGTCTTCGGAATCGATCCGGCTGTCGTACCTGACTGGGCCACCTCGATGGCCAGCGGCACCGAGAGTTGACGAGCGCAGAACACGGGGCCACCCTCGGCTCAGTCGAGTCTCGATGGGTACATCACAGGAGAGGAGTGGAATGATGATGCGGAAGCATTGGGTTCTGGGAGCCCTGGCGCTGACCCTCATGGGGGCGCCGGTCGCAGCGCAGGACGAGGCCGGCGCGCTCGCGGCCGTCGAACAGATGTTCGAGGGCATGCGCACCGCCAACCCCGACATGGTGCGCGCCGTTTTCGCCGAGGACGCCCGATTCGTCAGTGTCCGTGGAGGTGATGGTCCAGCCACGATCTCCGCATCGAGCCCCGACCGGTGGATCACCGGGATCGGAGACTCCGACGGCAAGTGGAATGAGCAAATCTATGACGTCCGAGTGCTCGTGGACGGGAACGTGGCCTCGGTCTGGGCACCCTTCACCTTCTACTTCGAGGGCTCGATCTCGCACTGCGGCATCAACTCGATCGAGTTGCTCAAGGATGCCGAGGGGTGGAAGGTGACTCAGCTGTCCGACACGCGTAGCGAAGAGGACTGTCCCGACCCACTCGGGGGGTAGTCACACTTCCTCGAGAAACTCCTCGATGAGTCGTACCGTTTCGGGCGCTGAGAGCACGTCGGTATGCTCGTGGTCCTCGATAAGGTGGTATTCGATGCCCGCCGCCTTTGAGAGGCGGTCCGCATGACTCCTGAGGACGCGCTCGTCATGTTCAGGCTGGATCATGAGGATGGGCAGATCCAACTCCCGGATCCTCCGGCTCGGTGTGAGAGGACGAAACGTGCCGCGCAGCCGTCTCCACCAAAACGGTCTCAACAACTTCACGAGGAATCCGCCCGGTAGACCTTTCGTGGTCATGAATTCGGCAGTGACGCGCATGACGTCCGAAGGTGTGGCGATGAGCACCAACCCGTCGATGGGGGCGCCGTCCGCTGCGGCAAGCACGCCCGCCGAGCCTCCGAGCGAATGCCCGACCAATACGAGTTGGCGGTCGGGGAATCGCTTCGCAGCGTAACGGGCTACGGCCATCAGATCATCTCGGAAGTGTCCGATGGTCACGTAGGGCACCGGCTCGCTGTTTCCGTGACCCCTCACGTCGTAGAGCAGCACGTCGTGGCCGGCTTCAGCCAAGGGGGACGCGAGCTGAAGGACCGTCGCGTTGCTGGCCCCCCAACCATGGGCGATGAGAAGGAGAGGCTCGAACGGCTGAGATTGTGATGGGCGAAGCAACCAGGCAGCGAGGTCGTGGTCGCCGGAGCGTATGGTGATGTCCTCGTGCTCGATGCCCAAGTCGTCGACATCGGCGTCGGGTATAACGGTGACCGGGCTGACGACCCATCCCGCAAGCCGATCGAGACCCACCAGCACCGCGACGACGACGCCCACGACCAGGAGAGTGCCTCCGCTCAAGCGGTCCTCATCCTGGTGAGGGCCCGCTTCACATAGACGGGGACCATCGCCCGGCGCCACTCAGGATCCACGATGATGTTCTCGAGGGGGTGACATTGCTTGTGTGCCCGAACCGCCAGCTCTTCCACGAGCTCGTCGTCGAGGATCCGGCCGGTCGCGGTCTCGGACCACCCGGAGAGGATCCGTGGGCGGGCGCCGAGCGCGGTGACGACCCCTTCGATGGATCTCACGACCCCGTCGTCTTCCAGGTCCGCAGCGACCGCGACGGTGAGCAACGGGAAGTCGATCGACTTTCGCTGGCGGAGCTTCGCGTAGGCCTGCCGACGCTTCGCAGAGGTGAGCGGAATGCGGATCTCGGTCAGGATCTCGTCGGGGCTCCTTTTCGTGTTGAGGATACCGTCCGCGATGAAGAAGTCGCGGACCGGCACCGATCTGGTGCCCTCTGGTCCCACGAGCACGACGACCGCG
Organism: Gemmatimonadota bacterium; assembly: GCA_039585495.1. Taxonomy (GTDB): domain Bacteria; phylum Gemmatimonadota; class Gemmatimonadetes; order Longimicrobiales; family Gaopeijiaceae; genus UBA2589. The sequence goes on along the minus strand of JBDGVT010000260.1, from coordinate 1,421 downwards.
TCGAGGGTCGTGAGCACCGGCGGCGTATCCGCGGAGTGCGCAGCGACGCACTTCTTGCCGACCCTGGTCACGTGACACACGTCGCCGTCCTTCTTGAGGCAGTACCCGAGCGCGCCTCTCCAGAATGAGGTCTGGTTGTAGTAGGTGCATCGGGTGTCGAGGCAGACGTTGCCTCCCAGCGTACCGGCATTCCTGAGCTGCGGGCCCGCTACGTGCGCAGCCGCTTCGGCGAGGGCCGGGAAGAGAGACACCACGTCGGCATTCGTCGCCACGGACGAGAGTGACTCGCACGCGCCGACCCGGAGGTAGCCTTCCTCCCGACGGATCCCCTTGAGTTCGTCGATGCCCTTGAGCGCAATCAGATGCGAGGGTTCGAACAGACGGTGCTTCAGGTTCGGGACGAGGTCTGTCCCCCCGGAGATGTACATCGCGTCGCCGGCGTGTTCACCCATCAGTGACACGGCCTGGCCGACGTCGGTTGGTCGGTGATATCGAAATGGTGGCAGCCGCAGCATATCAGCGCTCCACCGGGCGGGCCACGATGATGCCATCCTGACCGTCGATGCGGCCGATCCGCTCCGCCAGCGTCACCTCGCTGATCTGAACGGCCTCGCCCACCAGCGGAGCGTGCAGCATTCGAAGCGTTCCGTCGACCCACAACGCAAGGCCCGTGTGGGCCACATCCAGCCCCTCGACGGTGCTCGTCGCTGCGATGATGTCGCCGTTGCGGATCTGTCCCGCAACGCCGGCGATCTCGTCCTCAGGGATGAAGTGACGACCATCCGCCGTGAGCCTCTCCTCGACCTCCACCACCCGCCTGACGTTCTCCGAATCCGACAGCTGCCTGTACGCCTGCGTGTGCTTGGACATGAAGTCGATCGGCTCCTGGTCCTCGACTCCACCGATTTCGGCGGTGATGTCGCGGACCAGATGCTTCCCTTCGTTGTCACGGATCCAATCCGTGAAGTAGTGAAGCCGGCTCGCATACCCATCGATGACACCGTTGGCCCTCATAGTGGCGCTCCACGGACGCACGATCGGTGAGGGACGCGCGGCCATCGAACTTCACCAGCGCCGCCATCGCGTAGACGTTTTCGACGAAGGTCACGCAGTCGAGTCCACGCAGGTTGACCACGAGGCGCTCAGGACCGTCGACCTCGAGTGTGCGGGGCACGTAGGCAGTTCCAACGAGGGAGCGGCCGATCTCCGCCATCAGTTCCCCGAAAGGCAACGTGTCGGCCCGGGCGTTCAGCGCACGCTGAACCGACCCCTCGAGAACGCTCCAATCGTCATCATGCCAGGACGGCGGGGGGGCCGAGTCGGCGGCCGGTTCTCGATGCGGCTCGAAGGGAGACCAACGCATGCCGACCAGAAAGAGTATCACAGCCACAATCGGCCCTACGATCGCCCTATAGCGCTTC
>JBDGVT010000259.1:0-3857 GCA_039585495.1 Gemmatimonadota bacterium | reverse complement strand
GCCTCGTACGGCAGGCGATCGGTGTAGAGCGAGCCCGCTCCACCGGAGATCGCGAACTTCACTCCCGCCTCGTAGAGCTTGGCAGCCCTCCTGTAGGCTTCGTCGTAGCCCTCATATGCCCGGCTCGGGGCATCCATCGTCGACGTCAGGATGACCGGGACCTCCTCGGCCACGAGGCGGTCGGCCACGTGGATCGCATCGCTCCCGCCGCGAATCACGAGCCTGAGATCCTCTTCCTTCGCCCAGGTGATGGCGTCGTTGATCTGCGCCGCGCTGTTGGCAGACACCACGACCGGGATCTCCTGGTTCAGCGCCGGAGTCATCGCGATGTAGCGGGCGTCGGTCCGAACCTGCTCGCCGGCGGCTACCGCATCGCGATAGGCCCGCGCCTCGGCGAAGTAGTCCTTCAGCTGCTGTACGCGCTCCTCGTACGTCGCGGGCGGGCCCGCTCCCGGATTCCCGAACCCGCCGCGTCCGCCGAAGCCGCGTCCACGTGGATTCGGGTTCGGCCAGTTGATGTTGAGGGCCGTCGCGGACTGCATGGACATCTCTTCCCACGTCCAGCCCTCGAGCGCCATCGCCGAGGACATGCCCGAGATGAGTCCGCCACCGGGCGTCGTGAGCGTCGTGAGGACACCCTGCGAACGCGAAGTCCCGATGTGGCGGCTCTCCGCGTTCACACCTACATCCGCGTTGATGTTCGGGTTGAAGTCCCCGACTTCGTTCACGTCGTTCGACATGTCCACTGCCCCGATCTCGGAGAGACCGACGGTGGAATAGGCGTCGATGAGTCCGGGGTATATGTGCTTGCCGGTCGCGTCGATCACCCGCGTGCCGTCCGGGATCTGCACGTCGGCGCCAACCGCCGTGATGATTCCGTTCTGGAATATGATCGTACCGTTCTCGATCACCCCGTTCGTGACGGTGTGAATCGTGGCCCCCTGGAGCGCGATGGCCTCCGCCTGCGGCGGAACCGTCATGCGGACCTGCGCCGACGTGGCCGCAGGCAGGATCGCGAGCGCGAACGCTAGTGACGTCCCCAGAGCACAGAGGCTGTGCCACAAAGCTCCAGCGCCGCGCCCGGAAGAAGTCAGGGTCTCATGCGTGTCGTTGTCCATATTCAATTCCCCTCACCGTTCGTGCCGCGGTCGCCGCCACCGGCGCCCAGGACCGCTTGGATCAACTGTTGGCGTTCACTCTCGACCTGCGCGCGCAGCGCCGCGTCGTCCTCAAGCGAGAAGTAGCGACGCCCGTCTATCCAGGTTTGCTCGGCCCGCGTGAACTGCGAGAGCGGGTTTCCGCTCCAGACTACGAAGTCGGCGTCCTTGCCTGCTTCCAGCGATCCGACCCGATCGTCGATGGCCAGGACCTTGGCCGCGTTGATCGTGACCGTCGTAAGCGCTTGTTCCTCTGTCAGTCCGGTCCGAAGAAGCTTACCCGCCTCCCAGTTCATTCGACTCGCGATCTGGCCGTTGTCCGAGTGGAGCGACACCGTCACGCCCGCCTCCATGAGGATCCGAGCGTTGTACTTCGTGGCATCGTAGGCCTCCATCTTGAAGGCACCCCAATCGCTCCAGACCGCGGCCGCGACACCGGCCTCGGCCAGTTCGGGCGCGATCTTGTAGGCCTCCACGGCGTGCTGCAGCGTCTGCACCCGGAAGCCGAACTCCTCGGCCAGCCGGATCAGCGCGAGGTATCCGTCGGCGCGGTAGCCGTGCGACGAGATCAACAGCTCCTGGCCCAGGATGTCGAGGATCGCTTCCATCCTGAGATCCCGCCTGGGCGGCAGGCCTTCGCCGCTCGCTTCCCACTCCTGCCATTCACGCTCGTAATCGCGCGCGGCCAGGAAGTGGTCACGGATGATCTCCTGCGTGCCCATCCGAGTGTCGGGGTAGCGGCCTTCGTAGCAGCAACGCTTCGGGTTTTCGCCGAGCGCGAACTTCACGGTCCGGGTCGCCTCGTCCAACCTGAGCTGCTCCGGAAGTGAGCCCCACCGCATCTTCACGATCACGTTCTCGCCGCCGATCGGGTTGGCCGATCCGTGCTTGATCATGGCGGTCGTGAGGCCACCGGCGAGTTGTCGGTACATCGAGATATTGTTGTGTGTGATCACATCACCCATCCGCACCTCGGGCACGATGGTGGCGCCCGTCTCGTTGACATCGCTGACGCCGGAGTGAATGTGCGGATCGATCATTCCCGGGGTGACATGCTTGCCGGTGCCGTCGATCTGGACCGCGCCGCCGGGCGCGTTGAGATCCATTCCGACCTCGGCGATCTGTCCATTGCGGATCAGGACATCGGCGTTCTCCAGCCGACCCTGCGGCCCCTGCGTCCAGACCGTCGCGTTCCGCACGATGACGGCGCTCGGCTGGTCCGGGATAGAAGAGACGCCGTACTCCATCATCGGACGGATCCACGGCAGGTCGATCTCCGGAACGTCGGCGGCGACGGTGCCGACGTCATCTCCGTCGAACGCACCTGTTCGCTCACCCTGGAACGACGGGTTGGCGCCATTCGGAAGCGCGGTCCAGCCATAGAATTCGTCACCGCTCACGGAGCCCGCGAGCAGGGCGGTGCCCTCGAATCCGAGGTCATCCCCCGCGAATCTGATTTCTAACCGGCCCGTTTCTGTGACGACGCTGGCGGAAGTAAACTCGACGCGGGTGCCCTGCTCCACGTTCGGGCCGGCCGCCACGTCGATGTAGCCACTGAGTCGGTTCAGCGTGCCCTCGAGGGTGAGTTGCGCCTGAAAGCCCCACTGATCCTGCGACGCGATCACCCAGGTGCCTCGCGGATCGATTTGCGCCGGACGTGTCACGCCGTAAACCGTGCCGTGCACCCACACGTCGCGGACGTCGGTTTCCTGTGTGAAGAGGTCGCCCTCGGCGACCACGAGGTTGGCGACCTTGCCCGCCGCGATGGTTCCGTGGGTTCCTTCGATACCCAGGTAGCGGGCCGGGGTCGTCGTGATCGCGGCCAGTGCATCATCCGACGAGAGACCACGTGCCACCGCAGTGCGGAGGTTCGGCAGGAAGTCTCCGACCGACGTCAGTCCATCGGTCGTGATCGCGAAGTCGATGCCCGCGTCCGCGAGCTGTCCTGTGTTCGTCGGAGCGAGGTACCAGTGACGCAACTCGGCGAGCGATGCGTTCAGGGCCGCCCCAGGATCGTCCACATCAGGAGCGTCCGGGAAGTCGAGTGGCACGAAGAGCGGAGCGGAGCTCCCCGCCAGCACATCGAGGATTCGGTACTCCTGACCGTTCCCACGATACCAGGCGTCGAGTCCGAACTCTTCTGCCAGGACCTGGCCTCGGAGGTACTCCTCTTCCTCGGTCGTCTCGAAGATGACAGGCTGCTGTCCCTGGACGGCGCGCTCGAGTGCTTCGAGGGCAGCGCTCGTCTCCGGCGGCAGGAAGCTTCGGCCGCTGGCCTCATAGGTCTGCCAGGCACGCATGTACCAGTCGGCGTCCATGAAGGTCTGCTTCATGAGCGCGATCGTGCCCATCGACGAGTTGGGGTAGCGGCCTCCGAGCTCGAAGGAACGCTGGAACCCGATCGACTGGGCGACGTCCGGCCGGAGGATGCGGTCTCGGACCCCGGTGTCTCCCAGGTTCACGACCGACGCCGATCCGCGGAAGATCCCTTGCGTCGGCACGACAAGCGCGGTCCCGAAGCCCTGTGAGCGGAGCGCCTTTCGGCGGTCCTCATCGTCCTGGAGGTTGGCGGTGGTGCTGAACCACGCGCGCACCTGAGGATTCCAGTGCGTGGGCCCGACGTCACCACCTTCAGGGACCTGGTCCATCCCGAGGTCGGCGTGAGAATCGATGAACCCCGCGTAGACCGTGTGCCCCGTC
>JBDGVT010000258.1:0-3863 GCA_039585495.1 Gemmatimonadota bacterium | reverse complement strand
CCTGCATCAACCCTGAACCACCACCGGATTCAACGCATACGCGATCCGCGAGCCCAATTCGTACTGCGGAACGTCTCGTAGCTCGGGGGAAATCGACCCGAGCAATTCCGAAAGCAGCTGTGTGCCAAACGAGTATCGCCGACGCCGGCTTGCACCCAGGTGCGGCTCGCCCTCCTCGTCCTGCTCGCGTCTCACGAACCGGGTCCGCGGCCGCACGCCCGAGAGCCGCCGGTCAAGGCGCAAGGCTTCGAAGCGTCGGTCGAGCTCCCTCACCACATCATCGCCATCCATCTCGAACATGTGAGGGAGGATCGAGACTCTCCTTCGCGACCCGGCGGAAAGGAAGTAGAGATCGATGTTGCTCCTCCACTGGATCGCTTCGGCAATCGTAGGCCCGTGTCCACTCGCGATCGCCTGGCCGATGTCTACGGTTCGCTCCATCGAGAAGTCCGGCGGCGGCTGGCAGAAGACGCCAACCACTTCGGTGTCGTACGCAATCTCGATGCCCTTACCACGCACTGTTGCTCGAAGGGACGATTCGTCGAATGCCAGGTGGGTTACGGGATCTGGCCAGGGTAGACCCGCCAACGCGGCTCCCTGGAGGATCGTAACCTTGAACCCCGTCTTCCGAATTGCGATCGCGAGCTCGACCGCCTTGTCAGGACCCGACGCCGCGAAAATCTCGGGAGCAGCGAAACTGGCTTTTAGACGTGTGGCGAAGACGTCGAGGTCCATCAGATCCGCCGCAGCCTCGACGTCCACCTCGTCGTGTGGCGGATTGGATATCACGAGCGTCGGAGTTTTCATCGGCCGCCGTTGCGCCTCGGTAACGAGGCCGGGATATGCGACGCCATCCCACCCTCACCGAGTTCGGACTCGATGCGGTAGCGGCCTTCGAGGGCGGCGTTCAGGCGGGTGATCGGGTCAGATCCGTTCATGTCGCGGGCAAAATGCGGCCTAAGTCAGGAATCCGCGAACGAGTCCGGCGTCAGCCCCTCAGCGCACCCTCAACGGCCGACGATAAACGGCGACCCGGGGCCCCGGAATAGACCCGGGCTGAGGGAGCGGACGCTCGGCACTCATTTGCGCCACGAGGCTCGCTCTACGGGAGAATCGTGCGTAGCGTCATGGATGTCCCTAGCTCTACGAGGAGTCGGATGAATAGAGGGTTTGGTGTGGTGACGACGATGTGTGCGGTGGCGCTGACGCTCAGCCCCGGCGACGCACTCGGTCAGACGATGGCGAGTGAGTTCCAGGTCCTGCAGCAGATGATCTCGGGCACCACCATCGAGATCTCGTACTCCCGTCCCAACGCGCGAGGCCGCTCGCCCGTCTTCGGTGGCGTGGTCGGATGGGGTGGCTTCTGGACCGGTGCGAATCACTCGACGCTGCTCGAGGTCTCGAATGACTTCGAGCTGGGTGGTGAAGAGGTGCCGGCCGGCGCGTACAGCGTCTGGCTGCAGCCGAATGAATCAGCCGACTGGCAACTCATGCTGCACGCTGACACGTCGCTCTATCACGCGCCGCACCCCGTCGAGGAGGACGGCTTCCTCCTCGTGCCCGTCCAGCCGCGCGCATCGGGTGCCTTCGTCGAGACGCTCACCTTCGACCTCCAGAACGTGCACGCACAGGGCGCGGACCTCGTGATCCGCTGGGGCGATACCGAGGTGCCCGTGGAGCTCGGCATCGGCCTGGACATCGTCCTGACCGTCGAGGCAGAAGAGGCGGCCAGGTATTCAGGGCATTGGCTCGTGGATTACAGCTCGCAGGTACCGAGCGAGGAAGAGATTGAGGAGATCCTCCAGGATCCCAGCGTAACCCGAGAGATGATCGACGAGTGGCTGGAGGAGTCGAGTACGCCTCAGCCCCTGGAGATCGTATACGACGACGAGACGGGTCAGCTCCGGATTGCTCGAGATAGGCCGTCCCATGACGGCGTCGATCGCATCAACGTCCTTTCTCCACGGGCCGAGGGGATGTTCGATGCAGTTCAGGTATGGAACGGCACGATCGCGTACTTCGGTCAGATGATGTACGAGTTCACCTTCGGCGAGGACGGACGCGCCGTCTCCTTCGACCAGCGCTGGACTGAGGACGACGAGCTCATGGCGCGAGCCACGAGAAGCGACGGGGAAGGGGGGAGCTGAGGGCACCCCTTACCGGATCACGTACCACTCTGTGGCCGGCCTCCACGTAGCGAATCGCCGGCCCGCAGCTTACCGTGAGCATCTTGGACATCAGCCCCAAATGCCCGGAGGCGTTCTCATGCGCACGGTCGCTGCCCTCTCCCTGACCGCAACTCTCCTCCTCCCCCTGGCCGCCTGCGAAGGTGGAGGCACAGGGACCATCGATGATGCGCTACTCCTGAGCGCCGATTCCGACTCCGCGAATTGGCTCATGACCGGGCGCACCTACGATGAGCACCGCTTCAGCCCGCTGAACGAGATCAACGAGCAAACCGTCGACGGACTCGGACTTGTCTGGAGCCGGGAGCTCGGCACGACCCGTGGCCTCGAGGCCACGCCCCTCGCGCTCGACGGCATACTGTATCTCACGTCTTCATGGAGCATCGTACACGCGATCGATGCCCAGACGGGTGACGTGCTCTGGAGCTACGATCCACAGGTCGATCGCGGTCGGGTCGCGGAGATCGTCTGCTGTGACGTGGTCAACCGTGGCGTCGCACTCTACGACGACAAGGTCTATGTCGGCGCGCTCGACGGACGCCTCATCGCCCTGGACAGAGCCACCGGCGCTCCTGTGTGGGACGTGCTCACCGTCGATCCGGACAGGCCGTACGCCATCACCGGCTATCCGCGCGTCGCGAACGGCCTCGTCATGATCGGCAACGCCGGAGCGGAGTTCGGGGTGCGGGGCTACGTCTCGGCCTATGACGCGCAGACCGGGGAGATGGCCTGGCGCACGTACACCGTGCCGGGTGACCCGTCCGAAGGCTTCGAGTCCGAGGCCATGGAGCGCGCCGCCGAGACGTGGCGGGGCGAGTGGTGGGTCGTTGGGGCCGGCGGGACCGTATGGGAGGGCATCGTCTACGATCCTGATCTGGACATGGTCTATTTCGGGACCGGCAACGGCACCGCGTGGTATCGGGAGATTCGCAGCGAAGGTGTCGGGGACAACCTCTACACAGCCTCGATCGTGGCACTTCGGGCGAAGACCGGGGAGCACGTCTGGCACTTCCAGACCGCCCCGGGCGACGACTGGGATTTCGACGCGACGCAGCCGCTCGTCTTCGCCGATCTCGACATCGACGGCAGTTCGCGCGGCGTCATCATGCAGGCATCCAAGAACGGGTTCTTCTACGTGCTCGATCGTGCCACGGGTGAATTCATCTCCGGTGGTCCGTTCGTCGACGGGATCACCTGGGCCAGTGGATTGGACGAAGGAGGCCGCGCCCTCGACGTGGAGTACGTCGGGTTGGAGGGTGCGATCCTGTCACCGGCTCCCGGCGGTGCGCACAACTGGAATCCCATGGCCTTCAACCCCAGCACCGGCCTCGTATACCTGGCGGCCAAGGTCGGGACTCAGTTTCTCCACGTGCCTGATGAAGACTGGAGCTACGATCCGGACGGCGACAACATCGGCTTCGATCCGGACTATGACGGGCCCCTGCTGGACGAGCTCGAAGCGCTTCCGCCACCGACCGGTGAATTGCTAGCCTGGGATCCGGTAAACGGTCGTGCCGCGTGGCGCGCCCCGTACCCGGTGCTCGAAGGCGGGGGCGTTCTCACCACCGCGGGTGACCTCGTGCTTCAGGGCCGCGCCGACGGGGTCCTCGCCGCCTATCGGGCCACCGATGGAGAACAGCTCTGGGCGTTCGATGCCGGGACCGGCATCATGGCCGC
>JBDGVT010000257.1:0-3887 GCA_039585495.1 Gemmatimonadota bacterium | reverse complement strand
CCGTCGAGGTAGCCTGATAGCCCTGGCGCCAGAACACGTCCATGGCGCTCTCCAGCGCGAGGTCTTCATTGAACTCTCTCGGTCTAGCCATGGTGTACAATATCCATTCTGTACTACTCGGTCCATAACCCATGGCGAAAAAATCTCCCCGGCCAGGGTCGTCGACCCGCCCTGAGAGACACGTGACTTCACTCTCCTTCGATTCGCCCGACAGCGCTAGATCCGTGCAGCCCGGCGGTCGCTCAAATTGGATTGGTACACCTCGTGGAAGCGCTCGCGGTGCTCCGTGCTTCCGAGCGCGACGAGTTCCGATCGGGCCACCAGCTCGTGCTCGGAGGAGGGCGTGAGCAGCAGACGGTCGTCCTGATCGATCGCGATGACGTTGAGGCCCGTGCTCGTCCAGATGTTCGCCTCCGCGAGCGTCTTTCCCTCGAGGCACTCGGGCAGCGGGATGTGGTGGATGGAGAGCCCCTCGCCCCCGAGCAGCACCGTGTCCCGGCCTCGAGCGATGGAGAACACGGCCTGCTCGCCGAACGATGCATAGCTGAGTACGAGGTCCGCCCCGGCCCTCTGAATCGCCTCGATGTTCCGGCGGTGTGTGGCCCGCGTGAGAATGCGCGCCTCCGGGTTGAGCCGTCGGCAGTACACCGTCAGGTAGACGTTGACCGCATCGTCGTGTGTCGTGAGCAAAACGCACGGCGTGTCCGCGATGCCCGCGTCGTCGAGCACGTGTCGCTCCGCGGCGTCTCCGAGAATGAGCCGGTCGGGGATCCCGACGATCTTGGGCTCGAGCTCGCGGTTTCGCTCCACGATGTTGACGGGGATGTTCCGGTCCTTGAGTGCGCGAGCCGCTGCACGACCGACCTTACCCCCTCCGATGATGAGCACCGGGTGTGGGTTCGCGTCGTAGATCACGAGCACCTCGTCGAGCTCGGCGAGCTGCTGGGCGGTTCCGACGACCACGGGTACGCTGAGTGGGTCGAGCACGAGGTCGCCGGCGGCGGGCTGCAGACGTCCCCGCTGCCACACGCCGACGATCGCGACACCCGTGAAGTTCTCCAGGTCGAGGTCTTCCACAGTCCGCCCCTGGAAGGGCGTGTTGTGCACCGGAAACTCCGCCACCAGCAGGTCGCCGAACCTGCCGACCACATTCGCGTGCGCACTCCCGGCGGCCACGCGGCTCGCGAGCTGCTCCCCCAGACGGTGCGTGAGCGTCAATACGTGGGTCGCTCCGCTGAGCTCGAGGACGTCGACCGAATCGAGGGACTCGGCAAAGGCTACGATCGGCACCGATTCCGACAACTCGCGCACGGTGAGGATGATGTTGGAGTTCACCATGTCCGAAGCATTCGCGACCACAAGTCGGGCACGGTCCGCGCGCGCAGCTCGGTACGTACGGACAGAGTCGATCTCCCCGGTCACCACGGGGATCCCCCGTTCGGACATGCTCATCGCCGTGTCCGGATCCGGCTCGATGAGGTACGCCTGCACCCCCGAAACCCGCAGACGCCGGATGAGTCCCTGGGCGATGGGATCGTTGGCGCATATGAGCACATGATCCGCAACGTCCTCCGGCAGGCTCCGCAACGCGAGCACGCGCGAATGGGTGCGCTGCTCGAGCCAGGGCGCGTAAACCGATCGGATGAAGAGGAACGGCAGGATGATGAGGAGCAGCACGACACCCGTGATGAGTACGAGCGAGCTGAATGCGCGACCGAGGTCAGACTGAAACGTGATATCCCCGAAACCCAGAGTGCTCATCACGGTCAGTGCCCAGTACACGCCTGTGAACCACGAGTGATCCTGGCCCTCCCACGCCATGATGAGGTGAAAGACCACCCCATAGAGTGCCACGAAGCCGGCGAGCACCCCCAAAAACTGGAGGAAGGGTCGAAGCTGCGCGCGCGAGGCGCTGTGGAAGAAGAACCCGGCGAGTTCGGCGGCGACGGTTTTCATGGGGATAAGCTACTATCGCGCGCTACCGCTCGTCGAAGCCCACGATGACCCGGGCCTACTTGGAACCGAGCGATAACGAACCGCTGGCAACGTCCCAAGCCGTGATGACATCCGAGCAAGTCGTTCGCGCTCGGGCTTCCGCTGGTGTTATCCCCGACCGTGCTTCGACCTCACCTCACCCGCGCGATGATGGCGGTGCGGTCGTCGTCGGGCGCCTGATCGCCGATTTGGTTGTCCACGCGATCGAAGAGGGCGGAGAGCGTTGTGGCGATGTCTACCTCCGCGTGCTCGTGGAGCACCTCGAGGAGGGGCTCGATTCCGAGCTGGTTCCCGTCGGGGTCGCTGGCCTCCCACAGCCCGTCGGTACCGAGAAACAGCGTATCGCCGGACTCGAGCCCAATGGGTCCCAGGGTCTCGAAGACTGAGTCCTCGAGGATGCCGGCGGGGAGCCCCCCCAGGGCGACTTCGGCGCTGTCGCCTCTGCGTAGAAGGACCGGCGGCTGGTGGCCCGCCAGTGCGTAGGTGAAGCTGTCGCCGTCCGGAGCCAACGCCACGATGACGAGCGTCATGAACATCTCCCCGTCCGTGTCGCGACACAGCTGCTCATTGACCGCTGTGAGCAGCTCCCCCGGATCGCGTGTCCGCTGCACGAGCACGTGCAGGGCCGCACGTGCGGACGCCATGAGCAGGGCGGGGCCGACGCCGTGACCCGTGGCGTCTGCCATGACGAGTAGCGTCCCCGCATCGGTCTCGAGAAAATCGAAGTAATCGCCCCCGGCTGACTCTGCGGGAATGGAGCGCCCCGCGAGCTCGATCCGAGGATGCGTGGGCGCCGTCCGCGGCAGGAGCCGCTCCTGGACGACCTGCGCCAGAGCCATCGCGGCCTCGAGCCGTCTCCGCTCTAGCTGCTCCTTGGCCAACTGCGCCTTGTCGAGCAGCACGGCCATGAGCCCCGCGAAGGCCTCCATCAGCTCCCGGTCGTAGGAGCTGAAGTCGCCGGCCACCTTGTTCAGGATCTGCAGCACGCCGACCACGCGTCCGCTTCCCGCCAGGAGCGGCAGGGCCATCAGGTTCCGCGTGACGAAGCCCGTCTTCTCGTCGACTCCGGCGAAGAAACGAGGGTCGGCCGCAGTGTCGTTCACGACGACGGTCTCTCGGTGCTGGGCCACATGCCCGACGACGCCCGTGCCCAGCGGAACGACCATGTCTTTCGCGTCGTCGGATACGCGGGCACGCAGGCAGCCCGCCTTCTCGTCCACCAGCCAGCAGCTCGCCAGCTCGGCACGCGCGATCTCGGCCGCGCGGTGCACCACATGCTCCAGGACCTCATAGGGATCGACGAGCCCGGCCACCGCCCGGGCCGCGTCGAGGACCGCGCTCATGTCACCGATGACCCGCCGAGTTGGAACGGACTCGGCGCTACGCTGGAAGGCATCACTCATGGCTCAGCTATCGTGCCATCAAAAGGGGCGCCGCGAAAGTCGCCGAGGCCGAGGTTTGGTCACCGAAGATGCGAGCGGGGCGCGCGCCTTCACCTGACCCTGGAGGAGTGAACGAAGAGGCACGCCCAGCCTGCTAAGGCCAAGCGGAGCCGGCACTTTACAAAGTGGGCCTGGGTAGATTTGAGCTGCGGGCTTCGCTGGATGGTGCTCTCTGCCCTACTCCGCTCTCAACGCCCTCACCGGATCGATCCGGGTCCCCCTTCGCGCGGGGACGTAGGCCGCCATCAGGGCGACGAAGAAGAGACCCGCCGACACCCCGAGCAGGCCCGCTGGATCCGTGGTGCCGGTTCCGAAAACAAGGCCGTCGAGAAGGCGCGTCGCCCAGAGCGACCCACCGACCCCGGCCACGATCCCGACGAGCGTGACCCCGAGGCCCTGCCGCAGCACGAGTGCGAGGAGTGAGGCGCGTCCCGCGCCGAGCGAGGCGCG
>JBDGVT010000256.1:0-7923 GCA_039585495.1 Gemmatimonadota bacterium | reverse complement strand
TCGGGCATCTCGGCGGAGAGGTCGTGCGATTCGCCGATGTCGGACTCGAGATCGTAGAGCTCCCATCGGTCCCCCTCGAAAAAGTGGATCAACTTCCACTGGTCACGCCGGATCGCCGATGACGGGGTCGTACGCCAGGGACCGGGGACCGACGCATCCGACTCCAGGTATGCCGGGAAGTGCCAGAACAGATCGCGGGTCGGGTCGGCGAAGCGGACACCGTGAAGGGCCGAGCGAAAGCTGCGACCGTCCAACACGTGCCCAGACGGAGCCCTGCCGCCCGCGAGATCCATGAGTGTAGGATAGAGGTCGGTTCCGATGACGGGCTCATCCGTCACCGAGCCCCGTGCCACGCGCCCGGGCCATCGGACGATCAACGGCTCACGAATCCCACCCTCGTAGAGCATCCCCTTCGATCCACGCAGCGGGCTCATGGTCGTGGCGGGGCCGTAGCCCCCGTTGTCGGAGTAGAAGATCACGACGGTGTTCTCTGCGAGGGCCAGTCGATCGAGCGTCTCCATGAGTCGCCCGACACCCTCATCGACGGCCTGGATCATCGCGGCGTACTCAGGATTGTCATGACCGTCCGAGGCCGGCTTGTCCTGGTAGTACGAGACGAGATCCGGCCGGCCCTGGATGGGCGTGTGCACGCTGTAGTGCGACAGGTAGAGGAAGAACGGCCGTTCTCCTCCCTCTTCGATGAACCCGAGCGCCTCGTCCACGAGCCGGTCGGCGAGGTACTCACCCTCTTCGCCCAGCTCGAGCCCAGGCACTCGATTGCTCCGCCCGTAGGGATAAAAATGGCTCTGAGTGCCCCCGCGCTCATTTCCAGCGATCGCCCAGTCGAAACCCTGATCGGTGGGTGAGTGACCCTCCCCACCAAGGTGCCACTTGCCGACATGTCCGGTGCGATACCCGGCGTCCCTGAGGGCCTCGGCGAGCGTGGGAATCTCGAGGGCCAACTCCGTCCGATTCTCGACCGGCACGAGCAGGCGGTTCTCCTCTCGGCCACGCGCAGCCGACGCGACCGTGTAGATGCCTGTTCGAGGAGCGTACTGCCCGGACATCAGCGCAGCACGGCTGGGTGCACAGTTCGGCGCGTTCGCATAAGCGTTGGTGAAGCGCATGCCCTCGGACGCGAGGCGATCGATGTTCGGGGTCTCGTAGTACGTGCTTCCCTGCACGCCGAGGTCACGCCAACCCAGGTCGTCCGCGTAGATGAGAACGATGTTGGGCTGCTCTGGACCCGGCACGCACGCACCGACCGCAACGGTCGCGCCCAGGACCGCCGTTATGCACCCGAACCGCTGGACTCGTCGGAGCGCGCTCACCTCAGGTCCACCTCGATCGTCGCGCTGGGGTCCGCAGCGGGGCTCATGCCTTCGAGCCTCCTCACACGGTCCGTACCCGGCTCACCCACGACCACCGTATACGAGCCGCTGGATGTGAACACCCTCGGCCGGAATCGGTCGCCGACAATTCGCAGCGTATACACGATTTCGCCATCACGTTCGTCCACGACCTGCACGACCGGGTCAGTCATGCCCGAGACCACCAACTCGGGCAACCACCCGACCGGATCTCTGTCGTACTGGTCCGTCTGCGTGACGCGGATCGGCCACCCGGGGTACTGCGCCGCGTCCGCGGAGGACGGGTCGACCCAGCGCGGCCACGCTTCGAATTGGATCTCGCGGGTCTCTCGGTCGAGGCGCACAATCCCGTATCCGGGCACCCGCTGATACAGCTCGTGAGGCTCGAAGTCGACCTGCGTCGGATTCGCGACCGCGAGCACCGTCATGCGATTCCCGAATCCGTCGCGGAAGTCGCCCGTAATTCGGGGATCGTGGGGTAGCGGATTGAGGCCGGGTGTGGGAGGAAACCATCGCCGCGGCCACAGATTAGCGATTGAAGGTACCGTGAAGGCATGTCCGGCATCGTTCCAGGCATCCACTCCGTATCTAACCACATGCCCGAGATGCTGATCGCCCACGACATGTAGAGCAAAGCCTTTTCGGATGGACCGCACAGCCCGGTCCCGACCCGACCGAGGCCAGCCGTTCGAGTCCATATCCTGCGCCACCTTCTCGCCCTCCAGGTACTCGCCCGGCCGGACGATGTACGAACCGGGAAGCACGGCCCCGCTCGTCGCGTCCTCCGGAATCGTCGCTACGTCCACGAACGGTGTCTGGGACAGCACGACCTTCATCCATGCACCATCGGACCAATCGTTGGCCCACGACTCGACGAAGCGCTCCTGGGATTCACCGAGCAGGGACACATCGGGTGGATCGGGCTCATTCGCAGAGTCGTAGCCAGGACGCTGTGGCCATCCGTTCACGACATCGGCGTCCGGAAGCACCACCGACGGAGGCGACTTCCACATCCGATCGGCGAGAACGGCGAAACTCACGCCGGCGTACTCCATACGCGTGTGGTACGGCGTGATGCCGTGATCGATGGGTTCGGGATCGATCGGATCGGGAAGGTGAGCGACCTGGGTGCGGTGCATCGCGTTGACCCAGTCCGCCTCCATGCGATACCCACCTCGATCCTGCACCGTGAAGTCGCCCGGCTCCCTCACGCCGCCATTGCCCCAGATGTTGCCGTGATACGCGTCATGATCGTCGGGGATGGTGACGGTCGGTCGATCCCGCGTCAGGTCGCGGAACGCCCATACGAACCGGAACCAGTGACCCAGGTAGTCCACGGCCGCCACATCGGTCGGAGCTCGGACCACACCCTCGAGCCCGCTCTCATAGATCTGGTCTCCGGCAAAGAAGACCATGTCCGGATCGTGGTACGCCACGCCTTCTGCGGTCTCCGTGTGCGGATACCAGAAGTGGCTCGAATTCCAGGATCCGTCCCCTCCGGAGATGTGATGGCAGTTCAGACCGGCCAGAACGAACTCCGTCTTGTCATCGGGAATCCGGCGGATCAATCCTTCGAAGGAGTGACGCTCGGTGCCGCCGCCGATGGCAGCCAGGTCGTATGCGACCCGATACGGCACGTCCCTGTCGCCCGCCCAGTCCTCCACACGGAAGTGCGCGGTGGCGCTGAGTGACTGGATCTCGGCCCTCCCCGCTTCGATCCACACACCATCCCGTTCGATCTCCAGCAGGACGTTCGGTTCGTCGGTCGGGCCGAGCGGGCCCAACTGCGCCGTCATCTTGAGTGTGCCGCGACTCAAGGTGTACATGGCACCCATGACCGGTCCGAACGAACGATCGTCGTGGCGCTCGACCTTGGAGCCCGCGAGGGTCCATTCCCGGAACCAGTATCCGGGCCCTTCCATGTTCGGACTGCGGTGTGAGACCAGGGCCACGTTGCCCGACAGCTGGCGCGCCGGGATACCCGAGTAGCTGGCCTCGGCGAGGAGCGCACCGCTCTCGGGGTCAGCCACCGCGACACGAAGTCGGTACGCGTCGCCGTCCGGTTCGGCCTCTATTCGCAGGACCGCATCGGCGCCGACCTCGCCGAGTCGCTCGCTATCGTCCGGCTCGACAAGCGGCCAGTGCTCCAGTGGGATGTCGGGATTGGGGCCGGTGTAGCCCTCGTTGATCGAATTGTCTCTCACGATGATCCGGCCGGTCCCGTCGACCGCGACGATCAGCCCTCCGTCGGTCGACGGCCAGTGATGACTCAGGGCGCTGATTCGAAAGTCGACGTGGGCGCCCCCGACACCGAGCAGAAAACCGGACCACGTGTCTTCGTGTTCGGGTCCAGGCTCGATCGCCCCGGTTCGGACGGACATCGTCACGGAACCGGCCGACTCTCCCAGAGCACGTGTGAGTAGATGCAGCGTCCGGCAGCGCTTCCCTCCACGCTTTCGATCCGGCCGTTCTGGACACGCCAGTCCTGCAACCGGTTCGCGTAGAAGTCCGGTCCCACCCAGATGCGGTCGACCTCAGAAGAGACCTGCACCGCAAAATCTGTTTCGGGTGTTCCGCACCCGGCCCACAACGACACCGCGAGGAGCAGGAACCTCGGGCGGCGGACGGTGGCGGCCATGGGTCGGCGGGTGAGGTGCGAGTAAGTCACGAGCATTCCGCGATGGGTCGGGAAGCGAAGTCGTCGGCCGAGAGTAGAACTTTGCGTCTGGGCCGGACAGTTCAGAGATTCACGGTTGAGAGCAACCCAGGAGATGGACATGCGTCACGACACCGGCCATTCGGGGCTCAATCGCCGAGACTTCCTCCGCATCACAGCCGCGGGCTCTGCGCTCGTTCTGGTGCCGGGAAGCCGAGAGGCACTCGCGGCTGGCATCGTGCGGGAGGTCACACCTCTGGAGAGAGACCGCCGTCGCCGCAGATCGCTGGCTCCGGACGTCGCGCATGGAAACCGAGTACGGCGTCACCTGGCCGATGGTACCTGGAAACCCGGAGTCAGCGGACACATCGCTCTACTCCGGCTCACCGGGCGTCGTCCTCTTCCTCTCCGAGTTGGCCGACGCGTCCGGACGTGAAGAAGCCCTGGCCGACGCGGTCGGCGGCGCCGACCACCTTCTGGGGCTGGCACGTGCGGGTGAGATCGTCGACCCGGGCCTCTACACCGGCCTCGCTGGCATCGCCTACACGCTGGAGCGCGTGCATCAGGTGAGTGGACTCGACCGGTTCCGCGATGGCGCGTCGATGTGTATCGACAAGATCATCGACTCGGCGCAACCCGACCGTGGCGGCCTCGGGTGGAGCTACGGCGACATGGACAGTGGCTCGTCGGACATCGTTTCGGGCGCGGCCGGAGTCGGTCTCGGATTGCTCTGGGCACATGAGACTCTCGGTCACACGCGGGCGAAACAGGTGGCCACGGACGTCGGGGTCCGACTGGTAGACGTCGGTTCGGAAGCCGAGGGCGGCCTCATGTGGGGGCCCACGCCGGTCTTCCAGCGGGAGTATCCGAACTTCTCGCACGGCACCGGCGGAATCGCCTATTTCCTCGCTCGACTCGCGGACGCAACAGGAGATCGAACCATCCTCGGAGCTGCCGAAAGTGGGGCCGCGTACCTCGAAGCGGCTGGGCAGTGTCAGGACGACGGCTGCGCGATCCTCCATCATCGTCCAGGCGGTGAAGACCTTTACTACCTGTCGTGGTGTCACGGCCCGGCCGGGACGGCGCGGCTCTTCCATCAACTCGGGGTCACGACAGGCGACCGGCGCTGGAGCGACTGGGTGCTGCGCGGTGCAAAAGCCACTCAGAACTTCGGCGTGCCGGAGGTCCGGTCCGCCGGCTACTGGAACAACGTCAGTCAGTGCTGTGGAGATGCCGGCGTCGGCGAGTTCTTCCTGGCACTCGAGGCGCTGACCGGAGACGCGGCGCATGGGCGTTTCGCTCAACGCGTGGGCGACTGGCTTCTCGGCGAATCCTCGGAGGAGGATCACGGCCGCAAGTGGATCCAGGCCGAAAACCGCGTGTCGCCCGACGAGGTCGTCGCACAGACCGGCTGGATGCAGGGCGCCGCGGGTGTCGGTGCGTTCTTCCTGCACCTCGATGGACGCGAGAAGGGCCGTCGGCAATTCGTCTCCTTCCCCGATTCGCCCTGGACCGTGTGACCTTACGGGCCCTGCCCGACCTACATTCCGTCTTCCACGAACCCCAACGTCGGACCACCGATGACTGTCCTGCGCTACGTACGCCCCATGGGCATCTATGAAACCCTGTACGCCTTCCTCGAGGCGTTCGGTACCTACATGGGCGAAGAAGGCACGCACCCGTGGAGCCAGGGCTTCCCCCGAACCGACCAGCTGCCCGGTGGGCCGCCGCTCCCGACGAGCGTCGAGGTCACTTCGGACCATCTCCGATATCCGAAGGCGTGGGGCCTGCCCGCCCTCCGTGACGCGATCGCCTCATACTATCGGCGCTGGTACGGAGCGGATATCGCGCCCGAGAACGTGATGGTCTTCGCGGGAGGGCGGCCGGCGATCATCGCCACGCTGCTGTTCCTCGATCCGGATGTCCCCGTCCGGATCGCCTCGACCGAGTACACCCCCTACTACGACATCCTGGAGCGCCTCGGCCGACCCTATTCCCTCGTGCCCAGTACAGTCGAGAACGGTTTCACACCGGCCGTGAGTGACTACCTGAACCACGACGGAGGCCGTTCGCTCGTGGTCATGAGCAATCCGTGCAACCCGACGGGCGTCACGCGGGAGGGTGACCAGCTCGCCCAACTCGTAGCAGCCTCGAGTGCGGAGGGCGTCGGCGTGCTCGTCGACGAAGCATACGAGCTTTTCCACGATCAGCCCGTGAGCGCACTTCAGTACGTCGATAACATCGACGAATCGAACCTCTTCGTGGTGGGTGCGGCCACCAAGGGCCTGCAGGCACCGGGGATCCGGATCGGCTGGATCGTCGCGTCGCGGGAGCACGTGGAGATTCTCAGCAACTTCTCCTCGTTCGGCATGGGAGGCGTGTCGCATCCATCTCAGTGTTATGCCCTCGAGCTGTTCGGCGAGTCGCGTGTGGAGGTGGCCCGCAAGGCAGTACCCGCCTTCTACGGGAGTCAGCGCGATCGCTACGCAGCGGCGTTCCGCGATCTCGGCCTGGAGCTGTACTCCGGAGATGGCGGCTTCTACCACTGGTGCAAGCTCCCCGAGGGCCTGACCGCGGAGGCACTCAACCAGCGGTTGTTCAAGGAAGGCGCAGCGATCCTGAAAGGCACAGACTGCGATATGGCCCGGCTCGGGGATCAATCACCGCTACGGGACTTCTTTCGCTTCTCGTTCGGGCCGCTCGACGAGTCCTCCTTCGACGCCGACGTGGCGCTCATGCGAAAGGCGCTGCGAATGGCGTAGATCGCCCATCCGGTCAGGCCGACGGTTAGCGCGGCCGCCAGGATCTTCTTCTTCATCGGGATGCGACTCCCCACATGCCGCTGGCGTAGTCGTACGAGACCCGGTTGTCTCCGCAAGCGACCGGGTGCGCAGTGTGTGACCGCTCGCCAGGACTCTGTCGTGGGTGCCGGAGCCGAATGCGGAGGTTCTCGCAGTCCCCGGGCTCGACCATCGACCTCACCGTGTAACTGCCATCCCCGTCGGTGCGGTCGGTAGCCAGGAGCTCCCGACCCAGCATGAGGTCCGCCATCATTCCGGCCATCGGCTCCTCATCGCGCGTTGTGATGCCAGCAACCGTCACCGACTCGAGCCAGGCAGAATCGATCCCTTTGTATAGGTCGTCATCGGCGGAGCGGATGGCATCGACCACCAACACCGCTGTCCCGACGATCAAAACGCCCATCATGAGCTCGGCCAGCTCATCTGAGAAATCCACGGGGGTGCGGGACCCGTACATCTGCGCCCCCCCATGAGGACTGGCGAGGCCGCCACCGAAGGTAGGAGCGGATGCGCAGTCAAAGCCGCAGTCCGAGCGATAGGTGCCGGGAGTCGTTACACAAGCGTTCAGTCCTGTGGCGCACACCAGGATCAGGATCGTCTTCTTCATCTCAGTCCTCTCCATTCGTCCATTCTCCATGGCAGAAGCTGTGACGCAGGGACGGGTAGCTCTGTACGCAGGACTACGCAGACCTGGGGAGCGATTACGTAGACCGGGTCGTGGCGGGTTGTTTTGACAGGTCTGATGCGGCTTCTCATCATTGCGTCATGGCCACGCAACAGGATGGACAAGAGCCGCCGGATGAGGCTCCGTACGAGGCACCCGGCCGAGTCCAGAAGTACCTCGCGCTCGCCATACCTGTGGGAATGGCGGTCATTGCGGTCGGCGCGGTCCTTGCGACACACGGCCCTCGGTCGGGCTTCTGAGCAGGGGTACGCCGCTCTTCTTCCTGCGCTCCCGACGCTGTAAATAGAAAGATTACGGGACCTCATGCGCGGCATCGCCGCAGGATACCCATGTTCAGACGTGCGACGGGACTACTGGTGGCTTCCAGCCTTCTCTTCACGGCGTGCGAGTCAGGGACTGCCCCGACTCCCC
>JBDGVT010000255.1:0-3930 GCA_039585495.1 Gemmatimonadota bacterium | reverse complement strand
GTCTGGGATTAGGCGATATGTCAACCTCCCCCGCCCCCATCAAGCCAAGCCCGGCCTCGATTCTACAAAACCCCGAGCCTTGAGTTGGTTTGGACAGCGAACACCGTCTCGCGAGTTCTTCCGCATCGACCTCAGGTTACCTGCCCTTCGAATACCGGCAAGCACGGCCCTTTCGGTTTTCCCTCACTTGACGGCCCCGGCGCCGGCCCGATAAAGACTCACCCGTCGGAAAGAACGGCAAGACTCGGAGACGCGTCATGAACTTGAAGCTTGCCTCGGGGATTCTCGCGGCCTTGTGTTTCCACGCGACGACCGCTGCCGATTTTTACTCGGCGGAAGATGCGTACGAACGCGGAGAGTACGACTTCGCACGTTGCGAATGGAGGCGGCTCGCCCACCTCGACGAACCGTATTCCCAGTACCGGCTGGCCGAGATGTACCGGGAGGGAACCGGGGGCGTGCAGGATCTAGAACAGGCGGTCGAGCTCTACCGGGAGTCGGCGGAACAAGGCGTGGTTCCGGCGCAGGCGAAGATCGCCGAACTTCTGGCGTCAGGGAAAGGCGTGACCCGCGATCCCGCAGCAGCTTACGTTTGGGCGAAGATCGCCTCGCGAAGGCTCGGCGGGAGCGAAGAACAACGCCTGCTTGAGCTTGCCGAAGAACTTCTCGAAAGCCTCGATGACGCGCAGATTCGAACCGCTGACGAGAAGGTGGCTCGATTCGACAATGCCGTCCACAGCACGCCGTTCCAACTGGCACGGGGCCGGGAGTTGGTCAGGACCTGGGTTGCCTTTTCCGATTCACCGGGCAACTTCCCGGATGCCCCGAGTCTGAAATCACTACTGCGGGAAGAGCCCTTCATCGTGCAAGAGCAGTGGATGCGGTTGCCGAACAAGACGCTGCCGGGCCGGCCGCTGCAGGCCCGCGCGCTTCCCCGCTTCCCCGTTTCGTTTCCAGCCGGGAGTGTGACGGGATGGAACCAGGCCGGAGCCGTCCTCACGGCCGTCGTGCGTCGCGACGGAAGCGTCGGCGAGATCCAAGTCGTGGACGTATCCCCTCCCGGCGAGAAGTACGGCGAAGCAGCCGTCGAGGCGCTGCGACAGTGGCGCTTTGCCCCTGCTCCTCCGGAGGGTCCCGACGTGACGTACATGCGGGTTCATGTCGGCTTCTTCGTCGCCCGCAACGACAACGACGTCCTGCACGCCGTGTTCGCGCCGCAAGTGCTCGCGCGAGGCGATTTCGAACCGGGCTACACCTCGCTCGAGCGTCGGCAACGGATCTATGTCGCCTACTTCGAGAACGGGCAACCGAACACGGTGCACGAATCCCTCACTCGGAAGCTGACCGCACGCCTCAAGAAAAAGGGGTTCAAGCCCGCCGGCGAAGACGAGTCGGACTACCTGGTCTACTACGGGTTCGGGACCAAGAGTTGGCAGGTCGACCGGCACACGCGTTACTTCTCGGTGTCGGTGGTCGATCGCGCCAAGCTGACAGCGGGCGAACCCGCCGTGGTGTGGAAGGGCGAGGCCCGACTCGACACGCCCTACCTCGACCCTTGCGATTCGATCGAGTTGTTGGAGCGATTGCTCAACGATGTCAGCAAGATCGTCGGGTCGTCTCAGGAGTGGCGGTGGATGGGGATGGAGTAACAACCCCATTGGTTTGGCGTCTGCCGTAGCTCTTGGACCACTTCCAGTCCCGCCTGACGATCAGAACATCCCGCGGTCCCGAGTCATGCGTCCGCGACCGACAGAGTGTCCGAGTTCACAAGGCAGCAACCGCCTCGTCCTCATCCGTAAAAATCGTCAGCACGCGGTCCATCGCGCAAGTCTCGATGACTCCCTGGACCTTCGGCTTGAGCCGGATAAATGCCAGGCGTCGCTCCGATTCGCTGCATTGCTTGGTGAGTTCGGCAAGCACGCCGAGCGTTGCACTGACGAGAAAATCGACCTGCGAGAGATCGACAAGTAACGGCCTGGTCTCGCCGTTGGAGGCGAGAGCATGAATCTCGTCGCGAAACTGATCCGTCTCGATCAGATCGAAGCGACTCACGTTCGGCATCGCGACGACGGCGGCCTCACTCTCGCGAACGATAACGATATTTGCCATCTCTCGAGCCCCCCCTTTAAGACGTTGTCTCCCGCCTCGAAGAACGCTCATTGTCGCACAAGTGCAGAACAACTACGCACGCCAGAGTTCGGCGAGCTCGAACACGCCGGCGGGCTCTCTCGGGCCCGCCTATTTGCCTCGGTCGTGAAGCAACCGGATGAACACACTTTCGCGCCCCACGTTCCCGGATTGGTCCACCGCCCGGACCGCGACCTCGACTTCGGTTGGGCTTCCACGCCCCGGCTTGAAGGCACGAACGCTGACGCTTTGCGGCTGGCTCCTGTAAGGAAGCGTCGTGGTCTGTCCCACGAAGAGATCGAACTCCTCGATCGACAGGTCGACCACGTCGTCGATTTTCACCGCAACGGCGAGGTTGTTGCCGACGATAGAGTCGCCTTCACGAGGCGAGAGGAAGGTGATCACAGGCGACGTGGTGTCCGAAACGCAGACGTCCAGCGTGACGGATGCCGTGTAACCCGTCGCCACTTCGGTCAGGGTCAGGGTCACCTCGACCGACTCGTTGAGTTGTGCGTCGAACGAAAAGGCCTCCTCGTTTCCGCCGGCCCCGGCCGAGGCGTACCATGCGTATTCGACGGGGTCGGTGTTGCGATTCTCGGCGCGCAGCCTGACCGTGGCGCCGTCCGGTCCCGTCGCTTCCAGGCAACCTTGCGGGTTCAAGGGATCCTCGTGGACGATTGCCGGCGGAATCAACCGGAACGGAACAATCGCCACGAAGGTCCCCCACGTACCGACGCGGAAGCTCGTCGGCGAGGCAAACTGCTCATCGGTCAGGGTCACCCCACCGAAGCGGTCGCCGATGACGATCACGCCCTCGGTCGAGAGGTCGATGTCGAAGAGGCTGCAACTGGCGGCAACGCTACAGATATTGGTCTCCAGCAGGACATTCCCCGCGGCGTCGATCTTCTGGAGGTCGCCGTCCCAATCGGCGATAAAGACGTCGCCCTGCGCGTTGACGGCGATCGCGCGGTGCCCGGTATGTCCGAAGATCGCCGACAAGTTGATGGTGCGGGCGAAGGCGAGCGTCTCGGGGTCGTAGACGTCGATAAAGCGCCCGCTCGGACTGCCACCCGGGTAGAGCGCATAGAGCATGCCGTCGAGACCGACGGCCAGGTCGATCGGTTCGATATCCTCGGCGAACCTCACCGCCGCCTGGCTTTCCAGGTCGAAGCGCACGATGCCCTTCGCCTCGTCGGCGCCACCGTTGCCGTACGTGCGCTGATCGGTGACGAAGAGGTACCGCTCCGTGGCCCCAATGCCGCCGTACGAGACGTTGTTGGCGGTGCTCCAGCCGACGTGAGTTCGATGGGTCCAGGCTTCGGTGTCGGCGTCCCAGAAACTGACATAGGGATCGAACGTTCCGTTGAACACCGCCACCAGCCCTGGATGGATCGCCACGACGTCGCGGGCGTTTTCCGTGACGGGATGCGGGTACGGAATCGGCAACGATCGTACGAACATGCCGTCCGGCGTGTACTCGTACAGGACCTCGCGCGTGCTGACGAGCACGTTGCCCTCCTCGAAAGTCTGCGCGAGGGCGGGATCGGCGTGAGGAAGAAGCAGGACGGCGACGAGGGCGGGCAAGGTGAACCGAGGGCGCATGACCGTTCCTCCCAAAGTGGGAAACGAAACCGGAGCTAGCTGTTCGGTTGCCCCAATGGTACGTGCAAACGCGCTACGACCGCCAGGGCGGATAGGAAATTCTATCCACATTTCCGGTGATCCGGCGTCCGGGATTAAGCGATATGTCAACCTCCCCTGCCCACATCAAGCCAAGCCCGGCCTCGATTCTACAAAACCCCG
>JBDGVT010000254.1:0-5694 GCA_039585495.1 Gemmatimonadota bacterium | reverse complement strand
TGCTCGCGAGTTGGATCTATGGGTCAAGGAGCGGGCGTATGACCTGCGGGTCTTCGTCGGGTCGTTCGAGGTAACGGAGAATCTGGCCCGCATTCCGGAGGGCGGACTCGGTGCAGCGGACGCACATACGCGTCTTACCGACTACCTGACCGGCGTGCAAAACCTCTTCGGCGACTACGCCGAACTGCTCGTTTTGGATGCCGAGGCCATACCAGTTGCCTCGAGTCGTGCTGCACTGAGCGACCCGAACATGCCCGCCGACTGGCTCCCCGCGTTGCGTCGGGGCGAGAGGATGTTGGGCGAACCGTATTGGGACGAAGCGCTCGGTGCGGTAGCCGCGCCGATCGCGGTGGCGATCGAAGGTGCGGACACACGATTCCTGGGCGTTCTCCACGCGACGATGACCTTCGAGGCGGTGCGAGATGTTCTGTCGGAGCTCGTTCCCGGAGAGGCGGGCCGGATCGAACTGGGCTTCGATCCGGCCTTGGAGCAGGAAACGCTCGGGGACCTGGCTACCGCTTCAGGTACCGTGGAGTACGTCGATGGCGGGGGCGTCGAGATGGTCGGTACGCTCACCGGGATCGATCGCATGGAGTGGACGGTGCTGGTCCATGTGCCCACCGACGAGGCTTACGCGAGGATCGATCAGCTGAGGAGTTCGACGATCCTGCTCGTCTCCTTCCTCCTGATCGTGGTGGGGACGGTGGCCTACTTCATCGGGCTCTTCATTGTCAGGCCGCTCGACCGACTCACTGTTGGAGCGACCGCGGTCGCCGGGGGCGACCTGTCGGTCGATCTGCCCGTGACGGGCCGTGATGAGGTCGGCCTCCTGACCGGAGTCTTCAACGGCATGGTCGCCGATCTTCGGGCGAATCGGGCGAAGCTCGACGAGGCCGCCGCCGTGCTGCGTGACCAGAATGCCGAGCTCGAGCAGATCTCCATGACCGATGCACTGACGTCGCTCTTCAACCGTCGCTACGTCATGGGCGAGTTCGACAAGGAGGTCAACCGGGCCGCGCGCCATGAGCGGAAGCTTGCCGTCCTGATGATGGATGTCGACAAGTTCAAGCAGTACAACGATACGTGGGGACATCAGGCCGGCGATCAGGTTCTGATGGGCATGGGCGTCGTTATCCGCGACGCGACCCGCGAGCCGGATGTGCCGGCGCGATACGGCGGCGAGGAGTTCATCGTCTTGCTACCGGATTGTGATATCAACGGCGCCATCGACGCTGCAGAGCGTGTCCGCGCGCGCCTGGCGCAGGAAGTATTCGAGGGTCGCAAGGTCACGATCAGTATCGGCGCTGCCGAGTTCCCGACGCACGGGGACACGCCCAAGGCGCTCATTGGTGCGGCGGACGCCGCGCTCTACGACGCCAAGCATGCTGGTCGAGATCGGGTGATGGCCGCCGGCCAGGGGCCTTCCGAACCGGCGGAGAGCCGGTCTCCCGAGAAGAGCACTGCGGCAAAGCGGAGGACTCCCGCCCAGCAGCAGGAAGACACCCGGAAGAAGACCGCCGCCAAGAAGACCGGCCCGAAAAAAGCCGCACCGAAGAAGAAGGCGACCCGGGCTGCGCCGGCAGAGAAGAAGAAGAGTACCCCGAAAAAGAAGGCGGCCCCAAAAAAGAAGGCCGCCCCCAAGAAGAAGTCCTGACCTAGCGCGAGCGTCCCGTGACCAGGGTATGAAAGATCCACCCTTCGCGGCCCTGGTCGTCGATTACGTGCACCCATTGGTGGCTCGTATAGGACTGGCCCATCAATGGGGCCGCATCCTCGAGCGTGAACTGGACCTCGGATTCCAGACTCGGTCCACTACGCACGTTGGCTCGACGCGCGGTCTGCAGGGGCACTGGGATCGCGAACAATGTCTCGCCCGCCCTCAGTGACTCCCCGCCACTCGCGCTGAGCCGGGTCTGGCCGCCCCGAACCAGTGTCCGTGCCTGAGTCGCGAGATACAGCGCACCGCCGTAGTTCTCGCTCGCGAACTCGGTTGAGCTCTCCGCGATGAGAGACTGCGCGTCTGCGTATTCGGGCAGGCCATCTCCCCCTGAGATTCGGGCGAGCGCCTGCAGCGCGATCTCGGCTTCGGCCATACCCGACGCGGCCTCCGCGCGGCTCGCCTGGCTCTGGAGCTTCGCGAGGTTCCGGACGACTTCCTGCCGAGTCTCGGCGAGTTGCTCCTGAGTTCCCTGCAGCTGGCCGTCACGTTCCAGCAATTGGATCTGGAGTCGCGCGACCTGTTCCTGTAGCTGCGCGTCGGCCGCGGCTTCGATCTCGACCTGAACTGTATCGACCACGAACACCGTGTCGACGCTGGGGCCGATCTGAGGCGATGGGGGAGGCGTCGGGTCTCCGGTCGGGGCACATGCAGTCGCCATTCCCGCAGTCAGCACAACGCAAATAAGGGCACAAACCGATCTCATTACCACCACCTCACCTTAGGGTTGCGGCAATCTATGGTCATGACAATGTGTGATCCAACAACTTTCTGGGCGCTCCCCGCTCCTTGGGTCCCCTCGCCCGCTGTCTTGGATACATGCTAGGGGTATAGGGTGCCTGGAGTGGATCGGTGTTGCGATCCGATGCAACCGATCGGACCTTCAAGGCGTCTGAAACACCAGGAGCGGCCACCGCGTAGAACAGTCAGAGACCGGAACCACCGAGTCGGACAACTTCAGGACCCACGTACCAGGAAGAGCCACATGATGAGGTTTGCCGCAGGACTGACAGCAACCGGGGTCATCGGGTTCCTCCTGCTCGAGGCGCTCAAGATCCTCATGGTGCCGGTAACCGCTTGGGTCATGGGTCTCCTGGCCCTCGCGCTCAAGATCGTTCTGATCGCACTCGGTGTCGCGGCCACGCTCGGCGTGGGGGTCTTCGTCTACCGCCGCTCCAAGAAGGCGAGCGCCGAGGTTTAGCCCGACCGCCTCATCAGCAGGTAGTTCGCGCCCAGGCCCGTGAAGCGGGCCGAGATATCGTCGGCGGGCACGAATCCAACGGCGTCGAGCGCTACGAGTGTCTCCTCCAACGTCCAGTGCCGGATTCGGAAGGTGTCCTCATACTGGATCGAACCGTCGGGTGTTCGCAGTACGGTCCGCTCGTGATACGCATGCACCGGGCCTGCAATCGGCTCGATCTCGACATGGCGGATGATCGACTCGGTATCGTGGTCGAAGCTCTCGAACATGTCGTATTGAGGCACGTCGAGCAGTAGGAGACCATCGGGCACGAGGGATTGTGCGGCCGCGGTGAAGGCCTGCGATAGGGTTTCTTCGTCGAGGATGTATGCGATCACGGTGAAGACGCACAGCGCGAGGTCGTGCGGGCGCCGGGCTCGATATCGCTGCATGGGAGTTTCGACCGTTTCGACTTCGAGGCTGGGGGCTCGTGCGCGGAGCTGATCGAGCATGGCACCCGATGGGTCGACCGCGGTCACCTCGTACCCCGCTCGAGAGAGAGGGATGGAGAGCCGGCCGCACCCGGCGCCGAAGTCGACGATCGAGGCGGGCGGCCTCAGGCGTGCGCGGATCTCGTCCAGGGCGGACGAAGTGAGGCGGTCGTAGATCTCCCCGAAGGTGAGTTCCATGACCGCCTCATAGTGTTCGGCCCAACTCTCGTGCGGGAGAACCCCTTCTACGACGATTTCTCCACGCCCGCCTTTTCGAGCTCCCGGTCGATTGCCCGGCGGATGTATCCACTGGCCGTAAGGCGCTCCCCGGTCTCACTGGTTTCGCGGCCAATGGCCTTATGGATCGCTACCCACGTGGCGTCGTCGATCACGATATTTCGCTTGGTCGACATGTTCGCACATCCCCCCTGAAGTGCATTGGAGCCAACAGGGGCAAGTTATGCAATG
Source organism: Gemmatimonadota bacterium (assembly GCA_039585495.1). Classification (GTDB taxonomy): domain Bacteria; phylum Gemmatimonadota; class Gemmatimonadetes; order Longimicrobiales; family Gaopeijiaceae; genus UBA2589. The sequence goes on along the minus strand of JBDGVT010000254.1, from coordinate 1,838 downwards.
TACCCCCGGAATCAAGAGTGCTCCGGGGGACATGGGTCATGTCGTTTCGGGTCGCATCAGGAGGTGACGCGAAGACCGGCGAACCTCTATCGTTCAGCATGCGCTTCCGTCTTGCCCCCCCGCTCCTGCTGCTCGCAGCCTCGATGGCGTGTGCCGTGCCGGTGGTCGCGCAGGAGCCGTCCATTCAGATCACCTTCCTTGACGTCGGCCAGGGCGATGCCATCGTGATCCGGGCGCCTGAGGGGCAGACGGCGATGATCGACGCCGGCCGCGGGGAGCCGCTGCGGTATCTGCAGCAAATGAACATCTCCCAGATCGATCTGCTGGTCGCGACGCATCCCCATGCCGATCACATTGGCGGTCTCGAAGATGTCCTGACCGCCCGTCCCGTGCGCTTCTATATGGACAACGGCCAGCCACACACCACTGCCACGTATGCCCGGCTCGGGGCGACACTGGCAAGGCTCGAGGAGGTCGGATACCTGGAGGCTGTACCGCGAACCATCGCGCTTGGGAGCGTGTCGCTGGAGGTGTTGCCCCTTCCCCCGATGGATGAGGTGGATCACAACAATCGATCCGTCGCACTCGTGGTTCGTTTCGGTGACTTCGTGGCTTTTTTCAGCGGGGATTCGGAGGAACTCGAGCTGACTCACTTCCTCCGATCGGGTGTGGTCCCGGACGTCACGCTACTCAAGGCTCCACATCACGGCAGCTCGAACGGCTTCACCCGAGAGTTCCTCGAGGCCGCTCGGCCGGAGGTCGTCGTGATTTCAGTGGGCGAGGGGAACGCATACCTGCACCCGCGGCCGGAGGCGCTCACCGCGTTCGGCTCGTTCGCAGAGCATGTCATGCGGACGGACCGGGACGGCCACGTGACGATTCTCGGGTACGCGGACGGGAGCTACGAGATCGTTCTGGGTCAGGACGTCGTCGCGACGGGTGGTCGAGACATGCCGGACGTGGGAAGCGACATCGCCACCGACCGGGACCAGAACGAGGTCGGGGACGAGTTCGGGGCGGCTCCCGTCGAGGTGACGGTGTTCGCGGACGCTGATGGAAACGACCATGAGAACCTCAACGGCGAGTACGTGGTCATCCGGAGTCGAGCATCGTCGTCGCTCATGATCGCGGGATGGCGAGTGTGTGATATTTCGAGTCGCTGCTTTCGTTTTCCCGCCGGTGTATGGATCGAGCCGGGTGAGCGTGTCGTCGTCTACACCGGTTACGGCACCAGCGATGGAGTGTCGTTCTTCATGAACAATGACCGGGCGATATGGAACAACGACGGGGATGAAGCGAGCCTCTTCGACGCCCTGGGCAACCTGATTCTGAGGTACGTCTATGAATGACGAGACACGAGTGGAGGTGTGGGTCGTGGACCAGGTGGCCGATGGATTGGCCGTCCTCGTGGAGGACGAAGATGAAATCGTGGTCCAGGTCGCCTCCGATCTGCTGGGCGACATGGCGATCGAGGGTGCCGTGTTGCGGGTGCCCCTCGGGTCGGTCGGTCAGCCGGAGTGGGACCTGGCCACACGCGACGTCCAGGCGGAGGAGGAACGTCTGGACGCCGCCCGCGAGGCGATCGAAGACCTCAAGAACAGGGACCCCGGCGGAGATGTCGTTCTCTGACGGGGAGGGGTCAGACGGGTACCTCCTGTTTGTGTCCGGGCCAACTCCCGTACATGCCATCGACGTGTGTCACGTCGTACCCGGCCTTCTGCAGCAGCGAGACCGCGCTCGACGCTCTGGCACCGGACCGGCAGTAGGCCAGCACGGGCTTGTCGGTCGGAATCTCCGAGATGCGCCGAGCCAGGCGCGTGTGCGCGATGTTGATCGCG
>JBDGVT010000253.1:0-4010 GCA_039585495.1 Gemmatimonadota bacterium | reverse complement strand
TTTGTGTTTCGTCGCCCGCTGCGGCAACGGATCGAACACCAGCGTGCCGTTCCGAGTTCCAAACTTTTTCAATAAAAGTGACGGGAGAGTCCAGTTTTACTCCAATCCGAGGATCCGCTCAACAGCGTTCTCATCCGCCAAAACGGAAGCGATACGGAAATTTCAATGGTTGTGGAACCTTATTCGACTACGCTCTCGATTTCACCATCTGCCAACCTCGTTCGAATGCGATCTCCTCGATTTACCTCGGACGCCTTCGTGATGGGTCGCCCTCCATCGTCGAGAGTCATTGAAAATCCACGCTGGATCACTGCCTCAGGGCTGAGGGAATGCAGCATGTCTCCTTTCGCCAGCAACTCGCGGCGGCGAAGTTCGAGGAATCTTTCTCCCATCTCCACCATGCGAGCATGCAGTTGGGTGACCTGGTCATGACCGGCCCTCAGTACACGCTCCGGTTGGATCGCCGCGAGGACTCGGCCCGCGGCGAGGACCTCAGCCCTTCGGTCTGTGATCGAGCCCTCAGCGATCGACTCGAAGCGTTCCTTGAGGAAGTCGAGTGACTGCATCCAGGACTGGATTCGCCGCCGCGGCTCGCGCGCCTGCAACTCCCGATGAAGGGAATCGAGCGTTCGAGAAGATTGACCGAAGCGATTTTGCAACCGGGTCTCGAGGGAAGAACGCATCAAATCGAGATGGCGGAGCAGGCTTTCCCCATCCGGAGTCGCATTTTCAGCGGCAGCGCTGGGAGTCGGTTCTCGGCGGTCAGCCACGAAATCTGCAATCGTAAAGTCGATCTCGTGCCCGACTCCCGACATCACCGGGAGCGAACAGTCCGCTATGGCCCTGGCAACCACTTCCTCGTTGAATGCCCAGAGATCCTCGATACTGCCGCCTCCCCTCGCGACAATCACGAGGTCGGGGCGAAGGTCCCCGCTTTCCCGGTCGAACGATCTTACGGCCGCGGCAATCTCCTCGGCGGCGCCTTCCCCTTGCACGCGAACCGGATGGACTAGGATTCGCAACCAAGGCGCTCTCCGGGCGAACACGTTTCGCATGTCTCGAATCGCCGCGCCGGTCGGAGAGGTCACGATTCCCACCGTTCTCGGGAAAAGAGGAATCGGCTTCTTCTTCGCCGGATCGAAAAGCCCCTCCTCCTCGAGTTTCTTCTTCAGCGCCTCGAAGCGAGCCTGCAGGTCTCCCGCTCCTTTCGCCTGAATGACCTGCGCGATCAGTTGATACTGCCCTCGTGCCTCGTAGACAGAGATGTTCCCGAAAGCCTGCACCTGGAGCCCATCGCGTAGCGTGACCGGATTCTTTGCGGCCGCGCCTCGAAACAGGACGCAGGTGAGTTGGGCAAACTCGTCCTTGAGGGTGAAGTAGTGGTGTCCGGATCCGGGAAGCCGGTGATTACTGATCTCGCCCTCGACCCAGACTCCCTCGAACCCATTCTCGAGACTCGCCCGAATGTCAGCGGTCAGGTCCGATACACTGTAGACCTCCTCCGGCATGCTAGGAGACTGTCGGGGTTAGCGCAAGCGGATCAGGCGAGATCCCGGATGAGCGAGTCATGTGAGGACGGATGGCTCGGCTGAGTCGAGCGACAACGGCGCGCATTGAGGCCGCTGATGCGTTCTGATCGCACCCGAGAGGCGAATCAGGTTTCGATGGGCCGGATTTCGGACCGGAAAACAGCTTGTGCAGCCGCTTGAGATTGTAGGCCAGGCACACCAGCGTCCATTCGCCCGAGACTTTCTCTTTTCCTCGCAGACTGAACTCCCGGAAGCCCATCGCTTCCTTGATGATCCCGAAGACCGGTTCGACGGTGTGATTGCGCTTGCCGTAGATCGCCTTGCCCTCCCCGGTGCGTAGCTTCTCGCGCATCGCAATCAACCTCGGATCGGTCGACTCTCTGGGTTTGCGCTTGCTCGGCTTTTCAGGGCGAAAGTCGTAATGACGTTCGCTGTGGGCGTCTTCACGATGGACGCTGCAGTAGATCTCGATTCCCTCCTTTTCCAATCGATCAAAGGCGTCGGCGTTGACATACCCGGCATCGGACAGCGCCGCCTTCGGCTTGCCAAGCTGCGAGGGAATGCTGGCCACCGCCTTTTCCAATTCGCCTCCGTCGCCCGGACTCTGACTGACATGCTGGCCAACTATCAGCTGACTGCCGTCAGCGTCCACCGCCGCCTGCGCGTTGAAGCTCTGGGTGAACCCCGCACGCTTGTTCTTGCGCATGATCCTCGCGTCGGGATCGCTCAGGTTGCACTGCTGGCCGGAGTCTTCGGCCTTCACCTCACGCCGCTTCGGCTCCTTGCCTCGGCATTTCTTGCCGGTCTTCTTTTCCTTCTCCCGCCGCTGGGCCTTCTTCTCCTCGAATTGCGCGTCGGCCTCCTGCTGACGTTGCCGCGCCCGGGCTTCCAGCTCCTCGACGGCTCGATCCATCTTCGCGGCGAGCTTCTCGCGCCTCGACACCTCGGCGGGCAATTTCTGGCTGTCTTCGTCCTCGGCATCGGCCTGTTCGGCGCGCTTCAGCAACTCCTCGATGTCCAGTCGCAGCTGCTCGCGGATCTCCACGGCTCGCCGGTAGGTGACGTTCTGATCGATCGAGGCGTTGGCCTTGATATGGGTGCCGTCGATGGAGACGGTCCCGAGCTTGAGGAGCTTCAGTTCCCGCGCCAGTTCCAGCACATCGACGAAGCTCTCGCGGAATGCCTCGAGGTTCTCGCGCCGGAACTTGCAGATGGTGTCGTGGTCGGGATGGGTGCCGGCGGTCAGGTATCGCACCGCCACATCCCGGTAGGTGGCCCGCTCGATCTTGCGAGAGGAAAAGATCCCGTTGGCGTAGCAGTAGATCAAAAGCGCCAACATCATGTGGGGCGGAAACTGCGCGTCACCGGTGCCCCGGTGATTGACGCCGAACTTTTCCAATGGGAGACGATCCACCGCCTCGATGACGAAATGAACCAGGTCGTCCTCCGGCACCCAGTCCCGCAGATCAGGCGGCAACAACATCGGGGTCTCCCGGTCCACGGAAACAAATCGGGCGCTCATGCACGAACTTTATCGATTTTTCAGGATTGTTCAAAGTCCGACAGTCTCCTAGGTATGGGAGATTTCAATATCCCGGCCCTGATCTTCGGATACGTTGCCGCAATGATTGCCGGTCCCGCGCTGGGGTTCTGCCAGACCGTCTACGGACTGGTTCAGTATTTTCGAAAAGGTGAAGCCCGCTACCTGCATCATCTCTACTCCTTCCTGGTTGCCCTCTTATTCGCGGGAATCTTGTTTTACATGATGTCCAACGGGTATATCCCGACCGCGTGAATCGTCGGGAGGCAGGACAACCGACGGGCCGGGCGGATCACTGACCCTATTCTTCCCCGGCCATCGGGATCAGCACCTCGAACCGTGTCGCTTCGTCGTCCGCACGCGCGAGTCTCAACTCGCCCCCGTGCCCCTCGACCACGGCCTCGGCAAGGCTGAGCCCCAGCCCGAAGCCATCGACGCCCCGTGACCGGGCCCGGTCGGCTCGATAGAAGCGATCGAAGATTTTTTCCCGGTCTTCCCTCGCGATCCCCTTGCCGGAATTTTCCACCGCGATGAGAATGGAATCGGATTCTCGCTGCGCCTCGATCGTTACGTAGCCTCCGGGTTCGTTGTACTTGATCGCATTGTTGACGAGATTCAGCAGCGCCTGACGGAACAGGGTCGCGTCGCCTTCCAGCTGGATCCCGTCCTCGATCTGCGCGTCGATGGTCACTTCGACTCTCTCCGCAAGGATTTCGGCATCCTCGCTCAGAGAGATCAGTTCGGCGGAAAGGTCGATGGGATCGGATCGGCGGATCAACTCGCCAACGTCCGCCTGCGAAAGCAGCATGAGGCTGCGGGTAATCGACTTCAAGCGGTCGGTTTCTCCCCGCAGGATCAGGAGACGCCCTTCTTCCGAGGTCCCCGGTTCACAGTTTCTCAGCCCCGTCTCGATCTCGGCCTGCATCACCGTGATGGGGGTC
>JBDGVT010000252.1:0-6821 GCA_039585495.1 Gemmatimonadota bacterium | reverse complement strand
CACCGTCACCCCAGGCACACTCCCCGAGACGATCTGCGTACACAGTCGTGGGCCCACGGCCATCACGTCGCGCCCGCGAACGCCCACGAACCCGTCGAGGACCTCCGTCTTTTCGAACTCCGCTTCGACCAGGCGAAGGAGCCGCTCCCTGGTCCAATCCCGAGCCATCCCGTCGAGCACCGCGCGGGCCATCTCGACCGAATAGCCCGCACCAGCCGGCAGACATTCCAGGGCTCGCTCGCGCAGAGCGTCACCCTCGGTCCCGAAACGGGCGCCGACCCGCCCGAGCGCATCGACGATCTCTGAAAGCGGTCTCGCCTTGAGTGAGCTGCCGGCCGCTGTGAGTTCGGCCAAGAGCCTGGCCACCGACGCTTGCGTCCAGTTCGGCCCGACATACTCGATCCCGGCGTCGGCTGGACCCGCGCGAATCGGCCCCAGGGGTCCGTACGTGTCGGCATCCGGAACCGCGAACGCTTCGAAGCGTCCCGGACTCATCGCCCTTCCCTTGCCACGGTCATGAGATCGTCCATCGCCCTCGAGCAACCCCTCGGTTCAGCTCCCTGTGCGCGCCCCTCGAGGCGTACTCTACCGTCGACGATCGTGCCGATGTCCTCGGTGAGGATGTGGCTCACCGACGCCAGGTTGGCGAGATCGAAGAACGCGAGAATGCCCGATACGCCCTCACCGACCGGCCGTAACGTGGTCGGGTCGAGCGCGCGAACCCTTAGCCATGGTGGCGCCACGTACTCGCCGGCCGAGGCCGCACCCTCACTCAGTACCGGTTCGTAGAGTTGGGACAGCAGTTCGGTCATCCCGTACTCGTTGACGATTCGATGCGTCGGAAGGCCGGTCGCGCCCGCGATGCCCTGATACAGCTCGGCTCTCGATATCGCTCGACGGGCACCCTTGAAGCCCCCCGTCTCCATGACGCGACTCCCCTCGGGCAGAACGCCCAGTGCCTGATTTCCGATCTCGAGCAGGTGGACGAATGCTGCTGCCGTACCGAGCAGGAGAACGGGTTCGCCCTCAGCTTCGGCGACTCCTGTTGCGTCGCGGAGCCCCTCCACGTCGAGCGCTCCGTCTCCATCGACGAGCCAGCTCGTTCGGCTCGCGAGTCGCTCAGACACCTCGCCGACCATGAAGGAGAGTGATGAGTCAGGGGCCTCCGTGGGCGGGGGGATCAGCGAAAGGAAGGAGACGTCTTCCTCCGGCCCGTGCGGGAAGAGAGCGGCCTCGAACGGAGCGAGCAGGGCCGCGCGATAGAGGTCGGGGCGGAGCACGACGTGCCGCCCCCTCCGCTCGGACCCGCGCGTCGTGCCGCTAGTCCGGAATACGAGCGGATCAGGCCGCGGGGGACCGGAAATGAAGTCGTAGTACTTGAAGGCCGTCGCCGGCACTGCTGGCACGTCCTCCCATGACGCGACAGTGCCCGGTTCGATACCGCGGCGACTGCAGAAGAGCCGGTATGTCTCACACGTCTCGAACTGATGGCGAAAGCCGGTAAACGCACGCTCCTCGAACTCCGACGACGGCCAAGGCTCTGTTCCGTCCCTGAAACGGGACTCGAGTGCAGACGCGATCTCGTCGAAATCGCGCTCCAGAATCGGGTCGTGTGTGTGCCCCATCATCGGGGGAATCTAAGGGGAGCGGCGAGGTACGTGCCCACCGGCCCAACAACCCGACCGCAATCCGTGTCTCGTTCAGTGTCGCGCCCGTGTGACGGGCCACACACCCAGGGAAATCCAGCATGAAGCGATCGGCGGGCCTTGCCCTCGTATCCGTTGTCGCAGCCACGGCGATCTTCAGCGCCGACGTTCTGCACGCCCAACAGTCGAGGGGTAGTGACCGAGAGCCGGACACGATCCCGCTCGTGGCGCACCGACCCACAGGTCCGATCGATCTCTCGCTCGACGGGCGCTTGGACGAGGCAGTCTGGCAGGCGGCAACGCCGATTACCGACTTCACGCAACAGGAGCCGGTCGAAGGCGGCGTGCCGTCGGAAGAAACCGAGATCCGGGTCATCTATGACGATGACAATCTCTACATCGGAGCCATCATCTACGATGACCCCGACGGAATCCTGGCATTCCAGCGCGAGCGGGACGCCTTCCTCAGCACAGACGATCGGTTCATGTGGATCCTGGACACGTTCCTGGATGGCCGCACGGGTTACTACTTCGAGATCAATGCCGCCGGCCTCATGGGCGACGGCATCCTCAGCGGTGGTGGCAGCAGTGGTCGCGGGGGTGGAGGGCCTGGGGGTGGAAGCTCTGGTGGGACGAGCCGGGCCTGGGACGGAATATGGGAAGTGCGCACGTTCATCCGACCTGACGGTTGGTCGGCAGAAATCCAGATCCCTTTCCGGACACTGAACTTCGATCCGAACCAGTCGGAGTGGGGGATCAACTTCGGACGCACGATCCGCCGCAAGAACAATGAGGAGATCCTCTGGCGCGGCTGGCGTCGCACCGAAGGCCTCCAAAACCCCGTGTTCGCTGGTAGGCTGACCGGCCTGCAGGGTATGTCGCAGGGAGTCGGGCTCGAAGCAGTTCCTTCTGCGGTCGCCAACTGGCGCAGAGACCTCAGCGCGACGAACCCCGACACATTCCCGGCCAGCGTAAGTCTCGACCTCAACTACAGTGTCACGTCCAGCCTCCGAGCCTCAGTCAGCATCAATACGGACTTCGCCGAGCTGGAGAGTGATCAGCGGCGCGTGAACCTCACCCGTTTCCCACTTCGGTTCCCGGAGCGCCGCGACTTCTTCCTGGAAGGCGCTGGTGTGTTCTCCTTCGCGCCGAGCAGCGGACCCACCCCGTTCTACTCGCGCGATATCGGGATCAACCGTGGACAGCAGGTACCGATTACCGTCGGCACCAGGCTGACCGGCCAAGCCGGTTCCTACGAACTCGGCTTCTACCACGTCGGCACCGCCCAGCACGAGTACTTCGATACGAGCGACGAAGTAGACGCGATCATTCCGAAGGAGCGCTTCACGATCGCCCGGGTGAAGCGACAACTGTTCGAACAGTCCGCCATCGGAGCCATCTACACGCTGCGCGGGACTTCACAGCTTCCCGGCGCTGAACCGGCTCCGATCGACAGACACACGGCGGGAGTGGACGTCGACCTCCGCACTCGGAATTTCCTGGGAGACAAGAACCTCGCTGTGGAAGCGTTCGTCGCCTGGAACTCGAATCCTCTCACCTCAGGCGATCCGGACTGGTCGAACCTCGGGTTCGGAGACTTGAGCTCACGCGGCGTGCGCCTGAACTACCCGAACGACATCTGGACCGGGCATGTCTCCTATCGGGAGTTCGGCGACCACTACAAACCCGCGGTTGGCTTCGTAACCCGGAACAACTTTCGAAGAGTCGAGCCGCGAATCGGCTGGTCTCCTCGTACGCCCGGCATTTCGTGGCTTCGCCGGATGTCCTTTTCGGCCCAGTTCCGCGCGCAAAAAGCGCTCGATACAGGACGCCTCGAAGAGGGTGAATGGCAGTTCAGCGTCCTCGACCTCGACTTCGAGAGTGGGGACAACGTCGGGTTCACGATGACCCGCAAGAACGAGTATCTCGACCGCCAGTTCGACCCTAGTGGAGGAGACGACCTCTTCGTCGTGCCTGGTCGCTACAAGAACTGGGAGTACCGCTTCAGTGGCCGCACGACGAGCAGACGCCGGGTCTCGATGGGCGGAAGCTTCAACAGGGGAGGCTTCTGGGACGGGACCCGGAACCGCACAGACATCCGAGCCTCGTTTCGGCCGAGGCCGGGCATCAGCCTCTCGACCAACTTCGAATACAACGACGTTACGATGCCGGACGGGGCCTTCACCGTCTCCGTGTACGAAGTGACCGGTGACTGGAACCCGCCCGTCTCCGCTGGATCGTAAAGCCCGGCAACGACGTGTACCTCGTCTACACCCACAACTGGCAGTACGACCTCGTCGACCCGCTCGACCCCGAGTCACGTGACCTGCTCACACTGTCTCGCGGCGCGTCGATCAAGATGAACTACACCTACCGCTTCTAGAGGGCTTCCTCCTCAGGAAGTCCCTAGCCGCGACGAACCCGGCCAGGCTCGAGGCCGCCCGCATGGAGGATCTTCTCCTGCAGGCGCGCCCCTTCCTCTTCGGTGAACTCCAGAAGCCCCGAAAGGGCGTCGGTGACTTTCTCGTATTCGGCATGCGGAAAGTCGTCGCCCTCGGCGCGAGCGAGGCTTCAGATTCAGCACTGTCCATCGGAGCATTGTCGTTCGATCATGAAGCCGCTGCAACGTCGGAACAGATCGTGAACCCGGGGTACGGACGGCCATGACGGATCGATACGAGCTCATCGTGGTGGGCGCGGGCCCATGCGGGATCGCTGTTGGCGCTGCCGCAAAGAAGGCGGGCCTCTCCTGTGTCCTCTTCGACAAGGGATGCCTCACGAGCTCGCTCATCAACTACCCGTACTACATGACCTTCTTCAGCACGGCGATCATGCTGGAGGTCGGTGACGTCCCGTTCACCATCCCGGAATCGAAGCCCACCCGTCGCGAGGCGCTCGCGTACTACCGGAGAGTCGTCGACCACTGGGGCATCGATGTCCGCCAGTACGAGGAAGTCGTAGGAATCGAAGGGACGGAAGGCGACTTCACCTTGAAGACGCGCCGCTCGGATGGCGAGGAGACCGTCTACGCGGCTGCCGCGGTGGTCGTCGCCACAGGCGGTTTCCAGGAGCCCAACTTCCTCGACGTGCCCGGCGAGGACCTGAGCAAGGTCCATCACTACTACCACGAGCCCTACGCCTACTACGACCAGGACGTTCTCGTTGTCGGCGCCGGCAATTCCGCCGTCGAGTCCGCACTCGAGATGTTCCGAAACGGCGCACGCGTCACCCTGGTCCACTTCCTCGACAAGATCGACAGGGGTGTGAAGCCCTGGGTCGTTCCGGACATTACGAACCGTCTCGAGAAAGGTGAGATCCCGGTCTACTGGGAGCACCGCGTCGCCGAGGTGAAGCCCAGGTCGGTGGTCCTGCGCGCAGAAGACGGTACCGAGACCGAGATCCAAAACGACTTCGTCGTCGCCATGACCGGTTGGCGCTCAGATCACGGCCAGCTCGCCGCCCTCGGGGTCGAGATCGACGACGAGACAGGAATCCCGTCGCACGACAAGACGACGATGCAGACCAACGTTGGCGGTCTCTACATCGCCGGGGTCATCGCCGCCGGCCACAACGCGAACAAGATCTTCATCGAGAACGGACGTGAGCACGGAACGCTCATCGTCGCTGATCGACTGTCAGGACCTTGAGGTCGCTCTAGAAGACGATCCCCAGTTGCTGCGCCATGAAGGTGAGTTCGCGAGCGTTGTCTTCGATCGCCAGCGAGATCGGTCGACCCCGTCCTCCGGCATGTCCCCCCCGGCTGTCGTACCAGAGCACGACGGGAAGACCCGAACCCGTCGCCGCCTGTAGCCTGGCCGTCATCTTCCGAGCTTGGAGCGGCGACACCCGCGTATCGAGATCACCTGTGGTGAGCATGACCGCCGGATAGTCGACCCTGTCCCGGATCGCCTGATACGGCGAATACTGACGCATCGCCTCGAAGTGTGACGGGTTCCGGGCATCACCGTATTCGAGCAACGCCGGCATGTTGTTGGTGGTCTGGAAGGACCAGAAGCGGATCATGTCGAGGTCGGGATACGTGCAGAGCACCGCTCGGTACAGGTCCGGGCGTTGGGTGAGCGCGCTGCCCACGAGCAACCCGCCGTTGCTGCCTCCGCTGATGCCCAGGTGGTCGGGGCTCGTGAACCCAGCCTCGATCAACGCCTCCGAGGCGGCGATGAAGTCGTCGAAGACGTGCTGCTTGTTCTCGAGCATGCCGTCCTGGTGCCACGTCTCGCCAAATTCGGCTCCACCGCGCAGCGTTGCGATCGCATAGACACCGCCCAGCTCGAGCCAGGCGATCCGCGTCGTGGAGAACCCGGGCCGCTGACTCGAGTTGAAACCCCCGTACCCGTTCAGGATCGTCGGGTGCGAACCGTCCAGCTCGATCCCGGCCCGGTGCATGACATAGACCGGCGCCCTGGCACCGCCGGTCGAGTTGAACCAGAGCTTCGTCACCTCGTACGGACTGGTGTCGACCTCGAGATCGGGTGCTTCATCGATCGTCCGCTCACCCGTTTCGAGATCGACCGAATACGTCGTGCTCGGGGTCAGGTGTGCGGTGACCGACATCACGATCTCTCCGTCTTCTCCGGCTCGGACCCCGATCGAGGAGTTCTCCGGTACCTCGAGCTCACCGACGGGGTTGCCGTCCATGTCGAAGATGCGGACCTGCTGTGCGACCTCGTGTAGATACGTGGCGAAGATCTGGTCGTCGATGAACGTGTAGTTCTCGAAGACGTCGTCGCCCTCTGCGATCACTTCGTCCCAATTGGCGGGGGTGGGATTTGCCGGATCCGCAACCATGAGTCGGTAGTTCGGCGCCCTCCAGTCCGTGCGGATGTAGATGCGCCCATCCCGGAAACGGTGCTGGAAGTGAGCGCGTAACCCCTCGACGACCGGGCGCACCGCGCCTCCTCGTTCCTGGATGAAGATGTCGTTGCGCGCCCAACCGTGTCCGACCGTGAAGATCCGATACCGACCATCCGCTACGATGTCCATGCCGATGAAGGCGGTCGGTTCCTGACCCTCGCCCCAGATCTCCTCGTCTTCCGAAGGGTCGTCACCAAGGGTGTGGTGCCGGATACGGGGACCCGTGAAGCGGTCACGGTGCACGTAGTAGAAGCCGTCACCCTCCGCGTCGAACTCGACCCCACTGTATAGCGCGTTGGGGAG
>JBDGVT010000251.1:0-6533 GCA_039585495.1 Gemmatimonadota bacterium | reverse complement strand
ATCGATCTGAGCGACGGCCGACGGGTACGTACGCCCGGGTACCACGATCACGGACTCGAGCCCGTCCCCGAGGAAGAAGCGATTGCGTTCCTCCTCTCTCACAGCTTCCGCGGCCACCGACGGGTCGTGCGCCCTCTGTCGCTCCAGGAGCGCAAGCGCATCCGTCTCGCCCTCTGGGCCGACTCGGTCCAGGAGCGCATGACGCTCGTCGATCGTGTGTGGAGATCCATCACTGAACGTGTCACCCCTGAAGCGGGTAACAATGATCCACAACTGGTTCAAGTAATTCGTTATGGTAGTTGGGCGTATCCGCTATACTTGGATGGAGATGTGACTAGGGTCATCCCGCTCGGGGGCATGCCCCTTGCTGAAGTACCGTCCGAGCTGGTCTTCGAGCTCGATCTGGAGCAGAAGACCGCCTGAGTTTGTGCCGGTTCGGTTCGGCCTCGGTCGTCCAGCCGGCACAAAGTCCCACGCCAGCACGGGTGGGCAACACGCCCTGGGGGGGCGTGCCAAGAGCGGCGGTGGGTGCTTGCACCTGCCGTCGCTCGATTTTTTTTGTGATTGCGCCCCCCGGTAGCCGACCGTGCCGAAATGGCATGATTTGTCCCACTTTGCTGGCATTCCTGCCCACTTGGGATGACGCACGAGGACGGAGAGCCTTCCCTCGACATCGGTCAGCACGCCCCCGCCACACCGCGCATACCGTTGTCCTGCAACAAGATAGGATATCCCAGTCCGACCGACGGTGCCTCCAGCGCAAATCGGCACGCCGATTGCGTTTACAGATGGCAACCACGTTCGGGGGACCCGATGCTCAACACACGTAACACGCTCGGAATAGACAGCCCTGTGAGCAGGCGCTCGATCGCCTTTGCCTTCCTGCTCACCGTCGCAGCGCTCGCGCTTCTCGCGAGTGGCAGCGAAGCACAGGAGATCGACCGCGCACCGTTCGACCTGTTCGGCGTGGTGGTCGATGCCACCAGCGGGGAGGCATTGGTGGGCGCCTGGGTCGGCTATGCCGACTCGGATCGCGGCTCCATCACGGACGACAACGGGCGCTTCCGGTTCCCTGCCATCATGCCGGGCCGGCTGGCTCTGACGGTCGAGCAGATCGGATACGAATCGCTCGAGTGGGCCGGAGCCGTCGCCAACACAGGTGAGGTGCTCCGTATCGAGTTGCAGCCCCAACCCATCGTCCTGGAGGGGCTGCGGGTCATGGTCGATCGGTTCGAAACGCGTCGTCGTTCAGTCGCCACGACCGTTCTCGCCTACGACGCCTCCGACCTTCAGGTCGGGGCTGCGCCGACGGCTATGGAGTTCGTCCGAAATCGCGTCAATAGCAGCTTCCAGCCATGCCGCGGAGGGTTCGGCGGGACCTGCCTTTGGGTTCGTGGACAACTGACCCAGCCGACCGTCTACGTCGACGAGATGCCCGTCATGGGCGGACTGGACTACCTCGACACGTTCGCCCCCTGGGATCTGTACATGATCGAGATCTACGGGAGGGGGCAGCACATCCGTGCCTACACGCATCACTACATGGAGCGTGTGGCGAAACTACGTCTGCACCCCCTGCCCTTCATCCTGTAGCGAGCCGGGGCCCACAGTGGTGGGCCCCGTTCGCCTGCGGGACTAGTCCGGCAGCCCGGGCTCCGTCATCGAACGGACATCAAGAGCGCTGTCGATCTGATCGTCGGGCAGCAACTTCTTCTCCCTGACCACATCCCGCACGCTCATCCCGCGCTTGGCCGACTCTTTGGCCACGACCGCGGCCGCGTCGTAGCCGATGTACGGATTGAGGGCGGTCGCGATCGAGGGGTTCTTCTCGAGAAGCTCGCGAGCGCGAGCTTCGTTGACCTCGATCCCGACGACGCAACGGTCCGTAAACGCGCGCGCCACGTTGGACAGCAGCGTGATCGACTCCAGCAGGGCTTGAGCCAGAACGGGCATCATCACGTTCAGTTCAAAGTTCCCGCGGCTGCCGGCGACGGTGACCGTCGTGTGGTTCCCCATCACGCGAGCAGCGACCATCATCATGGCCTCGGACATGACCGGATTCACTTTCCCGGGCATGATTGACGAGCCAGGCTGTACCGCCGGAAGGCTGATCTCGTGGAGGCCGGAGGTCGGCCCCGAACCGAGCCAGCGAATGTCGTCAGCGATCTTCATGAAGCTCGTCGCGACGGTATTGAGGGCACCGGCCACGTTGACCGCCGCGTCCTTGGCGCCCTGCGCTTCGAAGTGGTCGCCCGCCTCTACGAACGAGATCCCGGTTGCAGACGAGATCCTGGCGATGGTCTTCGCGGAGAAGTCTGGATGCGTGTTGATTCCCGTTCCGGTCGCGGTGCCCCCTAGCGCCAACTCCTCGAGCTCGGCGCCGGCAACCTGCACGCGCGCCATACCCTTGGCTACTTGCGTGGCGTAACCCGCAAATTCCTGTCCGAGCCGCACCGGCGTCGCCGAGCCGCGACGTGAATCGCCGTCGGAATCACATCGTTCGAGGACTGCCCGAAGTTCACGTGGTCGTTGGGGTGAACCGAACCGTCTCCATCGAGCAGTTCGGTCGCACGGTGAGCCACGACCTCGTTCGTGTTCATGTTCGTCGACGTGCCGGAGCCCGTCTGGTAGATGTCGAGCACGAACTCGGCATCCCAGGTGCCGTCGGCGACCTCCCCAGCCGCGGTCACGATCACGTCCGCGATCGCCTGGTCGAGGTTGCCCATCTCGGCGTTGGTCTCCGCGGCGGACTTCTTGATCAGCCCGAGCGCCTGGATGAAGCGGCGACCGAACCGCTGGCCGCTGATGGGAAAGTTTTCGACCGCGCGCTGGGTCTGGGCGCCGTAGAGCGCGTTCTCGGGAACCTGCATTTCGCCGAGGGAGTCCTTCTCGGTCCGATATCCGTCAGCCATTGGGAGACGTGGCTCCTGGAGGGTCATGCGTGGTAGACGTGGCCGCGGCCATCCGCGCGCCAGACCTGAAATCTACCGTCCGGAACGTGCGGATGAAGGGGGTGAGAGGCTCAGCGGCAGGCCCTCTTCGCTCAACGACGGACCTTGTCCTTGTTCGGCTGGGCCGGGCGCATCTCGACCCGGCTGACGTGGGCCTCTGGCGGATACTCGAGGAGCTGCATCACTGCGAGGGCGCAGTCGTCGGCCTCCAGCTTCCAGCCACGCTCACTGGACTGCTCGTGGTCGTTGAATGGAGTGTTCACGCTGCCCGGCATCACGATCGAGACTCGCACATCGTCGTAGCGCACGTCGAGCATCATCGCCTCGGTCATGCCCAGCAGACCGAACTTGCTCGCGTTGTAGCCGGTTCCCGCGGCGAAGGTGTTCCGGCTCGCGAGCGAGCCGATGTTGATGATGTAGCCGTTGCCCGACGCGCTGAGGTGAGGAAGCGCCGCCTTCGAGCAGTAGAACACCCCTCCGAGGTTCACGTCGACCTGGACCTGCCACTCCTCGACGGTCATCTCGGAAATGGGCTTGAAGATTCCCAGGCCCGCATTGTTCACCAGCACGTCGAGCCTGCCGAACCGCTCGACGGTCTCGTCGATGAGCGACGCGCATGCAGCGGGATCCGCTACGTCACACACGATCCCGACGGCGTTATCCCCCAGCCGTTCGGTAACCGTGCCGATGTCCGCTTCGGTCCTCGCGCTGACGACGACCGACATCCCCTCGTTGATCATTCGTTCAGCGATCGCCAATCCGATTCCCTTGGTGCTTCCGGTGACGATCGCGACCTTGCCCGTAAGATTCGGCATTCGATTTCTATCCGTTGATGGGACGACGGGCTCGACATGGAGCCCGCCGTACAATGAGTCTGGCGATGAACGACCAGGAAAGGCAACGCGTCGCGCTCGTAACGGGCGGAGCCGTACGGTTGGGCCGAGCCATCAGTCTGGGCCTTGCGGAAGCTGGGTACGATCTATTGATCGGCTACCGGACGTCGAGCGTCGAAGCGGATGAGGTCGTGGCAGAGGCCGGCGCACTCGGCCGGCGCTGCGTTGCGGTACAGGCCGACCTGGTGGAACCGCAAGCGGCCGATGTGCTCGCGACAGCGGCGCAGGATGTGTATGGGCGCGTGGATCTATTGGTGAACTCCGCGGCCTCGTTCCGGGCGATGCCGCTCATGGACGTCGACGCCGACGAGTGGGACGCGGTGATGGCGCTCAACGCCCGCGCCCCTCACCTCGTGGTGCGGGCTGCGGAGAAGTTGCTCCGGTCCTCGGGCGGATCGGTGGTGAACATGGCCGACCTTTCCGCGTTCCAGGCGTGGACGGAGTACCCCCACCATGCGGTCTCGAAGGCGGCCCTGGTGCATCTGACCAGGATCCAGGCCCGGGCGCTCGCACCTCAGGTGAGAGTCAACGCGATTGCACCGGGCGCGGTGTTGCCCCCCGACGACTGGCCCTCCGAACGCTGGGAGGCGTTGGCCGACCGGGCGGTCTTGAGGCGAGTGGGTGGACCCGAAGACGTCGTGCAGGCAGTGCTCTACCTCGCGGATGCCCGCTTCGTCACCGGGCACGTCCTTCCGGTCGACGGGGGAAGACTGCTCGGGCCGCGCGGCCCCGTGGGTGACGCAGAGAGCTAGGAGGCAACCGCCTCCTCGACGTGGGCCTCCGCCTCTGTCCCTCCGTGAGCGAGCCATCGCTCCGCTTCAAGAGCGGCCATACATCCCGTGCCGGCTGCGGTGACGGCCTGACGATAGTAGTCATCCATGACGTCCCCCGCGGCGAAGATGCCCGGCACTGACGTCTGGGTTCGCCACGCGATCGGCGTCCGCACGTACCCGTTGTCTTTGAGCTCCACGACGCCATCGAGGAACCCCGTGTTGGGCGTGTGCCCGATCGCCACGAAGAGGCCCTCGACGTCCAGATCGCGCTCCTCTCCAGTCTGCGTGTCCTGAAGTCGAATGCCGGTGATCACGTCGTCTCCGTATACCTCGGTGACGACCGAATTCCAGGCGAACGTGATCTTCTCGTTCTCGATGGCCCGCTCCGCCATGATCCTCGAAGCTCGCAGTTCATCGCGCCGGTGAACAACGACGACCTCCTTCGCGAATTTGGTCAGGTAGAGGGCGTCCTCCATGGCGGTATCTCCACCGCCGATTACCGCCAGCACCTTGTCACGAAAATGTGGGAGAGCCCCGTCGCAGACCGCACACGCGCTGACTCCGCCACCTGACTGGGCCAGTCGCTCCTCGTTGGGAATACCGAGCCAGCGGGCGTTGGCGCCGGTCGCGAGGATCACGGAGTCCGCGAAGACCTCCGTCCCGTTCGTGGTCACGAGCCGGAAGGGATACTGGTCGGGATCGATCTCTACGACGTCCTCGGTCATCACACGGGTGTCGAACCGAAGCGCCTGGGCCTTCATGTCCATCATGAGCGCCTGGCCGTCCACACCTTCCTTGAATCCCGGGTAGTTCTCGACCTCGGTCGTGAACATGAGCTGTCCGCCCGGAATCATGGTCCGACTGATGCTGCCCTCGATGACCAGCGGCCGCATCTCGGCGCGCGCCGCGTAGATCGCAGCCGTCCAGCCTGCCGGGCCGGATCCGATGATGACGACGGTTTCCCTCTGGGGTGTGTCCTTCTCGGTCATTCTTCGCTTCCTCTGATATCCCGGGAGGACGGCGTGTCCTCCAGCTGCCTAATCCTTAGCGGTTCCCGCTACTTGAAGACCTTCATGTTCGTCGAATGCCCCGGGTTCACACGCGCGCTCGGGTCGACGAAGTGTACTGCGTTGTTCACGGCGATCGCGGCTTCAGCGAAACCGGTCGCGATCAGGTCCAGCTTCCCCTCATAGTCGATGATGTCCCCCGCCGCGAAGATCCCCGGCACGGTCGTGGCCATCTGAGGGTCGACTCTCACCCGGTTCTTTTCCACCTCGAGTCCCCAGTTCTTGATCGGGCCGAGGTCGGGCTTGAAGCCCAGACACGCGAGGACCGTGTCGCACTCGAGAACGAAGTCTTCATCCGTCCGATTGTCGAAGATCGTCACGCGGTCGACGGTTTCGGCACCGTGGATCTCTCGCATCTCGTGGAAGGTGCGCAGATCGATCTCATCCGCTGCTGCGGCCGCCTCAACCAGCTTCACCGTGGCCTCATGGGCCCTCCATCCATCACGGCGATGGACCAGGGTCATGGAGGCCGCCAGATCCTTCAGCATGAGGACGAAGTCCAGAGCCGAGTCTCCGCCTCCCACCACGACGACGCGCTTGTTTCGGAAGGCCTCCGGATCGCGGACCGCGTACTCCACTCCTGCGTGAAGGAACTCGTCGTATCCGACGCACTTGAGTGGCATCGGTTCGAAGGCCCCCTTGCCACCCGCGATGACCACCGTCCTTGAACGGTAGGTACCGCTCGAGCAGGTGAGTTCGAAGTGATCATCTTTGCGATCGAGGGTCTGCACCTGCTCGTCGAGCCTGACCTCCGGCTCGAACTGCAGCGCCTGCTCGACGAGGTTCTTCACCAGGTCCTTCGCGAGAACCTTCGGGAAGCCACCTACGTCGAAGATGTACTTCTCGGGG
>JBDGVT010000250.1:0-10666 GCA_039585495.1 Gemmatimonadota bacterium | reverse complement strand
ATAAAGGTCGAGGAACTGCTGACGGAACATCGCGTCCTCGTCGTACGGCGATTCGTTCCGGCCCAGGACATACGTCCCACCCTCGACCATCGTCGTCGACTCCGTGAGATCGTCACCCAACTGCACGAAGCGGCCGTCATCCATGTGCCAGGCCGCGAGGAAATTCACACGACGAAGCTGAGCGTCGCGAACCCTTTGCTGCGGTACGGGATCGAGATCGAGGGAGTGCCAGATCTCGACGCCCGGCGGATCATCATCCTCCTCCTCGGCGTCGTCACCCTCCCCTTCCTCGTCCTCCGCAACAGGCTCCGGCGCGGGCCGGCGCTCCTGGACCCCAACGAACAGGACCTCGCCGTCGGCGGACCACGCGGGGGCTCGGAAGTCCACAATCCTCATCGAGCCCGGGAAGTACGATGCCACGCGAGGATCGAGCGTGTGCTCCGCTGGCTCGTCGTCATCCAGATCTCGCCATACGAGCGCCACGTGTGCGGTGTCCTCGAAGGCCTCGTCCTCGTACGTCTTCAGCACGACCAGGTCCGCTGCGTCCTCCCGCCACGACAACGCACGGTAGGTAGCCTGCTCCTGATCGAGGGAGCGGATCCGTCCCGATCCCGGATCGTGGAGCGTCACGCCGTTTCCGACCTGCCCGTCCGCATCGGTCACGAGCGCCAACAGGTGACCCTCGTCGCTCCATTCGAGCGCGGAGATGTTTCCGAAGCTCATGTCGGAACCCCCGGCGAGGTCGTGCACGACAACGTCGACGCCGTCACTCTCCTTGTCTTCCGGCTTGTAGCGCCGCAGGGCCACGTACCGGCCGTCTTCCGAGAACGAAAACGACTGAATGTCCTCCCGGATCGTCTGCTCGCCCGTCGCGAGGTTGAGGAGGCCCATCGAGTTCTGCGCGGGCCTGCCTGCCTCCTGCGCCGCATCGCGCTCGTCTTCGGACACCCCGATCGAATAAGCCAACCACACCCCGTCACTGCTGAAGGCGGGCCGCGCGCCGTATGCCACCACCACGACGGAGTCCGAATCGGTCCGATGGATCCTCAACTCGTCCTCGTCGCTCACGCGTCCGATGGTCACCGCCATCCAGGCTCCATCGGGAGACAGAACCGCCTGGCCCAGGCTCTCGAACTGATCGAAGTCGTCAGAGGTCAGGGTGGGCTTCTCCTGCGCCTGAACGACAGATGCGCTTGCTGCAAGCAGGACCGCGGTGAAGCAACGGAGAGAGACTGTACGAAGCATTACGTGTCCGTTCGTTCAATGAGACTCCCGACGATCGTCGTCGGGGACGTGCAGGATAGGCGCCCGCCTCCGATGCAGGCAAGGATCCGTGACGCCTTTCCCGAGGATCCCGGCGGCGGTTAGGATGGCCTGCTCGGTGCACGCAAATCCCTGGAAGGGTGACTCATGAGGATCTCGACGATCGGAATCGCAGGCGGTATCGGCCTGACGCTCACCCTGTCCGCGTGCGGCCCCGGCCCCCAACCCATCGAAGTGGTCGAGGCGACGATCACGGACCTGCAGGAGGCGATCACCTCCGGTCGCACGACCTGCCGCCTCGTCGTCCAGGCCTACCTCGACCGCATCGCCGCATATGATGAGCCGAGCGGCCTCAACGCCATCACCGTAACGAATCCGAACGCGCTGACACGCGCTGACGAGATCGACCAGGCCGTCCGGGAGGGCACCGCGCTCGGTCCACTCTTCTGCGCTCCGGTCCTGGTGAAAGACAACTTCGACACCCACGACCTGCCCACGACCGGCGGCTCGATCGCCCTGGCGGGCAATCTCCCTCCCGATGACGCCTTCATGGTCCGGAAGCTGCGCGAGGCGGACGCCATCGTCGTCGCCAAGACCAACATGGCCGAGTGGGCGTTCAGCCCTCGACAGACCATCAGTTCGTCGTACGGCACGACCGCCAACGCCTACGCGCTCGACCGCGTCCCGGCGGGTTCGAGCGGGGGGACCGCCTCAGGCGTCGCGGCCAGCTTCGGCGTCGCGGGGCTGGGGAGTGACACGGGTAACTCCATACGCGGGCCTTCGTCGCACCTCGCTCTCTTCGGAATCCGATCGACGATCGGGCTCACGAGCCGTGACGGCGTGATCCCGCTCTCATCAAGCGCCGACATCGCCGGCCCCATGACCCGCACCGTCGAAGGATCCGGCGGACCCGTACACCGAGGACGGGCGAGGTCGGAAGGCCGACGACTACACCGCATTCCTCGACGAATCAGGGCTCCAGGGGGCTCGCATCGGCGTCTTCCGTGAGCTGGTCGACACGGAAGATGCGGACCCCGAGGTGATCGCGGTCTTCGAGCAGGCGCTCGTAGATCTGGCGCGCCTCGGCGCCGTGATCGTCGACCCTCTCGAGGTACCGGACTTCCGGGACCTGCGCAGGGCCATGGGTGGCTGTTCGACATTCCGGTACGACGTATCGCAGTACTTCGAGTCTCTGGGCGAGGGCGCCCTCATCCGGGACGTCGCCGAGGTACTCGAGACCGGACAATATTCGGAGTACGTGGAGGGACGTATTCAGAGCAACGCTCGTGCTCGGATGGACGCTCCTCCCGAAGAATGGGACCCACCCTGTCCGCCCTACATCGAGAACCCGGGGCGTCAGGCCTTCAAGGATGCGGTCGAGGCCGCGATGGACCGGGCTGACGTGCAGGCGATGGTCTACCCGACCTGGACGAATCCCCCTGCCCACCTCGACCAGGCGTCGGAAGAATACCGGGGTGACAACAGTCAGCTCGTAGCGCCCGGTACGGGGCTACCGGCCGGCACCGTGCCCATGGGCTACACCCAGGGCTCCCTGCCTGCGGGCCTGCAGATCCTGGCCCGTGCGTACGAAGAGGGAGTCATCTTCCGACTGGCCTATGCGTACGAGCAGGGCACACGGCACCGGCACCCGCCCGAGGCCTTTCCGTCGCTGTTGCCCCCAGGAGACTGATTCGCCCCTGGGCCCGCTGGCTGGACGCACCCAGCAGACTACATTTCACGTCTGCCCGCGCTCACTGGAAACCACCATCCGAACCGAGGGCCGTAGCATGCGTTCGCGACTCCTGAACACCGTCCCGCTGCTCGTTCTGGCCGGGCTTTTTTTGCCTCAGACCGCCTCCGCGCAAATCGCGCAGGAAGCGGTCGACCTCTCCGTCGTCCAGCAGATCCGGGAGGAGGGTTTCGAGCGCTCCCAGATCGAGGCGATGGCCCGACACCTGACTGAAGTCATCGGACCGCGCCTGACCGGCTCGCCGGGCATGATGGCGGCCAATGAATGGACCGTGGAGCAGTTCGAGTCGTGGGGGCTCGCCAACGCCATGATCGAGCCGTGGGGAGAGTTCGGCCGCGGCTGGGCTCACCGGAACTACTCGGGGCGTATTCTGACCCCGTTCAACCAACCCCTCCACGGCCAGCCGATGGCGTGGACCGGAAGTACCGACGGCATGGTTCGGGGAACGGCCTTGGTCGTCGACGCCGCCGACCCCGGCGAAGCGGCTCGATATGCCGGGCAGCTCCGCGGCAAGTTCCTTCTGGTCGAGGATCTACAGGACGTCGAGCCGGAGTTCGATCACCGAGATCGACGGTCCTCGCTCGAATCGCTCCTCGCCCCGACGGAGCAGCAGGCGGGTGGGGGGCGCGGTGGGAGAGGAGGCCGCGGCGGTCCACCGAGCCCGGCCCAGCTTCGAAACCAGGCGCGCCAGGCGATCTACGCGATGGCCGATGACGAAGGGGCGCTCGCCGTCCTTCGGATCTCATCTCGGAATGACGGCGTCATTCGTGGGGGCTCGGCCGGAAGCCGAGAAGCAGGGGCACCGGAAGGCCTCCCACACGTTGCACTCTCGCGCGAGCAGTACAACCAGATTCATCGAAACGTGTCCGCAGGCATTCCGGTCGAACTCGAGATGATGGTCGAAAACGAGTTCTTCGAGGACGATCTCCAGCAGTACAACTCGTTCGCCGAGATCCCGGGCTCGGACAAGGCGGACGAATTCGTAATGCTCGGCGCGCACCTGGACTCGTGGCACATGGGTGGAGGCGCCACGGACAACGCAGCCGGCTCCACGATCATGATGGAACAGCCGAGACGCACCATCCGCATCGCGCTCTGGAGCGGCGAGGAGCAGGGGCTCCTGGGATCACGCAACTTCGTGTCGAATCACCCGGAGTTGCACGATCAGATCTCGGCCTATGTGAACGTCGACAATGGCACCGGACGCCTGCGCGGCATCTGGAATCAGTCGAACGAAGCGGCCACACCCGTCTTCGAACAGATCCTCTGGCCGTTCCGTGACCTCGGCGTCGTCGCCGTGCGAAACGGCAATACGGGCGGCACCGACCACCTCGCCTTCGACGCTGCGGGGATTCCGGGATTCAACTTCATCCAGGACCCCATCGAGTACGGCATCAACACACACCACACCGAACTCGATACGTTCGACCATCTCGTGATCGAGGACCTGCAGCAGGCAGCCGTCGTGGTCGCGGCGACGGTATACGCGCTCTCGATGCGTGACGAGATGATGCCGAGGAAGACTCAGCCGATCTCGTAGTGAATCGAGGCCCGGGCGCCAAGCGTCCGGGCCTCCTGTTCGCCCGTCAGCGTCCGGGTAGGAAACGCCCTCACTGCATCGACGATGCCTCGTGCGGCGCGGTCCGGATCTCCCAATATCACCCGGCGGTCGCCGGCACTGGTAAGGAATCCGGTCTCGATGATCACCCCGATCGTCATCGGATGCAGCGCGTGCTCGTAGCGTCGGAAGTTGAACGCGTAGTAGCTCTGCATGCGCCGCGTGACGGTGGGAAGGAGTCGAAGGCCCGTCGCGTCGCCGTAGCTGCGCTCGAGCAGGTCGACGACCTGTGAGGCGCGTCCGGTCGCGTCGGAGCGCGGGGACGCGACCCTGAATCCAGACGCGGCAGGATCGTTGCTCCCGTCCGCGTGGATCGCGATGAACAGATGGGCCCGGTAGCCGGGCGGTACGACGGCGGGCAGTACGTCGACCTCGTATCCCAGCTCCTCGAGCATGACGCCCGCGCGCTGTGCGATCTCGAGGTTCGACTCCCATTCGGCGGTCCCCTGCCAGGCCGTTCCGTTGTCCCGAAGTCCGGACAGTTCGCTCGGCGCTTCGTTCGCTCTCCAATGGCCTGCCTGAAGCGCGATGCGCACCGGTCCCTCCGGAGGCTCCCAGTCCGCAGGTGTCGGAATCGGTCCGGGATAACGGTTGCGACTTCGGAATCGGGAGCTCCTGCCGAACGTCCGGCGCGGGAGTAGCGTCTTCGACAGGCTCCGGGGCTGGCGGGGCAGCCGCCACGGAGACCTGCCGTGGAGCGGTGGCTTGCGGCACCGCGCTACGGGCGTCGAGACCCATGACCGTGGCCGCGACCCCGAGAGCCATCGCACCGAGTATGATCGTCCTCACCCTCCCCTCCCTCTCTTTGGCTCATGCGATGCCTCGGCGCCCCGCCGAGGTTGCCCGTTCACCTGAGACGCCGCGGGTCACGTCGATGTTCCGGCGATCGTTTCGGAGCCGCTCGCGGAGTAGGTGTCTTTCACTCGTTTGACCACCGTGCACACCCCGCTCATTATGCGAATCTGAGGCGCCGTCTATCCGCAGGACGCCCCGCGGGCTCGCAAAACTCGGAGGTCACCATGCGCACCCTGATTCCCCTCGCTTCGGCGCTCGCACTCGTCTTCGCCTCGGCTGGCTTCTCACCCGTGGCCGGGTTCCAGGAGGCGGACAACCTCCTGGACACGTTCCTGGAGATGGAATCCGCGGGTAGCCCGCGCATATCTCCGGACGGCGATTACATCCTCTTCACGCGGACGAGCGTGGACAAGATGAACGACCGGAACCAGAGCAACCTCATGATCATGGATCTCGCCACCGAGCGGATCCGCGAGCTGACGACGGGGAGCTTCACCGTTTCGTCGCCGATCTGGTCACCGGACGGAAGCAGAATCGCTTTTCTGTCCGACAAGAGCGGGACGAACCAGGTCCACATGATGTGGCTCGACACCCGTGAGACCGTCCAGCTCACGAACCTGGACCGCGCTCCCGGTGGAATCCGCTGGTCCCCCGACGGCTCGATGATCTCGTTTACGATGTTCATCCCCGACCGCAGCAACCCGCTCCCGATCCAGCTGCCCGAGTTCCCGAGGGGCGCCAACATGGCCGCTCCGGCCGTGGTCGAAGACCGGATCCAGTGGCGCAGCGATGGTCGTGGTTTCAACCCGAAGGGCAACACCCAGATCTTCATCATCGATTCAGAGCTCGGCGGCACGCCGCGGCAGATCACGTCGGGTGAGGAGTCGCACGCGAATCCGCGCTGGTCCCCGGACGGCACCACACTGTACTTCGGCGGAGACCTGGAGCCCGAAGAGGGTTACGAGCGGAGCAACTCCGAGATTCACGCGATCGACCTCGCCACGCTGGAAATCACGACGCTGACCGACCGCCTGGGACCGGATTCAGGGCCGCTGCCCTCCCCCGATGGCCGCCAGATCGCCTACACCGGATACGATCAGAACGAGAACTACAGCAACCTCTCGAACCTGTATCTGATGAACAGCGACGGCAGCAACAGCCGGCCGAGCGGCATCACCTGGGCACCCGACGGATCGGGCGTCTACTACACGATGGGTGAGGCGGGATCGTCGAACGTCTACTTCGTATCCACGTCGGGTCAGGTCGAGAAGATCACCGACGGAGTCCACTACATCTCCGGAATCTCCATCGCCAAGAATGGGCTCGTCGCAGCCACCAACTCGACCTTCTACCGCCCCAACTATCTCGTCACGTTCGACCTCGACAACCCGAGCGAGATCACGACGCGCGCCGACTTCAACGAGGACGTGCTCGCGAACATCAAACTCGGGGAGGTCGAAGAAATCTGGACCGAGTCGAGCGATGGTCTCCCGGTCCAGGGCTGGCTCATGAAGCCGGCCAACTACGAGCCCGGTCGGAAGTATCCGATGCTGCTCTGGATCCATGGCGGTCCCGTGTCCATGTACACGGTCCGCTGGAACTGGAACTGGCAGAACTTCGCGGCCGACGGCTACGCGGTCCTCTGGATGAACCCGCGGGGCAGCACCGGATACGGCCAGGAGTTCGTGAACGGAATCAACTACCTGTATCCGGGTCTGGACTTCGACGACCTGATGGCCAGCACCGACGCCGCGATCGACCGCGGATTCATCGACGAGGACAACCTCTTCGTGACGGGGAGCAGTGGTGGGGGCGTCCTGACCGCCTGGATCGTCGGGCACACGGATCGTTTCCGCGCCGCGGTATCTCAGCGACCGGTCATCAACTGGCACTCCTTCGTCGGCACGACGGACGGAGCCGGTTGGTATCGCCGCTTCGAATCGATGCCGTGGGAGGACCCCATGGAGTACGCGGAGCGCTCGCCGCTGCATTACGTCGGCAACGTGACGACGCCCACGATGTTGCTGTCGGGTGACGAGGACCTCCGCACACCGATCGGTCAGGCCGAGGAGTTCTACCGTGCGCTCATGGTGCTCGGCCAGGAGACGGCACACGTGAAGATCCCGGATGAGTACCACGGCACCCGGGCCGCCTCACATCGGATGATGATCCAGCTGTACCTGAAGGCGTGGTTCGACAAGTACCGCGACAAACCGATCGCGTGAGCCTGAGCGAAAAGCTCGGGCTCGGAAGCAGGGAACTCCGAGCCTGGGCCATGTACGATTGGGCGAACTCCGCGTTCGCGACGACGATCATGGCGGCGTTCCTCCCTGTCTACTACGCCGACGTGGCCGCATCGGGACTCGACCCGACGGACGCCACCGCGTACTGGGGGTACACCACGGCGATCGCGCTCGCGATCATCGCCGTGCTGTCGCCGGTCCTGGGAGCGATCGCGGACTACATGGGTGCGAAGAAGCGATTCCTCGCCGTCTTCATGGGGTTCGGCGTGGCCTTCACCTCGCTCCTCTGGTTCGTGGGTGAGGGGGATTGGCTCCTCGCATCGTGCCTGTTCATCGTGGCGAACATCGGGTTCGCGGGCGCCAACGTCTTCTACGAAGCGCTTCTTCCGTCCGTAGCGAAGACCGAGGAATTCGATCGCGTCTCCACGGCCGGGTACGCCATCGGCTACTTCGGCGGAGGAGCGCTGCTGGCGCTGAACGCCGTGTGGTATCTGTTCCCCGAGAGCTTCGGCTTCGCCGATGGTGGACAGGCCGTGCGCGCCTCGTTCGTCAGCGTCGCCGTTTGGTGGGCACTCTTCTCGCTGCCCCTGTTCCGACGGGTCGACGAACCGCCGGCTCGGAGGGTAGCCGGCGAGGCCGAGGGGCTCGATCCGATACGCGTGGGCTTCACGCGGGTGCTCGACACGCTGCGCCGGATCCGCAAGCACCCCGACCTGTTCCTCTTTCTGCTCGCGTTTCTCGTCTACAACGACGGTGTCGGCACCATCATCAAGATGGCCGCGATCTATGGTGAGGAGGTCGGTATCGGTGGCGGGCACATCATCGGGGCACTCATCCTCGTCCAGTTCGCAGGCGTGCCCTTCACCTTCGGCTTTGGGCATTTCGCGAGCCGAGTGAGTGCGAAGACAGGGATATTCGTCTGCCTCGTCGGCTATTCAACGATCTCGGTGCTCGGGTTCTTCATGGACACTGCATGGCATTTCTGGGCGCTGGCGATTGGAGTCGCCATGGTCCAGGGAGGCATCCAGGGCCTGAGTCGGTCCGTGTACGCGAGCATGATTCCCGCCGGACGCGCGACGGAGTTCTTCGGCTTCTACAGCGTCAGTTCGAAGTTCGCGGGGATCTTCGGGCCGCTGACGTTCGCGGTGGTCGGCCAGTCGATGGGGACGAGCAGATGGGGAATCCTCTCCCTCATCGGCTTCTTCATCGTGGGCGCGGCGCTGCTCACGCGTGTGGATGTCGGGGCGGGGCGTGCCTTGGCGTTGGCTGAGGATTCCGAGTTGCGGCCGGCGGAGGCCTAGAGCGGGGTCACATTCAGCTCTGCCACGGATACGGCCCGTCCATCCGCACTCTATGCGCCTCGAACAGCAGTTCGATCATCCGATGCCATGAATCCCAGCTGGTGGTCCGGCCGTACACATCGTTCGTCTTGTGCGCGACGACCAGGTCGATGGCTGGGAAGACAGTAATCCACTGTCCGATCGCACCACGGGCCGTGTAGGCCCCCTCGAAGGGCCCGACCGCAGATGGTCCGTCGAATATCCACCACATGTAGCCGTACCCGAAGTAACCGTCTCGGCGACCGATCGGGTTCATCTCCTCGAGCGGTGTAACCACGCTCGAGATCCGTCGCACCCACTCGGACGAAACGACCTGCCGACCATCCCAATTGCCCTCGTTCAACATGAGGTGTCCAACGCGGGCCATGTCTCTCGTGGACAGCCAGAAATGGTACGAGGGGTTCCTGGACACCGAGAGATCCCCACCCTTTCGCTGCATCGAACGATCCCAGTGCTCGAATTGCAGAGGGATCGCAAGTTGGGCCTGGGCTTCGTCGTAAAGGTCACGACCCGTCAGCTGCTCGAAAACGGCACCGGCCGCGTTGAAGTCCCAATTGCTGTAGAGCATGTAGCTGCCCGGCTCCTGCGACCCGCGCGGCGGTGCGTCGGCGAGGTTGTCCCCCCCGTTCGACGCGGGGTGGTAGACACCGGATCTCGCCGTGATCAGGTGTTCGATGCGTGCCTGCCGTTCGATCGGAAGAAGGCCTCCGACATCGTCGATTCCGAGGTCGACCATCCTGGCTTCGAGATCGATCGTACCATTCTCGACCCAGGCACCGTACAGGATGGAGAGGATGCTCTTTCGTACCGAGGCCAGATAGGACAACTCCTGGACATCGCCGAATTCGAAGGCGACCCGTCCCCGATCCACGACCACGACTCCAGTGGAGTTCGAGGAGTCTCGGAGGAAATCGGTGACGCCTCGCAGCGCCTGGGCGTCCCAACCCTGAGCGGCCAGATCCGCGCCGCGAAGTCGTTCCCACTCTTCGCCCGGAAACACGCATTCGGCGCATTGCGCCGCGGCGGAGGCGCCCGGAATGACGAAGAGGCCGACGAGGACGAGTCGGCACCAAGACCTTGATAGGTGGTTCATGACATCAGGGTTGGGGGTCATCGAGTCTCGAGCACTACGTCGAAGTGGTTCGCCACGGGTTCGAAGTCCGAAAGAAGCGCTCGCGCTTCGGCAGGAACCACGGCCGTGCGCACATCCGAGCCCGCGAACGCTTCAATCGACTCCAGGTCCGTCCAGTAGGTCAGGACCACGAAGTCCCGGCCGCGCTCACCCAGGCCCCGCAGCACCTGCGCCCCGCGGTTTCCCGAAACTGCCCGGATCTCAGGGATCACGACCTGTTCAAGATGGGCGACGTAGGCAAGCTCGTCCCCGGGATTTGCTCGGCCGGTCCACAGGCGGACAATCATTAGTCTGTCGTCTCCATGTGCGTCGTTCGGAGCAACCAGCGGATCGCGAGTCTGCTGTGTGGTCAGACGGATGACAAGGACGAGTCGTTGGAGGGCATGGGCCTCGGAGGTACGCCCGGGGCTGCGAACAACCTCCTCGGCGGCTGAGCGAAAACAGCGCCCACTCCCGGCACTACCGCTTCAGCACCCGGGGAGGAGGCGGGGCACTGGGCTGTCCCGCGGGGGTCGGCCCGAGTCG
>JBDGVT010000249.1:0-4093 GCA_039585495.1 Gemmatimonadota bacterium | reverse complement strand
TACATCCCGGACGCGGACGTCGGCGTTGAGGTGGTGTTTGCAGGCACCGAATTCAACGGGAGCATCAGCGGAGCCATGGGGGCGGGCAACTTCTACGGGACGAAACGCGAGGGAAGCTGAGTGCGCGGCGGAGGCGGCCGCTCACGCTGCCTCCGCCGCCTCGCGGTCTTTCAGGTCTCCAACGAGCGCCACCAGTGCACCCGCGGCGTCCGACCGAGCAACGTGATGGACCCTTCCGGTCCGCCTTTCGCGTAGCTCGATCCCATCGTTTTCGATCGTCCGCTTTCCCAGGGTGATCCGCACCGCCGCCCCGATCAGGTCGGCGTCGGCCAGCTGTTCGCCGGCTCGCACGCCTCGATCGTCCCAGAGCACGTCGATCTCGGCCGAGTGGCACGCCGCGTAGACGTCCTCGGCGGCCCGGGAGAGTCGTCCGTCGTCTCCCAGCACGACCACGTGCCCGCTGAAGCTGGACGTCGCTGCAGTCAGTGCGATGCCGCGGTCGTCACGGTTCTGCTCGACGAGCGTTGCCAGGAGCCGGCTGATCCCGATGCCGTAGGAGCCCATTACCACGGACCGCATCGACCCGTCCCGGTCGGCGACACGGACTTGGGTCGCATCGGTGTACCGTGTTCCGAGCTGGAAGATGTTGCCGACCTCGACCCCACGTCTGCGGAGCACGACCCCGCCGCACCGACCGCACCGATCGGCTGCCGTGACTTCTGCATTCCAGGCGTCCCTGCAGTCGTCGCAGAAGATGACCGTGTCGTCGCCCGCATCCAGGAGGCACATGAATTCGTGGGCGGTCGACCCTCCCATGACTCCTGTATCGGACCTGATCTGATGTACGTCGCGGAGGCCCAGCCTCTGGAAAATGCGCCCGTACGCGGCTGCTTGCGTCTGATAGGCTCCGGCAAGGCCCGCCTGGTCCAGATGAAGGCTGTACGCGTCCTTCATGATGAACTCACGGGTCCGAAGAAGCCCGCCGCGGGCGCGCAGTTCATCGCGGAACTTGGTTTGGATCTGATAGACCACGACGCCGGCGTCTCGGTAGGAGCGCAATTCCGACGCGGCGAGCTCGGCCACGATCTCTTCGTGAGTCATCGCCAGCACCATCTGCCGGCCACGACGGTCGGTGAATCGCAACAGCGTTTCGTCGATCTGATCGTAGCGGCCGGTGCGTTTCCAGGCGTCTGCCGAATGGACCACCGACATGAGGATCTCCTGCGCCCCCGTCCGGTCCATCTCGTTTCGGACGATCGCTTCGATCTTCCGGAGACTTCGAAGCCCCAGGTGGAGGTACGAGTAGATGCCCGCCGTGTGTTGCCGGACGTAACCGGCACGTACGAGAAGCTGGTGGCCCTCGGCTTCTCCCTGGTCTTCCTGGGCGCGCCGCCGCCGGCCGAATAGTTGTGACATACGCATGATGAGGCCCTCCCGGGTTCATCGAATTCCCTGTGGTCATTGGATTCGTCAGCCGGAAGGGCCCTTGAACGACAAAAGCACCCTCCGATCGGATTCGGGGAGTGCCTCGAAGTGCTCTAGTCGCGCCTATGGGCGCACCGCGTCATCAACGCCGCATCCGAGGACCCCCCCAGATAGGGCGCGGGGCCTGGGAGCCGGCCCGCCGCGTGCCACCGATGTGTGTGTGCGTGCTCATTGCTTTCCTCGTGTGCCGCTTGGACCGAAGTATCGGGCGTAGCTTGCCCGCCGTCCAGTCGATCGGAGGCTAGTAGCTCACGCGGAAGATCCGTCCGCCTCCGTCGTCGGAGATGAGCAACGAACCGTCCGTCCACTGCATCACGTCTACCGGGCGGCCCCACACTTCCTTCACCTCCGGGTCGTCGCGAACGATGAAACCGGTGAGGAAGTCCTCGGCATCGCCACTTGGTCGGCCGTCCCTGAACGGCACCCGCACGACGGAGTAGCCGGCGAGACTCGATCGGTTGATCGACCCGTGGAGCGCAACGAACGCACTGTTCTGGTACTCGGCCGGGAACTGGTCTCCGGTATAGAAAGAGATGTCCATCGCAGCGGAGTGGGAGGGTAGCAGGACCTCGGGCGTGATCGTCGCCTCCACCAGGTCGGGCCGGGCTCCGTTTAGAATCGGTTCGGGATTCGGCCCGATGTATGCGTAGGGCCATCCGTAGAATCCGCCGTCCCGAACGGAGGTGAGGAAGTCGGGCACGAGATCGTCACCGAGGTGGTCACGCTCCTGGACCGCTGCCCAGAGCGTGCTCCTTCCGGGATAGAAGGCCATCCCGACCGGATTCCGCATTCCGCTCGCGAAGATCCTGTGGCCCGATCCGTCGATGCTGTACTCGCTGATCGCTGCACGCCTCGGGTCGTCGCCCGGCGTCGCGTTCGTCACCGAGCCCATCGCTACGTAGATCTTCGATCCATCGGGGTGCACGGCCAGATTGCGTGTCCAGTGGTCGTATCCTCGCGTCCTGCTCACGTCGATCCCAAGGCGCCTGGCGGTGTCCTCATCCACGCCGGGCCCGCTTGGAGGAAGATCGATCAGGTGTTCGGCGGGTCCATTTGCAGACAGTTGACCTGAGTCGTAGCCGAAGCGCACCACAGCATCGTTGTTCGCGACGTAGAGATGACCGTCATGGAAGGTGATGCCGAAGGGGCGGTTCAGATCGGTCGCGAATCGCTCTGTTCGATCCGCGACCCCGTCGCCGTCCGAGTCACGAAGAACGACGACCTCACCACTCCTCCCCACGGTCACGAAGACGTCCCCATTCGGAGCGAGTGCCATGAGTCGAGCACCGCGCAGGCCTTCCGCGAAGATCGAGACCTCGAAGCCAGGGGGCACGGTCAACTCCGCACCCGCTGGCCGCTCGACCACCGTGGGGATGATGCGGGCCCACGGTGTCTCGAAGGGCTCTGGCAACTGTTGGATGCCAAGAACAAGGAATAGCGCGAGTGGCGTCATGATAGGGGTACTCCTGACAGTGTTCAGGTCCGAGCGCCGAGGGCGAGTTCACAACGTATCACGCCGCGCCTCAAATCGTGGCTGGTGGTGCGAGTTGAAAGGTTGTCCTGCGCGTTACGCTTCATTTATTCTCTTTCTGATTCGGCCCGCGAGCCCTTCCTATCAGGAGCAGGATACCGATGCGGTATCGCCAACTCGCCCGCACGTCGTTGTGAGAGGTCCTCCATTGAAGTCACAAGGATTCGCGAGCTGAGCGCGACGCCTGAAGGCGACAGCGGGTCCTCTGTATGACTTCAGTCATCCTGCTCATCGTCGGCCTTTACTGCCTCTGGCAGGGCACGCTCTTCACGGTTCGTGGCGCCGTCCTGTTAAGTGAGCGGTTCGGCTTGTCCCAGGGTTTCGTGGGGCTGGCGGTACTCGCCGTCGGCACCGATCTGCCCGAACTCGTCGTCGCATTGAGTGCGAGCGCACAGCAGCTTCAGGGCATTGAAGCCTCGGGTGTGATCGTCGGCTCCGCGTTCGGGAGCACGATCGCACAGGGTACGGTCGTTCTGGGAGTAGCCGGGCTCTTCGGATACCTGCCGGTGGCACCGCGCATGATCCGTCGCGACGGGGTGGCCCTGATTCTAGCTATCGGGGTCGCTGCCCTGATGGTGTTCGACGGGGTGGTCACCAGGGGTGAGGGTGCGGTGATGATGCTCGCCTACGCCCTTTACTTCGTCGCCCTCATCCAGGCCGAACGGAAGGGGAAGAAGTTGGAACGGGAGGCAGCCCCGGAGGGAAGGTTGTCCGCGGCGGCATCGATCGCGGTCGGCCTTACGGTGGTGACCGTGGGAGCTCACCTGGTGGTATCCAACGCGGTGGGACTGGCCAGTGCCTTCGGCGTGAGTCAGACGCTTCTGGGCGTTCTGGTCGTGGGTGTGGGGACGAGCCTGCCCGAACTCGCGTTGTCGATTCGTGCGGCGCTCGAGCGACGGGCCAGCCTCTCCGTGGGCAACGTCATCGGAAGCAACATTTTCGACCTCCTGATTCCGGTCGGCGTCGCGGCCATGCTGTCTCCGCTTTCGGTGGAGCGCAGCACCATCGTCATCGACTTCCCGACGTTGGCGATTGCCACTCCGCTCCTGCTGTTCTTCCTCATCAGGCGACGTGGGC
>JBDGVT010000248.1:0-4109 GCA_039585495.1 Gemmatimonadota bacterium | reverse complement strand
GGCGATCTGGTCGAACGTCTCGACTGGCGACGCCAGATAGGGCAGGCCGTGGCGCGCGGCCTGGGCGAGGCCCTTTGGCCCGAATGCCGCGACCGCGAGGGGCGGAGGGGGTTTCTGATGCGTCGCGAGCGCCATCACGCCAATCCACAGGGGGGTCGAGTGGAAGTACCAGGCACTGACGTCACTCGTCAGATCCCTCCATACATGGACGGCCAGAAAGAGGAGCAGAAGGCCGATCCCGGTCGCCGCCACCGGGATTTGGAGCGCCCGATTCGGGAGCACCGTGATGTCGCTGGCAATGTCAGGGTTCCGTATCGGAAGGCTGATCACCGTCGCGCACATGAGCGCGAAATTCACGAGCATGGAAGTCACGAGGATGTCCACGCCGAGAAAGAAATCACCCGCGAAATGGCTCCCCAGAATCGCCGCCGTGGCCATCAGCCCACTGAGCACGAGTGCAATGTGCGGGGTGTGCCATTTGGTGTGAATTCGGGATACACCGCGCGGGAACACGCCGTCCGCGGCCCACGCGAACATGAGTCGTGAGACAGCCAGAAGCATCGGTGGCAGATCGTTGATCAAGGCGATCGCCGCACCGGCAATGATCAAGACCGTCCATCGGGGTTCGAGCACGTAGCCTAGCAGGCCCGGCGCGGTGAGGTCCTGATCCTGAGCGCGCTCGGCCACGAACGCCCACGGGACCGTGTGATACACGGCTGCGGTGAACAGGAAGTAGAAGGTCCCCACGCTGACGACGGCGATGCCGATCGCCAGGGGCAGCGTTCGTCCCGGATTTCGGGCTTCACCGCCAGCCTGCGCAATCGAATCGAAGCCGATGAAGCTCGAGAACAGGATCGCCGAGGCTGCGAGGAATCGCCCCCAGTCGAATTCGGCGATCGCGGCAGGCACCGAAGCGCCTTCGCTCGCCACGAGCGCGCCGGTAAAAGCGGCCTGGTCGAAGGAAAAACCGGTCACGATCACTACGCCGCCGAGAAGGAACATGAGGAACATCAGCGGAACCAGGATCCGTTCGACGGTCCTGACGCCCCGCAGGTTCAACCCCACGGACCCCCACAGGAACGTGAGGGCCAGCCCAACGCGGACAGGTCCCGTTTCGAGGGCGGCCGCCAACCCGCCCCACCCGAGCGCCGCGACCACATCCCTGATGAAAGGAATCATCAGATAGGACACCACGCCGATGGCGACGGAAAGCCCAAACCATTGCGAGAAACTGGCGACGAACCCGAGGTAAGGACTCAGCCCCCTGCTGGCGAAGACGTAGCTACCGCCTGCACGAGGCATTGCCGACGAGAGGATGGCGTAACAAAGCGCCGCGAGGATCGCGGGCACCGCAGCGAAGAGATACGCCGGGAGCACGTAGGGCCCGATGCCCGGCACGTTCCGATGAATCATGAACGGCACGATGTTGATCGCAGCGCCGAGCATCGAGCAGATGCCGGTCGCGGCGAGACCCATCAGGCCGAGCCTTCGCTCCAGTCCGATGTGCTTCGGTGGCGAAGCGGACGCGTCGCGCATGGGGTCTCTTCGGTCAGATCAGGAAGGGCGCGACAAGCTGCCCGCTTCCGGTGAGAAGACGCAAGCCAGCCTCGGCAGTACCACGAGCGCCATCGTGGCCGCGGAGAGTGTTCCCACGATGACGGCGAAACCGAACCGCTGCGTAGGTGGGAAGGTCGAGAGCGAGAAGATGCCGAAGCCGGCGCAGATGATGACGGTCGCACCAGCTACAGGCTTCGCGACTTGCCCGACCGCCAAGCCCCACGGAGCGACGACCCCCTCTGCCGCAAGCCGCCTCACCCGCACGACCAGATGAATCATGGAGTCAGCGCCGATCGCGAGTGCGATGTTCGCAGCGGGCGAGGTGATGATATCCACCGCCACACCGAGGTGACCGAAGGTGCCCAGGATCACGAGCGGAATGGATCCGAGGCATACCCACATCATGAGCGATGCCCGTGGCGAGCGGGACACCAGAAACGCGATGCCGAGAAAGAGCAGCAGCAGACCTCCGATTCCGATGCGGAGACTCGCAGCGATCAGTCGCCCCAACTGCGCCTGGAGGTCGTAGAGTCCCGCGACCACGACCGGCTCCAGGCCGACGCGCGCGACGTGCGCACGCAACCGCTCGGTGACCTGGGCGCGAGGCTCACGAACGGTCTCCCGCATTCGCAGGGAGAAGCGAGCCTGATCCCGCTCGGGCGTCACGAAGCCGAGTGCGACACCACCCAGGGCGTCGCTGGCGGCGATGTTGAGCAGCATTCTTACGGGCAGCAGCCCAGCCAGGGGGATCGTCCGGGCATGTCCGATCAGCACGGTCGGCGAAAGAACCACCCCAACGGCAGAGTCGGCCTCGAGCGCCGCCTGCAGCGCCTCCATCCTCTCGAAAACCGCCCCGTCATCGACGTTGGCGCCGCCGGGATCGGCCACGACGATGTCCAGCGTGCTGCTCCCCCCGTCCGCGTCGATCCGAGCAAGTCCCTCGCGAAGCTCTGATCCTTCAGCGAAGTACGACATCAACCCGGGATCGGTATCGAGTCGAAGCGTTCCCACCCCGGTAACCACGACCCCTACCGCCGCGAGGGGCAGCACCCATTTCGCGCCGGCCAGCGGGCGTGGGGAGGTCGACTCATCGATACGGTCGGGCACGCGCGCCCACTGGCCGAGAAAGGCAGGGTAGACCGTGTAGGCCACAGCAAGAGCCATGAGCGTTCCGACTGCCCCGGCCACACCCAGTTCGCGCAGGGGTCGGGCGGAGGCCACGAGAAGGCTCGAAAAACCCAGCAGTGTGGTCGCCATACTCCAAAACGACCCTTCCCACGTTTCGCGCATGCCGGTCGTAAGAGCGGTCGAGCGGTCGAGCGTCGAGTCCGAGCTGGAGACCCTCGCCCAGTTGGCGGTGAGAAAGACTACGTGCGAAAGCGTGAGCACGAAGACGATCGTCACCAGGTTGGCGGTCAGCAGCCCAATGGGTACACCGATCGCGTGTACTGCGAGGAGCGTGGCGCCGACCGAGACAAAGCACGTCGACAGCGTACCGACCACGATCGCTGGGTCGCGGTACACGAGGCCGATGAGGAGGGTGAAGACGAGCACGGCAACGCCGCTGAACACAACGAGATCTCGGTACAGATTCCTGCGGATGAGTTCGACGATGACCGGTACCCCCGACAGTACGATCTCCACATCCGGCGACGCGTGGAGCGCGACCACACGCTCGACACGGGGAAGCAGCACTTCCGGATCCGTAGCGTCGACCTGCAGGACGATGTTGGTCGCGTCCGGATCCGGCGTGAGAAGAATCCGCGCGAACAGCGGACTGCGCGGATCGTCGGTGGTGATGCTGAAGCCGCTCTGGACCCCCTCGACCGTGAGGAGATCGTCGGTCAGGGCCCCGACCCGCGAGCGATACGCGGTCCGGTCGCCACTTAGATCGGCGACACGAAGCACCAACTGGTCCGCCGCAGGGAAGGTCGCCGCCACAGCCTCGGATGCCTGCATCTGCGGATCGTCTTCCGCAAAGAAGAAGTCACCCTCGACCTCGGGGGAGAGATCGACGATCGCACCGACCAGGCCGAGAACGATGACCGCCAGGGACGAGGCCAACCATGCAGCCCATCGGGACATCCAGAGACGCTGGGCCACCCCGGCGCTACCCGGCGCCGGTGACGTGGAATCCGCGTCCAGCGTCAGTTAATGCCCGAGAGAACCTGGTCGAACGTCCCACCAGCGATCGTCACGGCGAGCTCTTCCATGATCCGGCCTTCGATATCCGCGAGCTGCCCGGCCAGAATCGATGGATCGAAGAACCGCGCCCTGTTGCCCTCGAGGGCCAGGATGCTCGGGTCCCCGTCGAACTCCCCGCGCTCGAACGGCCCACGTTGCCGAGAGGAGGAGGTGAAGCGCGAAACCTCCCGACCGCTGGTGTCGACGAGCGTGATGTCGGCCTCGACGTAGTAAAGGAGTTCCCCGCGATGGGTCGTGTATGTGACGGTGTCCATCACGACCTCCGTCTCCGGAACCTGATCTCCTCCCGTGCCCTGACCACGACCTCGGGCCCGCCCTCTGCCCTGGTCCTGACCGCGACCACGGCC
>JBDGVT010000247.1:0-5020 GCA_039585495.1 Gemmatimonadota bacterium | reverse complement strand
CGTACCGCGCATCCGCAGCCAGAGCAGCACGGGCACCAGGACGATGAGGCCGAGCACAACGGGGTCTTCGAATCGGAACATCAGACCGTCGCCTCCGCGACCGCCGGAATCGTAGCCTCGACCAGGGCCCGACCCGCTTGAAGCAAAACGCCTGAGTCCGTCCCTGAACTCCGCACCGACCTCACGGCGCTCGAGGCCCTCGATGATCTCCCAAGTGGTCATCTCGAGAGCAGCCACCCCGAAGCGAGCTTCTACATATCGACGGAGGATATCCGAAGCCTCGATGTGATACTCCTTGATCTGTCCCCGCTCGAGCATCGGGGAGTCCTCCAGCCGCGCCAGCGCTTCGAGCGCGATCTCGTGGGCGGGTCGCTCGGGCACGACCGGAGTCGAGGCAACCGGTGCGTCCTTCTTTCCAAGGAGACGCCGAAGAAGGGCGTAGAGCATGGCCCCGAGT
Source organism: Gemmatimonadota bacterium (assembly GCA_039585495.1). GTDB lineage: Bacteria > Gemmatimonadota > Gemmatimonadetes > Longimicrobiales > Gaopeijiaceae > UBA2589. Next base: position 4,563 of record JBDGVT010000247.1, on the reverse strand, counting down.
GCGATCAGAAGGAGCGCCCAGGCCGCCATCACGAGCGTGCTCATCGCGATGGTCATGGGACCCCGGATGCCACGAATATCACCCGAATCGTCCGCTCCCACGGTCACGACCTCGATGCCGAATCGATCGGTCGTCAGAACCTCGACGGCACCGTCCGCCCCCGTCACCGAGACCTCGAAGCTCGGAATCTCGAGCTCACCGAGCTCGAAGGCCGAGAGTGCGACGCGCGCGGTCGAACTCGACCTGCCCTCCGTCGTCGCTGTCGGGAGCAGCTCGGCTGCAACCACCTCGAACGGAGAGAGGTCTAGCGAATCGGGCCAGCTCACGATCGAACCGGTCGGGTGTTCGACCGACACGGTCAGCGTGATCCGGTCGCCTACGGTCGCCAGTGTGGTATCGACGTCGGTGCGGACCCTCGACTGAGGTCGGAAAGAGAGGTCTCATCCGCGCCTCCGCATGCGATCCTGGAAGAAGCGCATCAACTCCTTCACGTACGGCCGGCCCGTCTCGATGTCGATCACGTCGACCTTGTGGCGACGAAAGGAGCGGTCGAGTTCGTTTCGAGACCTGCCGACTCTCTCCCCGAAGGCAGCACGGAAGTCTGCATTGGACGTGTTCACCACCACTCGCTGGCCCGTCTCCGGGTCCTCGAGCTCCAGGTAGCCTACCGCGGGCAGCTCGCGTTCACGCTGATCCCCCATCCGGACCGCGATCAGGTCGTGACGTCGGCCCGCGACCGCGAGCGCCTTCTCGAAGCCGTGGTCGCGAAAGTCGGAGACGAGGAAGGTCACCGCCTTCTTTCGCTGAACGTGCGTCAGGTACTCGAGAGCCGCGGTGATGTCGGTCCCTCTCCCCTCCGGTTGGTGGTAGAGCAGTTCGCGCAATACACGGAGCACGTGACGCCGGCCCTTCCGAGGCGGAACGAACTTCTCGATCCGATCAGAGAAAATGATCAGGCCGACTTTGTCGTTGTTCTTGATCGCGCTGAATGCAAGGAGTGCACAGATCTCGACCGCCACCTCACCTTTGAGGCGCTCCCGCGTACCGAAATCGCCCGAGGCGCTCACGTCGACCACGAGCATGACCGTGAGCTCGCGCTCCTCCTCGAAGATCTTCACGAACGGAGCGCCGCTGCGGGCGGTCACATTCCAGTCGATACTCCGGATATCGTCCCCGTACTGGTACTCCCGGACCTCGGCGAAATTCATGCCGCGGCCCTTGAAGACCGAGTGGTACTCTCCCGAGAACACCTCGTTGACGAGGCCTCGGGTGGAGATCTCGATCCGGCGAACCTGCTTGAGGATCTCCCGCGGGATCATGGCAGCGCTATGGGACTTCGACGCTGTCGAGGATGCGACGGACGATGTCCTCCGGAGTGACCTCCTCGGCCTCGGCCTCGTAGGTCACCAATACGCGGTGACGGAGCACGTCCATTCCCATCGCCCGAACGTCGTCCGGGGTGACAAAGCCACGACGCTGAAGGAAGGCGTGGGCACGAGCCGTCTTGGCCAGACAGATCGTGGCCCGAGGTGACCCCCCGTACGAGATCAGGTCGACGAGATCGTCGAGCCCATACGCCGCCGGATCGCGCGTCGCGAGGACGAGGTCGACGATGTACTGCTCCACCTGTTGATCCATGTAGATCATCTCGGTGGCCTTCCTCGCCCTCATGATCTCCTCTGGAGACACGACTGGCTGGACGTCGATGGACCCACCGCTCGACATCCGACGCATGATCTGGAGCTCTTCGTCACCGGTCGGATACTCGACCGAGAGCTTCAACATGAAGCGGTCCACCTGGGCCTCGGGCAGTGGGTACGTCCCTTCCTGCTCAATGGGGTTCTGCGTGGCCAGCACGAGGAACGGATCATCCAGCGGAAAGGTCTCCGACCCGATCGTGACCGTGTGCTCCTGCATGGCTTCGAGCAGCGCGGACTGGACCTTGGCAGGAGACCGGTTGATCTCATCGGCCAGAATCACGTTCGCGAATATCGGCCCCTTCTTCGTCTTGAATTCCTGGTCTTTCGGATCGTAGACGAGTGTCCCGATCAGATCCGCGGGCAGGAGATCCGGTGTGAACTGGAGCCTGCGGAAGCTCGTGTCGATGGCCTGGGCGAGCGTCTTCACGGTCAGCGTCTTCGCCAGACCGGGTACGCCCTCCATGAGCACGTGGCCATCCGCAAGCAAGCCGATCAAGAGCCTCTGAACCATCGTTTGCTGCCCGACGATCACGCGACCGACTTCCGCCAGGAGTCGGTCCACGAAGGCACTCTCCTGCTGGATCTTCTGTTGAATGACCTCGATGTCGAGGCTTTGGGTTTCGCTCATAATCCGAGAATGGGATCTTTGGGGACGACGAGTGGATTACAGCCGTAGTTGGCCGCGATATGGTAATGGATGCATGACGGTTGGGAAGGGTTGGCCGGGCCGTCGGCGGGATGAGGATGAACGGGGGTTCGCGGGCTCCTTTCCAACAACAAAAACTGGACGATTAGATGTTCTTCAAGAAGCGGGAGGCCGTTGCTCCGCCTCCGTTCGTACACGCATACGACGACGACTTCCAAACGCTGGTCCAGGACGCAAAAGGAGTGTCGGTGGTGGATTTCTGGGCGGGCTGGTGTGCGCCCTGCCGCATGATGGAGCCGATTCTCGGTGAGATCGCGACCGAATTCCAGGCCGAAGGGGTTCGCGTGGTGAAGGTCGACGTGGATCAAGCACCGGAGACGGCGCAGGCGTTCGATGTCCGGTCGATTCCCACGCTGATCTTCTTCAAGGATGGCGAGCCGCTGTTCGAGATGGTCGGAGCCGTATCGAAGCCCGTCCTGGAACGCGAACTGCGAGAACTGCTCGAGTCGTAGGCGGCCGCCCCCACCGGAGAGCAAGAGTGTCCCCCACAGGTGACACTTCTTCTGGTGCCGAACCCCTGTAAATCATTGTAAATCAACGTGTTACGTATCATGCCGTGTTCCGGCACGCTCCCTGCATTTTCAACGACCGGGTGCCAGACCGATAGCAGTTCATCGGTGGGAAGCCCGGAGGGATCGTCCCTCCGCCCGCCCGGCGCCCGAGACGAGCCAGGGGCTCGCTCAGGAAAAGGGGAGAACGATGAAACGCAAGCTGATGTTGGTTCTGATAGGAACCTCGATGCTCGTTCCGATAGATGCGGAGGCTCAGCGCTCCCGCAATCGCGGCCGCGAGGCCGCGAGGCCTGCTCCGGTCACCTTGAGCGGCCGGCTCGCGAATTGTCGAGCCCCCGCCCGCGGGCAGGCATTCGATTGCCGGAGTCGGGTCGTGTACAGCAGCCATGAGCGCTACGGCGCGCGCCGCTATGACAACCGTCGGTTCGAGGGGTTATGGGTGCGGGCGGACTGGAGACGTGGTCGGATGAGCTTCGGCAGAGGCCACGGGAGACACGCGCTGCTGAACAGGGGCGACCTCCGTGACATCCTGGGACGTCCCACCGTTCAGAGGCTGAGCGACGCAGGGCGCTACGCGGGACTGCGCGGCCGACTCGCCGGGCATTGGGAAGATACGAGGGGTCGAGGTGCGATCCTGATCGTGACGATGGGCGGTGTAGAGCTCGCCGAGTTCATCGACTTCGACGGAGACGGGTTCGTGGACGACGTCTTCCTCGCACGCGGCCACCGCAGCCGTCGGGTGGCGAGCAGATGGTAAGACGTACCGAGTACGATCCCACGTGAAGCCCCGCAGGCCAGCCGGTCTGCGGGGCTTCTTCGTTGAGGCAGCCCTTGAGGGCGGCTGGATCAGAACTTCGCCCGGAACAGCTCCATCTTGATCCCGGGACGCCTCGTGGGTCGACCGTTCACGTCTTCGTACGGCAGCATCGTGGGTATGGGCAACGGCGTGCCAAGCGTCAGACCGTCGTCCCCGTAGCTGAAGAGCGACGCTCCGAGGTCGCTGCCTGGTTCAGAGAACGACCGGTCGTCGTTACGAGTCGCATGAGTCGCGATCGCGAGACCGGCCAGACTCGTGACGAGCGGGATTCCGATTGCGGCGCCTTCATCGTCGGGGCTGATGAGCAGATCGAGCCCGAGTCCTCCTACCCCGCCAACGAGCGCGCCCAGATTGATCATCCGGACCCGCCCCCGACTCAGGTCGTACTTGCCGGCAAGCGCACCCCCGGCGAGAAGACCGATGTTGCCGGCAATCAGTGACGTGACCATCACCCCGTCACCCGAATCGTAGTCGTCACCGTTGACGATCTCTGCGAGCATGGCTCCGTAAATCGAGCCCCATGTGGACCCGCCCTGGGCCGCGCTCGAAACCCCGGACCGAACCGGATTGCGTGCGATGATCGCACCCGTCGCAATCCCCAGGGCCCCGCCGACAAGCATCGAAGCGACCTTGCTTTCCCCATCGTCGCCGTAGCTGATGCATCCAGTAGGCGAACAGCTCTCTTCTCCGAAGTCGAAGACATTCGCCCACCCCAGTCCCTGCCAGGTGCCCCAGATCCCACCCCAGGTGATCGCACGGGTCTGGCCCTCGCTCATCGGGTGAGATCGAGCCCACGCCCTGGAGCTGAACAACCCTAGTGGCCCACCG
>JBDGVT010000246.1:0-7494 GCA_039585495.1 Gemmatimonadota bacterium | reverse complement strand
CAGCAGACTCTGATCCGACAGGCCGAGACCCTCGAGCCCCGTTGGCTCGTGCTCCAGATCGCGCAGTTGGTCGTAGACGACATACAGGTCTCGGCCCTCGGAGAACCGATAGCGCAACCTAGCGTTCATGGTGACACGGTCGCTGAGCCTGGAATACTGCAGGAAGGTCTGTGCGGAGAGCTTTCGGTCGAGAGCCGCCTGGACGCGAAACCTGTAGATGTCGGCGTCGAACGATTGGTCTCGGCTCGGGAACCAGACGTGCTGGCGCTTGAAGTCACCCCCCACAGTGAGGTGCGACGAGATGGCCCAGGAGGGTTGGAGCTGGAGCCAGGCCGTGTAGCCGTCGAAGAACTTTTCGATCGAACCGATGGCCTGGCCTGAAAAGGCGTTGGCGTTTCCGAGGTGCAGGTTCATGAAGATGTCTTGCTCGAGGCACGACGACACCTCCCGGAAGATGCAGGGCGTCGGCCAGGTCCTCCCAGACGTTGTTGAAGGCGACGTTGTAGACGCCTCCGCGTCGGAAGGACCCCATCCACCGGAAGCGAACCAGGGCCGACTCCAATGATCCGTCCTGCACCCGGGTAAATCGGCGCAGCGTGAAGAACGTCTGGTGGCGCGCGAAGGGTCCTCCCTCTGGCATCCAGCTCCACTGAAGCCGTCCCTTCAACGAGACGAATGCGTCGCGCTCCTCGAAGCCCAATGGGGGCGCGTAGTCCGATCCGCTGTACACGGCGTCGACGTAGTAGCCGAGCCCCGATTCGGTCGACCGGCGCCAGAACATGCGAGCCATCGTCCTGTCGACGAATTGTTCGGACGCCTCGGAGTCCTCGGACTGCGCGAGCTGGAGCATCAGGTCGTCCGATTCGAACAGCCTGAAGCTCGCGTCGGCGCCGACCGCCAGCGCGGTCCGCCCGTCCCGTCTGAATCGCGTGGTGACCATGCCACCCACCGTCGAGCCGTTCCCGAGGATTCCGCGCTTGAATCTCAAGACGCCGTCGTTTTCCCCCACGGCTCCGTCCGTCCCGGCGATCTGCATGTCGAGAAGTCCCACATCCCAGCCGCCCGCACGGCCCGCCAGTCGGGCACCACCGAGGATCCGAAGCGGCCGACCCGTGTCGTCGAGTCCGATACGCCGGCTGTGGAAGAGACGACCTTCGTCACCGTGGATGAACTCGAAGATCGAAGACCGCTCCTGGAAGAACTGTCTCTTTTCCGGGAAGAAGAGGTTGAAGCGGTCCAGGTTGACCTCGACCGCGTCGGACTCCACCTGTGCGAAGTCCGTGTTCGCGGTCAGGTCGAGTGTGAGCCCCTCGGTAAGGCCGTACTTGAGCTCACCACCTGCTTCCAGGGTACGGTCGGTCCCGAGGCCCTGCGCTCCGGGCCGGCGCGCGCGGTCACCACCGGTCAGCAGGTATGGCGTGGCGTAGGCCGGGCGGAAGCTCGAAACGCCCTCCAGCACGACGTCCTGTGCGAGCGACGGCTTGATGCTCGCGTCGGCGAGCTCGGGTGCGATGTTCGGAAACGTGAGTCGCTCGTTGGAGCGGGCGATCAGTCGCGACGCGATGAGACCCATGACCACGCGGCCATCCTCTTCACGGAACCGAAGCGAGGAAAGCGGGATGCGGACCTCGGCGAACCAGCCCTCGTCCGTGACGCGCGTTTCGGCGTCCCAGAACGTGTTCCACGCCTCGTTGACCGGCTCGGTCCCGCCGATCCGCTCGGCGTTGTTCAGGACCTCGAGGTCCTGTTGGGCCCCAGTCGCCGCAGTGGAGAAGATCATCCCGGTCTGGCCGTCGTTGAACCCGTCGATCACCAGATCGAAGACGTCGTCTCCGTTCCAGAAGTCACGGTAGAGGCTGTTCCTGTTGATCGCGTCCGGGTCCGAGTCCCAGAAGCGAGCGGCCGCGTAGAGGTACTCGTCGTCGTAGGCGACGTAGATCTCCGTCCGTTGGGAGATCGGTCCCCCGTGGTCGGGCCAGTACTGGACCAACGGCAGGGGCGCCACCGCTCCCCACTCCTCGTGGGTGACCACCCCGTCGAGGACGATGGGCTCCGCCAGGCGGGTCAGGACGAAGGGCGCGAATGGATCGACCGCTTCCTCGCACTGGCAGTCCTCCTCGGTCTCTTGAGCGTGCGCAGGGAATACGATGCTCCCCAGAAGGACCCCCACCATTCCCAACACCCCGCACCGCATCCCTGCGCTCACCGCTCACCTCACCGCCCATGTCGTCCTACTGTCGGATGAAAGCTGGGTGTACGGCGTACGGCCGAGGTTGCGTCCGGGTCAGAACGATGTCAGGGAAATGTCGGCACCCTACGCCTTGAAGCGGTAGCCGACCTTCTGCACGGTGATGACGTGCTCCGGACAGCCCGGGTCCCTCTCGATCTTGCGCCGTAGTTCCGCGACGTGGGTGTCGACGGTCCTGCTGGCGATGGCCGCGCCGTGGCCCCAGACCTCACGCATGAGCTCCACCCTCGTCGCCGCCGCCCCGCTCCTTCGGATCAGGGCGAGCAGGAGGTCGAACTCCTTCGGGCTCAAGCTCACGTGTGAGCCGGCCACCGCGACCGTTCGGGCGGCCGTGTCGATCTCGACCCGGCCGAAGCAGATGAGCGGTCGCTCTGCGGGTGATCCATTGGCCGAGCGGCGAAGGATGGCGTCGACCCGGGCGAGCAGTTCCAGCACCCCGAACGGCTTCGTCACGTAGTCGTCGGCGCCCAGCCGGAACCCAAGCACCTTGTCGGGCTCTTCGCCGCGTGCCGATAGAATCAGTACCGGCACGTCGATCCCGCGCTCACGGATCGACTTGAGCACCCGGAACCCGTCCATCCCCGGGAGCATGAGATCAAGGATCACCAGGTCGGGAGGCGACGTGGTGATCGCATCCAGGCCGGTCGGTCCGTCGTTCAAGACGTCGACCTCGTAGCCCTCGATCTCGAGGTTGTTACGCAGCCCGTACGCGAGGTCCTCGTTGTCTTCGACGATCGTGATCCGCTTCACGGTCCCTCCCCTTCTTCACCTCTCACGAACTCGATCACGAAGCGGGCGCCCCCACCGGTTCCGTTCTCGACGCGCACGGTGCCATCCATGCGCCGCACCATCTCGCGTACTACGGCCAGTCCGATGCCCGTCCCGGCTATCGCGCTCTCGCGATCCCTCTCGAGGCGGGCATATGGATCCCAGATCGTGTCACGGTCCTCTGGGGGAATGCCCGGACCCTCGTCCTCCACGACGATCTGCGCGTGGCCGGCACGGGTGGAGCGGACACCAAGGCGAATCGTCTGCCCGTCGGGTCCATACTTCACTGCGTTGTCGAGGAGGTTGATGACGGTCTGCTCGAGGGCCATGGCGTCGACCGACGCGACCACATCGGAGTCGAAATCGTTGCGGAGTCTCATCCCCCGTGTCTCGGCAAGCGGACGGAAACCCTCCACGATCTCCTGAAGCAGCGCGCGCAGATCGGTCGGCTTGGGATCCAGCCGGACGGTCTGCTGCTCTGCCCTCGAAAAGAGGAGGACGTTGTCGACCTGATGTGCCAGCCGCCTGGACTCCTTCACGAGGATCTCGAGCGACCTTTGGCGCTCTTCATCGCTCCGCACGCGATCGAGGAGAAGCGTCTCGCCGAACATCCTGATCTGGGCGATGGGGGTCCGGAGTTCGTGCGAGATGCTCGAAACGAAATCCGCCCGAAGCGCACCCAGCTCCGCTTCGCGTCTGAGGAGCCGGATCGCCGCGATGACCACGCCCGTCGTCAGGAGCAGGAGTGCCAGGATCGCCGGGAGGCGGGACGCCGGTAGTCCCCCAATGACGAGTGTCTCCGCCGCGTCGTCCGGCATGGCCACCGTCACCGTCAGGGCGCCGAACGCGTCTCCCAGGGACTCCCAAGCGGTGAACGCGCTATGCGCATAGTTGGGAGACGCCGCCATCCTGCGTCCTGCGCCGTCGCGTATCTCGACCGCGAGCAGGTCTTCCTGGTCCGCACTGCCCAGGCGGGCCCCCGGCAGAATAGGCTCGCGGTCGAGGATCTCCGTGAGGCGCTCGGTCAGCACCTCCTCAGGCACGACGAAGCCGTACATCGATTCCGGGGCCGGGCCGGGCTCCGGGTAGAATCGTAGAACGATCGCGCGAGGCCCCCAGGCAGTGACGTCCACGAGGACCAGCTGATTCCAGCGCGTGTCGTACTTGTCCGCCGCGGTGCGGGGGAGGTCCGCCTGTAGCGCCCCCCTGAGTGCCTCGAGCCGCCGGTCTGAATCAGCCTCTCCGTCGGTCGAGCGCCATCGCAAAACGCCCTCGTCGAAGCGATAGCTGAAGTAGGCGTGCACACGGGCCCCGTCCGCCCACTCGTAGCTCTGCGCGATGGCCTGGATGCTGTCCCAAGACGCGAACGTGTCGCCACGCGCTTGAATTCGGCGATGGCTTTCTCGGCTACCGCTCGGTGCGATCTCGCGGAGCTGGCAGCCTGAAACGCAAGCAGCCCGGCGAGTCCGAGGAGCGCCACCAGCATGGCGATGACGAACCCGGGACGGGTACCGGGCCGGCTCAAAGATGACCGTCCCATGGCCTTATGATAGCAAGGCGAGCCCGTGATGGGCGTTTGGGGCTGTCAGGTTTTTGTCAGGATGGGCAAAGGACGGGACGTCTCGGACCATCGAGCAGCGCCACCGTGCAGCTCAGTTATCTTTCGTACCATGCTGAAGGGTCCGACTTGCCTCGTGCAACGAGCGCCCCCGGCATGCCCTGCCCTGGACTCCGACGAACGCGGACATGCAGCTAACCGCACCGCACGGACAATGAGCGACGCTCCCAGGCGCCGGCTGTCGGCCATCATGTTCGCCGATATGGTGGGGTACACGGCCCTCATGCAGGAGGACGAGGCCATCGCCCGCGCTGGGCGTGACCGGTTTAGGAGTGCTCTGGAGCAGGCGGTCGAGGGGCATCACGGAGAGATCCTCCAGCACTACGGCGACGGCGCCCTCTCCGTGTTCAGCAGTGCAGTGGAGGCCGTTAGCGCCGCGGTCGCGATGCAGGTTGAGTTGAGGGGAGAGCCTCCGGTACCGGTGCGCATCGGTGTGCACTCGGGTGACGTCGTCTACGACGAGGACAGCGTCTACGGTGACGGCGTGAACGTCGCCTCGCGGATCGAGTCCCTGGCCTCTCCCGGCGGGGTCCTGGTATCCGGAAAGGTCTACGACGAGATCAAGAACCACGCGTCCCTCTCCGTGCAACACATCGGCGAGGTGACGCTGAAGAACGTAAAACGACCGCTCAAGGTCTTTGCGATCAGCAGCGAAGGGCTGCCGGTGCCCAGCATCGAGGAAGTGCGGTCCAAGGCATGGGGCACTGCCAAGGCCCCAACCGAGGTGGATCGTCGGGCGGTCGCTCGCGAAGGCCCCACCTCCGGAGCCGAGGGTGGGCTAGCCCGACGCGTCGGGCAGCGTTCCATGATGCGGTGGGCGTTTGCCTACCTGGCCGGAGCCTGGGCCTTCCTGGAGGCCGCAGGCTTCGCGGCCGACGCGTTCCAATGGCCGGTGGTGGTCTCGCGGATGTTGGTGATCGCGGTCATGGTGGGGCTCCCCATCACACTGGTGATCACCTGGTATCACGGTGAGAAAGGGCCACAACGGATCTCGAAGCCCGAGTTGGCTCTGCTCACGGTGTTTCTCGTGATCGGCGGAGTCGTGATGGCCGTGCTGGGCCCCGAGGGAGAAGGCCCAGCTCCGGGTACTCGAGCCGCGCTGTCCCCGACGGGCCCTGCCGCGCTCCCCTCGATCGCAGTTCTTCCGTTCACGAATCAGAGCGGGACGCCGGAGGCCGAACCCTTCGCGGTGGGAATCCACGACGACTTGCTGACGCAGCTCTCCAAGATCGGGGGCTTGAAGGTCATCTCGCGCACGTCGGTCCTGGGGTATCGCGGCACGGAGCTGCCCGTCCCCCAGATCGCGAGCGAACTGGGGGTGGGCGCCGTGCTGGAGGGTGGGGTCCAGCGTGTCGGCAACAGGATCCGCCTGAATGCGCAGCTCATCGACGCTGAAACCGATGCTCACATGTGGGCTGAGACCTTCGACACCATCTACACGGTCGAGAACGTCTTCGCGATCCAGAGTGCCATCGCCACTGCAATCGCCGACGCCCTGCAGGCCGTGCTGACTCCGACCGAGCTTGCGTGGATCGACGACGTTCCCACAGAGGACATGGATGCGTACCGACTCTACCTGAGCGGAATTCAGCATCTGACACGCCCAGGTTGGGACGTCGCAGACCTCGAGCGGGCTCAGCGCGACTTCGAGGGTGCGACCGAGACCGATCCGGATTTCGCGCTGGCGTACGCCCACCTCTCCGCCGTGCACTTTCTGATGCTCCGTGTGGGCTACGATACCTCTCTCGAACGAGTCGAGTCGATCGGTGACGCCGCCAGACGGGCTCTCGCGTTGGAACCGGACCTCCCGCAAGGCCATCACAACCTCAGTCAGTACCTGTACCTGACAGGCCAGGTGGATCGGGCGTTGGCCGAGTTGGCCATTGCGGCCCGTGGGTTGCCTAACGACCCGTGGGTCCCAATCGCGCAGGGCATGATTCGGCAGCGGCAAGGCGCCTGGAGCCAATCCCTCCTCGACATCCAGCGGGCGGTAGATTTGGACCCCCGTAACCCGGAGCTCCTATTCCTCCTGGCCGATACGTACGTCAAGCTTCGCCGTTGGCAGGAAGCCGAGCGTGCCCTCAATCGGGCTCTCGCCCTCGCTCCCGGCCTCGTCGAGGCCGAGCTGATGAAGGCGATGATTTCGATCGACCGGGAGGGGAGCGCCCAGCCGATGCTCGACGTGTTCGCGGCGCTCCCACCGGGCTCCGATCCCATGGGGCAGGGAGCCTTCTTTCTCTGGTGGGGTCGCTTTCTGGAAGGCGATTTCCGGGGCTCCATCGCGGCCCTGGCTGATGTCGAGCCGCGGTCCGACGGCTGGCAGCCGCACTATCCGCTTGCCGTGCTTCGTGGCATGAGCCTTCAGAAGCTCGGCCAGCCCGAGGCCGCACGCGACCTCGTGCTGACATCACTGGCCCTCTTGGAAGAGACCGTTGGCCAACGCCCGGAGGACGCTCAGGCCCACTCCGGACTCGGGCTCGCCCTCGCCCTGCTCGGCCGGAGGGACGAGGCCGTGCACCATGGGCTTCGGGCGACCGAACTCATACCGGTATCGCGCGATGCCTACGAGGGGCCCGTCGCTCTTACGGATCTGGCTCGCATCTACGCCGTCCTGGGCGAGGTCGAGCTCGCCATCGACCAGCTCGAGATCCTGTTGACGATCCCTGGCGACATCTCGGTCGTCGAGTTGGGACTGGACCCGATCTGGGATCCGCTGCGTAGCTCACCCCGCTTCCAGGAACTCACTGGGGGTAGGGTTGCCGTCAGTTCTTGATCTCCACCTGGCCTCTGTGGGTGTCGTCTCCTAACAGGTGCTCGGCGAAGAACTCGTTTCGTCTCCGCTGGAAGTAGTCGTTTAGCG
>JBDGVT010000245.1:0-7796 GCA_039585495.1 Gemmatimonadota bacterium | reverse complement strand
CAACGGTGGCATCGTGAGCTTCTGCGGGAGGCGATGGAGGCCGAGGACTTCGTCGTTTACGAGGCGGAGTGGTGGCACTTCGACTATCGGGACTGGCAGAGCTACCGGATCGGCAACGAGCGATTCGAAGAGCTGGGGATGGACGAATGACACCCCTCGTCACGGCCATCACACCTCGCTCGGTTGGCGAATTCTGGCCTGACGCGGCAATTTTGACGAATGAGTGAACTCGACCCTGTCATGAGCGACGCGGACATCCGCGAGAAGCTGCGAGATCTTCAGGGCGAGGATGTCGACGACGTTCAGCGCGCGAAGTTCGCACGCTTCGTGCACGACTATCAGCGTGGGCCGGCGGCTGAGGAAGCGGTCAGCTCGATCATTCGTGCGCTAGCCGAAGAGCACATCGAGCCTCTGGTGCGAGAATACGTCCTCGCAGAGAAGGCGCTCGGGAGCGTCGGCTATTGCCAACCCGAGTGGACCGATGTGCTCGCCTCCACGCTCGTGGAGCGCGGCTTCTCACCCGTCGACCTCGAGGGAGGGGTATGGCGCGTCGGCTGGACCGGCGGCGAGACGATCACGGGAGAGCAGCTCTGCCGAGTCGCACTTCTCGCGGAATGGCTGCGAAAGATGGCTGGGCTGCCCGGCGTGTAGCCGTTCTTGATCCTGATGGAGGACAGAAGCGTGACGAAGAGAAAGACCCGGTGGAGTCTCATTCTCGCCGGAGGCGCACTTGTTCTCTTCGCCCGCCCCGGCATCCACGGCGTTGCCCAGGTTCCTGCGGAAGCTGAGGCAAGACTGCGCGCGATCTACGAGCGAGGAGAGCTCAACCCGCGTCCTTTCCAAGCCACCTGGCTCCCGGATGGCACGGGGTACACCGTGCTCGAGCCGGCCCCAGGCACAGATGTTCAGGAACTGGTGCAGTACGACGCCGCCAGCGGGGATCGCATGGTGTTGGCGTCGCTGTCCCAACTCGAGCCTCCGGGCGGAGCGGACCCACTGGACATCGCCGAGTATTCGGTCCTCCCGAACACCGACCGGGTGCTGCTGCGGACGAACGCGAACGGTGCGAGCGACTACTGGCTCCTCGAGCGCAATTCGGAGTCGCTTCGGCGGGTGGCCACCGACGCTGGCGGTAACTATCAGATCTCGCCCGATGGGCGGCGCTTCCTGTACGCCGACGAGGGCAATCTGTACGCGTACGACTTTGAATCCGGACAAACGGCTCAGCTTACGACGGACGGCGTCGTCGGCTCGGTTTCGAACGGTGGTGCGGTGTGGAGTCCGGACGGAAGCCACGTCGTCTACGTGCAGTCCGACGTGTCCGACATTCGGTTCCGGGCCACCCTCGTGCCGGGCGACCCATCGTATCGCGAGTTCAGGGAGGTCCGGTTCGCCAGGGTCGGCGAGACCATCGCGACCCTCCGCGTCGGTGTGGTCGACGCACAGGGTGAGGAACGGGTCTGGCTCTCGATTCCTTCTCCTGCGGAGGGCTTCTACCTCGGGCAGGTGGACTGGGCCGCGAATTCGGATGAAGTATGGGTGGAGTGGCTGAGTCGGTGCCGTCAGACCTATCTATCACGAATCCGATCCCGCTTGGGTCGTCGCCAGCTACCGCGTGAACAGCGGCGTGGAGTGGATCCGCGAAGGCAACGCGTTCGTGTTGATGAGCGAGAAGGATGGCTGGCGGCACGCCTACGTCGTATCGAGAGACGGCGAGGAGCTGTCTCTCCTGACACCCGGCGCGAGCGAGATCATCGAGCGCGGCAGGGTCGACGAAGAGAGAGGCTTCTTCTACTACTTCGCCTCACCCGACAACGCGACCCAGAGGTATCTATATCGCGCGCGGCTGGACGGCTCTGGAGCGCCCGAAAGGGTCACCCCCGCGGACCAGGGTGGCACGCACCGGTACGAATTCTCGCCCGACGCGAGATGGGCGTTTCACACCTACTCGACGTTCGACACGCCTCCGGTCACGGAACTCGTCGAGCTGCCCGAGCACCGAGTCGTACGAACGCTCGAAGACAATGACGCGTTGCGTGTCAGGGCGGATTCCTGGATTACCGAGCCGACTGAATTCCTGCAGCTCGACATCGGTGGCGGCGTTGTGATGGACGCGTGGATGATCAAGCCCCGCGACTTCGATCCGTCCCTCAAGTACCCCGTCTTTGTGTATCAGTACTCGGAGCCACACGCACAGGACGTGCTCGACCTGTGGGGTCGCGGCCATGCCCATTTTCATCGGGTGGTGGCGGACCTGGGATATCTCGTGTTGTGCATGGATTCCCGTGGCACACCCGCTCCCAAAGGGGCCGCGTGGCGACGAGCTGTATTCGGGAGCCTGGGCCCTCTATCCACGGAAGAGCAGGCGGCAGGCCTTCAGGAGTTCGGCCGCACGCGCCCGTATGCCGATCTGTCCCGGGTCGGGATCTGGGGTTGGAGCGGAGGCGGATCGAACACGCTGAACGCCATGTTCAGAAAGCCCGAGGTCTACCAACTTGGAATCGCGGTCGCACCCAAGCCGCAGCCCCATCTCTACAACGCGTGGTTCCAGGAGATCTACATGAGGACCGTCGAGGAAAACCCCGACGGATACCGTCGTTCCGCGCCCATCAACTACGCAGAGGGCCTCGAGGGGGATCTCCTGATCATCCATGGGACGGGGGAGACGAACACCCACCTCGAGATCACGGAAGGACTCGTCGATCGTCTCATCGAGTTGGGCAAGCCGTTCGACTACATGGCCTACCCCAACCGCGACCACGGTCTGCGAGAGGGAGAGGGCACCCCCGTGCACATGCGTATGCTCATGCTGCGATACCTCCTCACGCACCTGCCGCCCGGTCCTCGGTAGCGCCCATCCCGGCGTCGACTCCAATGAGACACCCCATGCATCGTTGTGCCTTCCTACGCCTCGTCGCCCCCGCCGCGCTCGTCGGCGCATTGCTCGCTCCGAGCGCACCAGCCTCCGCGCAGGACAATCAGCTCACGCTCGAGCGGATCTTCGACTCGGCAGAGTTCGCCCCCGATTTCGCAGGTCCGGCGCGATGGCTGGTAGACGGCTCGGGGTACAGCACCGTGGAGATATCGCGGACGGTGCGTGGCCTGGACCTCGTGAAATACGACCCGGCCAGTGGAGCGAGGGAGGTGCTTGTGCCAGCCGAGAGGCTGATCCCATCCGGCACGACTGCGCCGCTCATCCTCGAAGACTACGAATGGTCGGAAGACGGCACCAAGCTGCTCGTCTACACCAACTCCCAGCGGGTCTGGCGTGTGAACTCCCGCGGGGACTACTGGGTGCTCGATCTGGCGAGCGGCCGACTCCGGCAGATCGGTGCACAGCACCCCGAGTCCTCGCTCATGTTCGCCAAATTCTCGCCTCAGGGGGACCGCGTCGCCTACGTCAGCGAGAACGACCTGTACGTCGAGCATATCGCCGATGGACGGACGACGGCCCTCACGACTGGCGGAACGCCCACGCTCATCCGAGGCAACTTCGACTGGGCCTACGAAGAGGAGTTTGGGATACGCGACGGATTCCGTTGGAGCCCCGACGGGGCCCACGTCGCGTACTGGGAAAGTGATGCCAGCGAGGTGAAGGACTTCCTTCTCATCAACAACACCGACTCGCTGTATCCCGAGCTGACACACATCCCCTATCCAAAGGTCGGAGAGACCCTGTCGGCGGTGCGTGTGGGTGTGATTTCGGCGGACGGAGGAGAGACGGTCTGGGCCCGTGTCCCGGGTGACTCCCGCAACAACTACATCGCCCGCATGGAGTGGGCACCCAACTCCCGTGAGCTCGTCGTCCAGCATCTGAACCGCCCACAGAACCGGAACGACCTTCTTCTCGTGCAGGCGGCGACCGGCGCGACAAGTGTGCTCTACACGGACACCGACGATGCGTGGGTCGACGTCGTAGACGACTTCCTCTGGCTGGATGACGGTGCGCGCTTCACCTGGGTGTCCGAAAAGGACGGATGGCGTCACGTCTACGTGGTGGATCGGGCTGACGGCAGCGAACGGCTGGTTACGCCATGGCAGTTCGACATCGTGAGCATCTCGCTCATCGACGCCGAAGGCGGCTGGCTGTACTACATCGCCTCACCCGACAACCCGACGCAACGCTATCTCTTCCGCTCACGCCTCGACGGATCGGGTGACCCCGAGCGCCTGTCCCCGGAGTCGGCTAGCGGATGGAACGACTACCAGATGGCGCACGATGGCACGTGGGCGTTCCAGACCCATTCAGCGTTCGGAGTGCCACGCACGGTGAATCTGGTGGCACTCCCCGACCACCGGGCTGTGCGATCCATGGCGGACAATGCCGAGCTCACGGCCACCACGGCATCCCTGGATCGTGGCGAGCAGGAGTTCTTCCGCGTCGATATCGGCGACGGTGTCGAGCTCGACGGGTGGCTCATGAAGCCCCCGGGCTTCGACCCGAACCTGAGCTATCCACTGCTCTTCTACGTGTACGGGGAGCCCTGGAATCAGACGGTCATGGATAACTGGGGGGGTGCCAACTACCTGTGGCATCTGTACCTGACGCAGCAAGGATACCTCGTAGCGAGCATCGACAATCGCGGAACGCCTGCGCCACGTGGACGCGAGTGGAGAAAGAGCGTCCACGGGGACATCGGCACGTTGGCGTCCGCGGATCAGGCGGCGGCGAACCGCATCATCCGCGAGTGGGACTTCGTGGATGAAGACCGCATCGCGATCTGGGGCTGGAGTGGAGGGGGGTCGATGACGCTCAACATGATGTTCCGATATCCGGAACTCTATCGTACCGGAATGTCGGTCGCGCCCGTTCCGGACCAGCTCCTGTACGACGCGATCTACCAGGAGCGCTATTCAGGCACCCTGGAAGAGCACGCCGATGGATACCTCTCAGGCTCACCGATCCACCACGTCGACGGGCTCAGCGGAGACCTCCTGATCGTTCATGGCACGGGCGATGACAACGTGCACTACCAGGGCACCGAACGCCTCGTCAACGAGATGGTGGCCCGGAACAAGTACTTCACGATGATGGCTTATCCGAACCGGAGCCACGGGATCTTCGAGGGCGAAGGCACGTCACTGCATCTACGAAATCTCCTCACGCGCTACCTGATGGAGCACGTTCCGGTGGGTGCACGTCCCATGTCGTGAACACGCCGCGCGTGCGGTCCTGGCTCCCCATCAGCTCCAAGCCTCGTGCGTTCGCCACCCGCCTCGCCTATCGGCATTCAGCCGATGATCTGCACATCGTGTTTCCGTCGATGGAGAGGCAGCCCGGATCGTTGATGCTCTGATAGGTGATGTTCCCACTTCCGCCGTCGGAGTTCTGAACGTGAATGCTCCCTGACTGTGCGGAGCCACTAATGGTCCAGCGACCCTCGCCGTTCCCTCTGCTGGCGGCTCCCCACGCCATGACCTCGTTGCCTCCCGCATCGGAAGACGTGCCGGAGTAGCTGGACTCCCGGCTCGTGTAGTACGTCCCGTCCGCACACAGGCCCAGGGTTCGCTCGGTCGATCCGGCGTATCCCCACCACCGTCCTGCGATCTGCTCGAGGGCCTGAGCGACCTCGCCCAGTCGTTCCTGGCTCGCAGCGTACTCCGCTTCGTTCTCTCCCCACGAATCCAGCCTCTCGGGCTGGCCGGTGAAGACGAGGTCGTACGGAACGTTCCCTCGCCACGCTTCGTGGAGCCAGAAGGTCACCGTCCTTCGGCCATTCTGCGACGCTGACGCACTGGGCTCGCCCAGCAGGGCCACGACTTCCTGGTAGCTCATGCCCGGGCTGAGTTGGGCGGTTCGCTGAGCGGAGTTGAAGCCTCCGGCGGCGCAGCCTACAAGCGCCACGGCGTAGAGCAGCACGAATCCGACTTTGGCTCGCATATATTTCCTCCCCGTGATCTTATCGGGCAGGTACCTCCTTCCTCGTCCCATGCGAGCGGTCCGCCGGCTGGCGGAGGAAGGGTCGCAGCATGTGGCGACGACGAAGAGTCAGACGTGGTAGCGAGGCTAACCGTAGGATAGCTTTCGGAGTTGGGGTCGTACAGACTTCGAGAGCGGGCGAGAGCGCCCGCCTTGCCGATTGCGGGATCCGATTCACCCATCGGATGTCGGCTCCGACCGAGATGCACGAGATTCCTCAAGAAAGTCGTGGTCATGCGCGAACCGCCGTCCTCCCACGATCGTCAGACTGGTCACGGCCGCGTCTCTCGTCGTGATCCTCTCCGCCTGCAGCGGAGTCACGCCCGGTGAGCAGAACCCATACCCGTGGAATCCCGGCCAATACAGATTCGCCGGCGTCCTCGCGTACCGAAATGACTCTCCGTCCAACGAGCGGACCGAGCGCAGGCAGGTCGCCGGACAGGTTACGATTGGTCGAAACGGCCCAACGCGGATGGAAAGCACGGATGGGCCGTGCGGTCCCCCAACGGCTC
Organism: Gemmatimonadota bacterium; assembly: GCA_039585495.1. Classification (GTDB taxonomy): domain Bacteria; phylum Gemmatimonadota; class Gemmatimonadetes; order Longimicrobiales; family Gaopeijiaceae; genus UBA2589. Next base: position 1,364 of record JBDGVT010000245.1, on the reverse strand, counting down.
GGATCGTGCAGCAGGACGAGATTCGCGGCACGTACTCCTTCCGATGCGGAGAGGCGCTGTACACGTTCGGCCGAAGACGAGTCGATATCGGAGTCAGCATGTCCGTCGATGTCACCGTGACCACGCGGCGGCGGGGCTCGTGTGCCGAGTTCGAGATCCTCGAGAACGGACGGCAGTTCTGCGTGCGATACAACTACGTCGTGGATTCGCGGTGGATGACGCGTTCCGCGTCGATCACGACCGTGATTCGCAACGTCGGTTAGCCGCATGCGCCACTTCCAGCACGTCATCCTGGGAACCGGTCAGGCCCTCGGGACCTTGCTCGGCGACCTCCTTCCGAGAGGCGAGTCGATCGCGGTCATCGAGGGAGGCCGCGTGGGCGGGACGTGTGTGAACACCGGATGCACACCCACCAAGGCACTCGTCGCCAGTGCCAGGGTCGCTCACACGGTGCGGCGCGCACCCGAGTACGGCATTGATCCGGGCGGACTCGAGATCGACTTCACGAGCGTGATGGCGCGTATGAACGCCATCCGCGACAACACAGGCATGGTGTCCTGGCTCTCCGGAGCCTCCAACGTCACCCTCTTCAACGAGTGGGGTCGATTCGAGGGCCCGCGCACGATTCGCGTCGGTGAAGAGACGATCACGGGCGGCCAGATCTACATCAACGCCGGCACACGGCCCCGAACCCCTGAGATTCCGGGCCTGGACACCGTACCGTGGCTCGACAACGCGGGGCTCCTCGAGCTGAATGAACTCCCCGAACACCTCATCGTGCTCGGCGGCAGCTACGTGGGTCTCGAATTCGGGCAGATGTTCAGGAGGTTCGGGTCCCGCGTCACGGTCATCGAGCGAGGCCCGACGCTCGTACGCCGGGAAGACACCGACGTCGCCGAGGCGATCCGGGACATTCTTGAGCTGGAGGGTGTGGACATCGCCCTCGCCGCAGAAGTGGTGCGTGTCGCATCGAAGGGATCCCAGGTCGCGGTCTCGATGATGGAGAACGGCGGCGAACGAGTCGTGACCGGATCCCATCTGCTGGTCGCGTCGGGCCGAGTCCCGAACTCCGACTCTTTGAACGCAGATGCAGCGGGCATAACGCTGGACGATCGGGGCTACATAGAGGTCGATGACTACTGCCGGACCACAGCGGAGGGCGTATTCGCCCTGGGCGACATCAACGGGCGCGGGAGCTTCACGCACACGTCGGTCAATGATGCGGAGATCGTCAATGACCTGGCGCGCGGAGGATCCCGAAGGCTATCCGACCGGATCACGGTCTATGGACTGTTCATCGATCCCGCTCTGGGGCGTGTCGGGATGACCGAACGGGAGGCCCTCGAAAAGGGGCACCGGCTCCT